>JAIBCJ010000082.1 GCA_019694145.1 Solirubrobacterales bacterium | reverse complement strand
GGCGCTTGCGGCGTGGAAGGACATCACGCCGCTGGCCCGCAACGAGTTCATCTGCTGGGTCGAGGATGCGAAGAAGCAGGAAACCCGGGAACGGCGGATCCGCCGGACCAGGGAAGAGCTCGAGGAAGGCATGCGCCGGCCCTGCTGCTGGCCCGGCTGCGACCATCGCGAGCGCAACGGCAAGGCTTAGCCCCGAATCCCGGATCGGGCTGAACCATCCGCGATGTCGGGATAATTCCCGGCTTGGAAGACGGCGAGCAAGAGCGAGCGGGCCGGAGGCGGCGGGTCTGGGTCTCGGAGATCTGCTGGTTTTTGACCATCTTCTTCATGCTCTGGGCCATCGTCCGTACCGGTGGTCTGGAACGCGGCTTCCCGCTGGTTCAGCTTCTCGCCTACACGTCGTACATTCTGCTGCTCTCGCTGATCGCCCTCCTGATCGTCGTGCTCTGCCGACGCTGGCTGGCGGCGGGGTTCCTGCTGATCGCCTGCCTGGCTCTCGCCCTGGCCGTCCTGCCGCGGGAGATCGGCGGGCCGGAGACCGTCCCGGGCGGTCAACCGGTGCGGGTGATGACGATCAACCTCGGGGTCGGGTACGCCCACGCCGATGAAATCGCCGAGCTCGCCCGGGTCCGGGACGTCGACCTCGTCGCGGTTCAGGAACTGACCCCGGCAGAAGCCTCCGGGCTCGACCGGGCCGGCTTCGCGACCGACTATCCCCACCGGATCCTTCAGCCGGGGACCGAAGCGTCCGGCGGAGGCATCTACTCCCGCTGGCCGCTGGTCGACCGGGGAAGTCTGACCGCCGAGTTCCACCAGCCGGTGGCCGACGTGCGGATTCCCGCCTCTATCCCGATCGAATTCGTCTCGGTTCACCCGATGGCCCCGACCACGCCGGCCCGGACCTCGCAGTGGGCCTCCGAGTACAAGTCATTGCCGGAAGCCTCCAGCGCCAGGCTGCCCCTGGTTCTGGCCGGGGACTTCAACGCGACTCTCGATCACAGGAACCTTCGCGACCTGATCGACACCGGCTACCGCGACGCCGCCGAGGTGACCGGCAGCGGCCTGGTTACGACCTGGCCGTCGCGGATCGAATGGAAACTGCCCGTGACCCTCGACCATGTGCTGGCCGAAAAGGGCATTTCGTTCAGTCAGTACGACGTGGAGAAGGTCGCGGGCACCGATCACCGGGCCGTGATCGTCGAGCTGGTCATGCCTCCGGTGCCCGGCGGCCGGTGAGCGCCGGCACCTGAACCTTCAGGCGCGGCGGGGTTCCGGGCCGTAGCCGCACCAGACGGCGAAGGTGAGCACGGCGAGCAGGGTGCCGAGCCAGTGGACTCCCGTGACCACGCCGATCAGGCCGGGGATGCCGGCGATGAACACCCCGAGCAGCGTGCGGCCAACCGGCAGGCCGAGGATCCGGGCCGTGCCGAAGGCGCAGAGAAACAGTGCGGCCGGGCCGGAGAACCAGCCCCAGTCCTCGAAGAATGACTTCGGCAGCGCCACGGCGAGCAGCACCGCCAGCACCGCCACCAGGGCGAGCATGACGAGGCCGGACTTGAGGGCGGTTGACGGATTCATGACGGCAGACGGCCGACTCGGGAAGGCCACGCCGGAGCCTATACTGGGAGCGCATCATGACCCGGTCGTCAGGCATATTTCGGTCGGGGGACAGGCTTCGCCAACAGGTCTCACTGCTGTTCTTCTTCCTGCTCATCGCAGGGCTGGCGATTCTCATCCCTTCTCACGCCAGCAGCGCCGACCAGAACCCGATTCGCTCTTCCAGGCTGTCCCAGAAGGGGAGCTCGCTGATCGTCCAGATCAGGACCAGCCAGAAGGTGAACCTGGGCAGGCTTGACCGCCGGCCCGACTTCGCGAACGGCAACCACCGCTATCTCTGCCTGCAGATGAATCCCCGCGGCGGGACCACGATCGTGCGGATCTGCCTCGGCGGGCGAAGCCGCACCTACCGGGTGCTTGGCGTCTCACGGACTTCGGAGGCCGGCCGGGTGCGTTCGAGCAAGGTGATCCGGGCAGAAGTGAAAAGGGTCGGGCAGCTGAAACTCGTCGCCACTTTCGACCCGGCGGCTGCCGGTCTGCCTCCCGGGAACTATGCGTGGCGGATCGCCGACCATTCCGGCGAGTGCCCGCCGTCCGGGCCGAAGGCGAGGCCGACCGAAGAATGCCTTTCGTACTTCCCCCCGAAAAAGCGTGCGGTCTACCGGCTTCGGCCGATCCGGGTGGTCGGCTGCACGGGTGGCAACGGCGAGCTGGTGCGAAACGGCCCGCGCGGCGGCAAGCGAGTGGCCCTGACCTTCGATGACGGTCCGAGCGACTACACCCCGGAAGTCCTTCACATCCTCAAGCGCAAGGAAGTCAAGGCGACCTTCTTCATGCTGGGCCAGCAGGTAACCAGGTATCCGTCATACGCCCGACGGGTTCTGGCGCTGGGCCACGAGATCGGCAATCACAGCTATGACCACGCCCTGCTTCCGGTCAGCTCCGACATCCGTCACACCAACCGGAGCATCATCCAGGCGACCCACTTCCGGCCCTGCCTGTTCCGACCGCCCTACGGCGCGGTCAGCAGCTCGCTCGTGGCCTCGGCCCGGGCGGCCCGGATGAAGGTTGTCGACTGGGATGTCGACACAACCGACTGGAAGCTGCCCGGTGCCGGGTACATCAAGTCGAACGTCCTCGGTAACGCGCATTCAGGGTCGATCGTCCTGATGCATGATGGCGGCGGCCCCCGCAGCCAGACGGTGGAGGCGCTGCCCGGAATCATCGACGGGCTCCGCGGGCGGGGTTACCGGCTGGTCACGGTCTCGCAGCTCCTCGGCAACCGGATGATCTACCGCCCGGTCCCCTGAAAAGCGAAAGCCCCGGGCGTTTCCGCACCGGGGCTTTCTCTCGGAATCCGTTTCTGCCGGTTACGGCAGGCTGCCGTCCCAGGCGTCGCCGTAGCAGGCGTGGGGTGAGCAGACGTCACTGATGTAGCCGTTCGGCTGCAGGAAGGTCGAGGTCATTTCGACCGCGACGCTGGCCCCGCCGGGAGCTCCGTGCGGATCCTGGGCCGAACGGTTCGGAACGTTGGCGAAGGGGGGCACGTCGGTGCCGATCGTCTTCGACGGATTGCCCGGCTCCGGTCGCGGCGGTCCACCATCGAAGTAGATGACGTTGTTGCCGTGGAACGGATAGTCGGACGCGGACAGCCTCGGGACGTTCCAGAGGATGTCGTAATCGGGCCAGCGTCCTTCATCGACCGGCGTCTGGTTGGTGCTCATGCCGAGGGTCCGGGCCATCACTTCCGAGGCGTAGTTGGAGACCTGATGGTCGCCGACCGCGATCATCAGGGTGACCTTGTGCTCGGGGGTGTCCGGCGGCGGGTTGTCGGTCATCACGTGGGCGTAACCGTTGGGCTCGCTGCGGTCCCAGAGCATCTGCATCAGCTGGAACAGGAGCGGATGGGCCAGATCGCCCGGGTAGGACGGGTAGAGGATCGCCGAGTAGAGGTCAAAGTCGATTGAACGCGGCAGCAGCACCGAGTAGTTCATCGAACCGACCAGCAGCGAGGACTGGGTGAAGTCGGGCGAGAGCGCGGTCAGCGGACCGCCCATGATCCCGCCCTGGCTGGCGCCCATGTAGTAGACGTGATCGGTCTTGATCAGCGACTGTCCGGCCGTGAAACCGTCACCGTCCTGGAAGGCCGGAGCGGTGCCGAGGCCATTCGGGTGGTACATCAGACGGGCCAGGAACAGCTCGTTGATCAGGCCCTGGGCCAGCCGGTCGGCGAGCACGTTGAAGTGCGACAGGTTCTGCAGGGCGCTGGTCATCACCTGGACCACATCCGAGTTGGACATGCCGATCTCGTCGGTGCCGCAGATCGTCATGCCCTTCTGGGCCAGCGGCGGGTTGGGGCCGCCGTTGACGCCGGAGGCATCACCGAACAGGCCGTGGCCGAAGACCATCGGCCGGGTCTTTTCGGCACCGGGCTGGACCGCGACCCGGGGAATGATGCATTCCATGTTCGCCGTGTAGTTGCCATTGCGCGAGGGCAGGCCGTTGGCGTCGAGATTCATGGTTCCGCCGGGACCGCAGGACGGTTCAAGGAAGCAGGGAACCGTGTAGTGGCCCTTGATCTTGCGGGCGATGTCCCCGGTGGGAAGCACCTGGACGCTGTCGATCGTGAACTGCGGAGCCGAGCCCTGGACGATCTGGTCGCCGAGGTTCGTGTCACCGAGTTCGGCGAAGGCACGGTTGCGCATGCTCAGCGCCCGCTTGTAGTTGTTCTCGTTGCTGGCGGTGGTGAAGTCCCAGGCAAGGTAGAGGTCCCGGCGCTTGATTCCGGCCTGCTTCAAGGTCTCGAACATCTGCTCGAAATGAGCCCGGCGATCATTGATCGGCTTCTGGCTGGAGCGGATCTGATCCCGGTAGTAGCGGAAGGCGGTCGGCGCCGCGATCGGCTTGCCGGCGGCAGTGACGAGGTTGCGCAGGGCGACGATGTAGTGGCCCTTCTCGTCGAAGTTGACGGCGGGCTTGATCTCCAGCACCCGGTCCTGGTCGGAACCGGCGTTGGCGTCGATGTTGACCCAGATCGGATGGCGCTCGCCGGTGTCGGCGTTGATCACGACCGCCTTCTGGTTCTTGTCGGCGTACTGACCGATGTGGTTGATCGGCACGAAGTCATTCGCGTCAACCGCGGCCTGGGACTCGACCCCCGGGATCTTCACGACGATGCCCTGGCCCTGGCTGAACCCGTCCGAAAGGTCGTAGCTGGCCGCCGAGATCGGCTCGTTCACAGCGTTAACCGGCATGCCGGCGTCGGTGAAATGGATTCGCTTGCCGGTCGGGCTGGACTCGTCCTCGACCGTGTAGTAATCGTCGGGGAAGGGCAGCATGCACATGCCTTCCTTCGGTTCGGCGATGAAGTCGCAGTCGGCAGCCCGGCTCAGATCGACCGGGCTGAGCTGACAGTCGCCGAGATCCCGGTTGACCGACCTCGTGACCCTGGTCGTCTTCTTCCCGTTCTTCGCAGTGATGATCAGGGTCAGGGCCTGACAGGTCCGCGCGGTGGCCTTTGCCTCCGGAGTCAGGCTCATGCTGATCGCCATGCCCGCCTTCTTGCGCAGGTAGAGCGTGCGGTTCGTGAAGAGACGCTGGTTGGGCGTGTCGAAGGATCTGGCGATTGCCGAGAGGCGCACTTTCGCCCCCTTGTTCGCTTTGACCTGAATCCTGACGGTGCCCTTGGCGAGCTGGCTTGACGCCGGGGTCAGGATCTTGACCGAAGGCCTGGCTGGCTTCACCTGCTTGCCGGCAGCGTCTGCAACTCCGCCGACAATGAACATTCCGGCAAGCAGAGCCGCCAGCAGAACGAGGTAACGACGCATCCTTTGATTCCTCCCAAACAGAGTTTGAACTTCTCCCTGCCCCGCAGGCTACAGGGCAGGGAGGTGAAATGAAAGAAAGCTTGCTTGCGGGTCCGAGGCCGCCGCTTGCCGGGGGTTCTCCTGCGAGGCTGAATCCGCTCCGATCAGCCATCAACCGTGTTCCAGACCCTGATGACATCGACTTTCCGCCGGCGCTTCGGGCTGATGCTCCTGCTGCTGCCGGTCCTGTTCACGCTTTCCCAGCCGGATCCCGGCAAGGCCAACGCCGGCCTCACGATCCCGTCCACGACGACGAGGGCGGCGACCGCTCCCTTCAACAAGGCAGCGATGTGGATCTGGTACATCGACGATTCCAACGGTGGCAACATCGGTTCGATCATCCGCCAGGCCCGGCGGGCCCACATCGGCACGCTCTACATTAAGTCCGGTGACGGCGTCGACGCCTGGAGCCAGTTCAACCGGCCCGTCGTCCGGCGTTTTCACCGGGCCGGGCTCAAGGTCTGCGGCTGGCAGTACATCTACGGCAGGCGGCCGATCGCCGAAGCGAAGATCTCGGCCGTCGCCAAGCGGCGCGGGGCGGACTGCTTCGTGATCGACGCCGAGTCCGAATTCGAAGGCGCCTACGCTGCCGCCGACTGGTACATCCGTTCCCTTCGCCAACGGGTCGGACGCCGTTTCCCGATCGGGCTCGCAGGCTTCCCGTACGCCAACTACCACCCGGGCTACCCCTATTCGGTCTTTCTCGGCCCGGGGGCGGCAAATGCGAATGTGCCGCAGGTCTACTGGCACACGATCGGGGATTCGGTGCGGACCGCGCTGGAGATCACCTGGGAGCAGAACAGCATCTACAAGCGGCCGATCTTCCCGGTTGGCCAGACCTACGAGGATCCCGGTGCCCGGGAGCTGCTCGCCTACCGCCGCTTCATGCTCAACTACGGCACCCGGCCGAGCTGGTGGTCCTGGCAGGAAACCAGCCCGGCCGAATGGAAGATCCTCGCCAGGCCGGTGAGCCGGGTGTCCGGTTACCGGGCCTACTCGGGTCATGTGACGCTTGAGAAGGGAGATCGCGGTGACCAGGTGCTCTGGCTGCAGCAGCATCTGATCGCGGCCGGCTACTCGATGGAGCCGACCGGGATCTTCAGTCGCAGCACCTACAAGGCAGTCCGCCGGTTCCAGGCCAGGCGGGGTCTGCCGGGCGACGGCGTGGTCGGAACCCGGACCTGGAATCGCCTGATGCGGATCCGTCCGGTCAGGGTCAGGTGGTCAGCTGCCCACCGCCGCAACAAGGCCGCCGGGGCGTCCGCTTCATCGGCACCGCTCAGCGCACCGCTCTCCGCCGATCTGCCCCCGGTCCGAAACGAAATCGCCGGCGCCAAGCACCCCTGAGCCTGCTAGCGGGCGATCGTGGTGTGAAGCTCGCCCAGCTGTGGCGAGCTGACGACCAGTTCGTCTCCGTCTTCAAGCCAGGTTCGCGGGTCCATCGCCAGGCCAACCCCGGAAGGGGTTCCGGTGGCGACGATGTCGCCCGGCTCCAGGGTCATCCAGCTCGAAAGGGTCGAGACCAGTTGCGGGACGCTGAAGATCAGGTCGGAGGTGTTCGAGCTCTGGCGCTCCTCGCCGTTGACCAGCATTCTGATGCCGATCCCGTCATGCGGCCCGGCCTCGTCCGGAGTGACCAGGGCGGGGCCGCAGGGAGCCGAGCCGTCGAAGACCTTGCCGGCCATCCACTGCATGGTCAGGCCCTGCAGGTCGCGGGCCGAAAGGTCGTTGAGAAGGGTGTAGCCGGCGATATGGTCGAGCGCATCTTCGACGCTGACCTCTCTTGCCCGCCGGCCGATCACAAAGGCGACCTCTGCCTCGTAATCACACTTGCTGCTCGCGGCTGGCAGGGTCACCTTCGCTCCGTCCGGGACCAGGGCATTGCGGTACTTGCCGAAGATGGTCGGGGCCTTCGGCAGTTCCATGCCGGTCTCCTCGGCGTGCGAGCGGTAGTTCAGCCCGACGCAGATGATCTTGTCCGGATCGGGAACCGGCGCGAGTATTCCGCCCGGGCTCAGCATCACGGGTTCGCCACCGCCCCCGTCCAGCGCGGTCCGGACCTCGTCGAGGCGGCCGGAGGCAATCAGTTCCCTGAGGCTTGCGCCCTCGCCGTCAACCAGGTCCCAGGCGTCGATCACGCCTTGGTCGGTCTGGACTCCAGCCCGCGGGCCCCGCTCCGATGCATACGTGACCAGTCTCATGGCGCGAGTCTAGAACCCGAACGCCGGAAACGATCGGCAACCGGGGGCGATTGACCACACAAACGGTGGGTAAACGCCCCCGGAACGGGAATCGGGAAGGGTCAGATGTCGCCGTTCGTTCGAGACTGCGATAATGCCCGCCCGGTCGGTTTCGACCGATCGCCTCACGGGGGCGTAGCTCAGTTGGTTAGAGCGCTGGCCTGTCACGCCAGAGGCCGCGGGTTCAAGTCCCGTCGCTCCCGTTCATCCAAGCTCCGCGTAGTACGGCCCCATAGCGGGCCAGTACTCGCTGAAGTCCTTCTTCTCGTTTCCCTCGATTGCCGCCAGCAGGTGGTCGAGATAGAACTCCCAGCCCGGCCCGATCATCTCGACTTTGTCTTCCTCACCGAGGTGGTGGATGAAGGTCAGCCTGGTCCCGCCTTCCCCTTCCTCCAGCTTCAGTTCCAGGTTCCAGCCGCCGGACTCATCCGAGCCGGTCACCTCGTAGGAGCGGCCCGGCTCGCAGGCGTTGATCTTCATCGCCGACTTCGGGTTGCCCTCCTCGGCGACCATGGTCACCTCGATTTCACCGCCGGCTTCCCCCGCGCCGGTCCAGGTACCGAACCACTGGCCGGTCTTCCCCGACTCGGTGATCCAGGCCCAGGCCTGATCAGGTTCGAGCGGCAGGTCCCGCCGCAGGATCAGGTCGCGGCCGCCCGCGGTTCGTTCGACTTCTCCGGAAGGTTCGGGGCTCATGACCGCAGGTTCTCAAGTCAGGGCAGCGATGTCCACCTCGCCCGCAACCGGAGGTCACCAGGGCGAAGGCTTGTAGTCCTTGAGGAAGACTCCGTGGATGTCTTCGCCTTCTTCGCCGCGGATGATCGGGTCGTAGACCCGGGCGGCGCCGTCGACTAGGTCGAGCGGGGCGTGGAAGCCGTCATCGGCCAGGCGCTTCTTCATTGGGTGGGGGCGTTCGTCGGTGATCCAGCCCGTGTCGACCGCGGTCATCAGGATGCCGTCGGCCTCGAGCATCTCCTGGGCGCTGGTCCGGGTCAGCATGTTGAGCGCCGCCTTGGCCATGTTGGTGTGGGGATGGCCGGGGCCCTTGTAGCCACGGGAGAACTGGCCTTCCATCGCCGAGACGTTGACCACGTAGGTCCGTCTGGCCGGGGAGTCGGCCATCGCCTGGCGCAGCCGGCTGATCAGGATGAAGGGTGCGGTCATGTTGCAGAGCTGGACCTCGAGCAGCTCGATCGGGTCGACCTCGTTGACCCGCTGGATCCAGCTGTTCGTGTCAACCACATCGGGGACAAGTCCACCGGCGTCGATTGCCCGGCCGGAATCAACCAGGTCGAAGTCAGCCGAACCGGCGGTCAGTGCCATCGCCGCAATCGCATGCGGTGTCGGAGCCCAGTGCGAGGCCGCATTCGGGGTGGGTCGGATTTCCGGTTCCCCTGACGGATTTCCGACCCACCGGGAATTGCCGTCCTCGAGGTGGGCCGGTTGAAGGTGATGTTCGCCGTGGCGGGCGAAAGTCTCGATGTCCGGGACCGGGCCAGGTTCGAGCTCCTCGGCTTCGGCCCGGATCAGCGGGGCGTAGGCATCCGGTGTGCGGCGGACCGTCTGGCAGGCGTTGTTGATCAGGATGTCGAGCGGTCCCCCGGCCGCGATCGAGTCGGCGAGGTCGACCACCTGCCCCGGGTCGCGCAGGTCGATCCCGACGATGTGGAGACGGTCAAACCACTCTTCGCTGTCCTTCATCGCCCGGAACCGGCGCACCGCGTCGTTGGGGAAACGGGTGGTGATCGTGGTGTCGGCGCCGTCACGAAGCAGGCGCAGGGCGATGTACATCCCGATCTTCGCCCGGCCGCCGGTCAGGAGCGCCCGCTTGCCGGTCAGGTCGGTGCGGGCGTCACGACGGGCGTGGTTGAAGGCGGCGCAGTCGGGGCAGAGCTGATGGTAGAAGGCGTCAACCTGGTGGAAGGGCTGCTTGCAGATGTAACAGGCACGGGCCTCGATCAGGGTGCCGGCGATGGCGCCCTTCGCGCTGGAGACGAGCGGCAGCCCTTCCGTCTCGTCGTCGATCCGCCCCGGTGCGGCGGTGGCCGTCCGGGCAGTTATTTCGGCGTCGTGTTCGAGTACCTGCCGGCGTTTCTCGAGCTTGCGCCGTTTCTTGACCGACTTGTAGAGACCGGCCGCGGCTTGCTGGATGGTGACCGAATCCGGATGTTCGGCCGGCAGCCGGTCGAGCTGGCCGATCACCCGGAGGGCGGTCTCCAGGTCGTCGGGGTCGATCCGTTCGTCGCTTTTCGGTCGGCTGCGCTGGTCCATGGTCAGGAACTGACGAAGGGTATTAGAGGTTGCAACCTCTAGTCTCGGCCCATGACCAAACTTCTCATTGTGATCGCCAGCGTCCGTCCCGGCCGGGTCGGCGAATCCGTCGCCAACTGGTTTGTCCCGATCGCCGAAGCGGACGAGCGCTTCGAGGTCGAGGTGGCCGACCTGAAAGAGCTCGATCTCCCCTTCATGGACGAGCCGAACATGCCGGGCCGGCGCGAATACACAAAGGAGCACACGAAGAAGTGGAGCGCGATCGTCGACCGGGCTGACGCCTTCGTCTTCGTCACCCCGGAATACAACGCGACCCCGGCCCCGGCGCTCAAGAACGCGATTGACTACCTCTACCACGAGTGGTCATACAAGCCCTGCTCCTTTGTCAGCTACGGCGGAGTCTGGGCCGGGGCCCGCGCGGTCCAGGCCCTGAAGCCGACGCTGACCCAGCTGTCGGTGATGCCGGTGCCGGAGATGGTGCCGATCCCCGGGGTTTCCGGGCTGCTCGATGACCAGGGGAATCTCCAGGGCACCGAGATCCACGAAAAGAGCGCCGGCGGCATGCTGAATTCGCTCGAAAAGTGGTCGGGCGCCCTGAAGACCCTGCGGCAGTAACCCGAAAAACTCAAGCCCGAAAAACTCAAGGTGCCGCACGTTCAGCCCCGTC
>JAIBCJ010000200.1 GCA_019694145.1 Solirubrobacterales bacterium | reverse complement strand
CATTTTCGATCAATTCCGCGCCCTGGGCGCAACACTTGCGTACTTTGTTGTCTTTTTTGTGAAACAGGCTGTTCTCCACTTGTTGCGCCAAAAACAGGGGCTCGAAACCCAATTCTGAAGCCACTTTCTGAAGGCCGTTCGGAAACTTAAGGCTTTCTTTAGGTTTCGGATACTGGACAGTTCACCGGTCGCTGCTTACGGTTTCCCCGAACGATCAGGCACCACTGCACGGCCCCGAAAAAGAGGGTTCCAGGGCAGCAACTCCGGAGGGGCACTCCTCCAGAAAGAGAGGCTGAGCGATGGACAGCAAGGTTCTAAACAGGGCGGAAACAACAAGCAGCATCATCGGATTGACCGACGAGGCCGAACTCTGGGCCCGCCGTGACAGCGACCCCCGCGCATCGGAGGAACTGGTCAACCGTTACCTGGCCTTCGCCAAGAGCGTGGCGATCAGGTACCGCAGCCAGTCCGAATCCCTGGACGACCTGGTCCAGGTGGCCAGCCTCGGCCTGGTCAACGCCGTGAAGCGGTTTGACCCGGAACGCGGGGTGCCGTTCATCGCCTTCGCCTCCCCGACCATCACCGGCGAGCTCAAGCGTCACTTTCGCGACCGGACCTCGGCGATGCGCCTGCCCCGCAGCCTCTATGACCGGATCGGCCAGATCGACACTGTCGTTTCAGACCTGACCAGCCAGCTCAACCGCGAACCCACAGTCTTCGAGATCGCTGACGAGATGGGATGCCCGGTCGAGGAAGTGGTCGAAGCCGTCGAGGCCGGCCACAACCGCCAACCGGTTTCTCTCGACCAGACCCCCGGCACCTCGGAGGGTGATCAGAGTTCACCGGCGGAATGGCTTGGCTTCGAAGATTCGGATTTCGAGACGGCCGAGAACCGCATCATGCTCCGGGCCGCGATGGACGAACTGAGCGGCGAAGAGCAGATGGTGATTCAGCTTCGCTTCCGGGAGGAGCTGACCCAGTCCGAGATCGCCGAGCGAATCGGCCACTCCCAGATGCATGTGTCCCGGATGCTGCGGCGGATCCTCGACCGAATGGGCGATCGGCTTCCGGCCGCAGCCTGACCCTCCCGACTCCCCCAAAGGAAACACTCCGACCGGCCCGCCCCCTGGCCGGTCGGTTTGTTTAATCAGCGAGCTTCGAGTACCGCTTCACCGAGTTTGTCTTCCGGCCGGAAATGCCGCCCCACCTCGCCGTTTTCCACACAATCGGCAAGGGCGGAGCCCAGGGCGGGAGCGAGCTTGAACAGATTGTGGCCAGCGATGAAGAACGCCTCGCCCCGCTGCCAGATCGCGAGACCGTCCGCTGCCCAGGGCAGCTCGGTCACCCATCGCTGAAATGAAACGGCCCCGCCGCGGTCGAGGCCCGGCATGGCTTCCGCCACGTAGTCCGCGGTGCGATCGGCCAGCCCGGAGAGGGGGTCAGCGTCAGCGGCCAGGTCAACCGGGGTGCTGAGGGCGAGCCCTACCGCGTATTCACGGTTTCCCTGAACCGGTGATCCGTAGGCGGCCGCCTCGCCGAAGAACCCCGAAGAGTCCTGAAGGCAGGCCAGGCGGGGAGCCTTGATTCCGCCCGCGAGCGGCAGGGTCAAGCGCATGTGGGCCTGCGGCTGGGAAGGAACCTTCAGGCCGGCCGTCGCAGCCAGGTCGGCCGTACCAGCGCCGGCAGCGACCACGACGGAGTCAAAGACCCGGTCGCCGAAGGTGCTCACGACCTCGACCCCGCCTTCCGGGCGGGGCCGGACCGATTCGATCCGCTCCGGGACCAGGTTGAGCCCGACCGAGGTGATCAGGCTGGCGATCGTCAGCCGGGTGTGGATCGCCCCGGCCGCATCGTCGATCAGGGCCGGTCCGTCGTAAGGGGCGAGGATCGGCAGCACTTCCCGGAGCTGAGCCGGCCCGAGTTCGCGGATCCGCACGCCGGGCTCCCCGTCGTACTTGCCAAGCCGGGCGACCGCCGCCTCGCCGATCACCATGGATCCGTCGGGCGAGATTAGATCGAGGCCGAATTCGGCCTCCCATTCACGCCAGCCCTGGCGCGATCTGACCGCGAGCTCGAACTGCCTCGGGTCGTTGTGGGCATGGCGGAAGATCCGCGATTCACCACCGGACTGGGCCCCGCCCGGAGCACCCTGCTCGAAGACGAGGCAGGTGATGCCCCGGCGCTCCAGCGCCCAGGCGGCGGCCAGACCAACCACCCCGGCTCCGATTACCGCGACCCGCTTCGTCATGGCCCTGATTTTGCTTGATCGGGGTCAGGCGAGCCACAGAACGAGTGAGACTGCAAGGCCAATCGTCGTGATCCCGATTGAGAGCCTGGCCATGAATTTCTGCCAGATGCCGCTATATCTGACGCTTTCGAAGAACAGCAGTCCGACGATGTGAGCCACGTTTATGAGGAACGCACCCATCGCAATCAGCAGCACGATTGCCGCGGAACCCGAGAGGTTGCCACCGCCGTCCTCGGTGCCGACGGCGACCGCCACCATCCCGAGGGCGACGGTCCCGATGAACCCGATCAGGATCCCGGCGATGTCCATCTTCTTCAGCGGCGGGAAGTTGCGGGTTTCGGTCTGGATCTCTTCTTCGGTTCTCTGATGGGCCGAGAAATGCTCAACCGACTCGACCGCGGGGATCCCGCCCTCGCCAGCCGGGTGGGGAACCTTCAGCTGGGTGACCGGAGCATGAAAGTCGGTCCCGAGCCGGTCCCAGAGATTCTTCTCGGCATACTCCCGCTCACTGTCGACGTGGGTGACCACCATGATCTGGTCGGGCTCGAATTCCCGTACTCCGTCTCCGATCGCCACCATCGGGTCGGCGTCACCGACCTCGCCACGGGCCGAAATGCCGACCTTGCGCAGTTCGGCCAGGATCGTCTCAAGGCGGTCCGACGCTTCGATCACCGTCTGGTCGACGTTTCCGAGTTCCTGGTCGATCAGGGAATGGGTCATCGCGGGTGAGATAACGAAGACCCCGATCGAGCCCCGATCGGTTCCGTGGGCTGCCAGCTCGTCGGCCAGGTCACTTCCGCGGAAGACCTCATCGGCAACCAGCAGCACCCGGTGAGTTGGTTCCTGGGTTTCGAACGCCGAAACGTTCGCGGATGATTCACCACTAACGGTCTCAGGCATATTTTCAACCTACCCGGCTTCAGGCAACCGGAACCGCTTTTTACGGAATTTCCCGGAGCACCGG
>JAIBCJ010000199.1 GCA_019694145.1 Solirubrobacterales bacterium | reverse complement strand
TCCAGATCGGCGTCGGTCAGCGGCTCGGTCCAGTTGTCGAGCGCGAAGCGGATCGTCGCATCGATGCCCAGCGGCTCACCCATCTTGAGCCGGTTGTAGATCACCGCCGCGACCGTCTTGCGCTCGCTCGGAACGGAAACCTCGCGCTCGATCATCGAGGCGATGGTCAGCACGTCGTAGACGGTCAGGTTCTTCGACTTCGCGTACTTCATGTTGACCCCGGCGATGTTGTCCTTGAAGGCCTGGAGTTGCTCGGCGACGAGATCCTCCACGTCGGCGGTCGGCTTCAGCTCGTAGGTCGCCGGGAAGAGGAACCCTTCGAGGTTTTCGGCCCGGCCCTGTGCCCCGTAGTCATCCGGGTCGAAACCCTTTACCGCCACGGTGGCGGCCATGTAGTCGCCGGGCAGGCCTGCCGCCTTGACCACGGCGGCGGTTTCAGAGCGACTGAGACCCTCGGGGATCGTTATCGAGATGGTCCGCTTCGAGGTGGTCTTGCTTAGCTCGTCGATCGCCGCCGAGTACGACATGTTCTCGCGGAACTGATGGACCCCGTGGTTGAGATCGCCGCGCTTGCCGGAGATCGTCGCCCGGATCTCGAACAGGGTCGCGTTGGAGATGATTCCCTTCCCGGCGAGCAGGTCACCGATCTCGCCGACGCTGCTGCCGGCCGGCACCTTGACCGGGAATGGTTCGCCGTCACCGTCGCCCTTGAACGGCTGGAAGAGGGCAAAGAGGAACCAGATGACGATGATCAGGCCGACCGCGCCGGCCGCAGCGGCCACGATCCGGCCCTTGCGGGGGCCGCCGGAGCCGCCGCTTGCGTTCCTTCGGCCACCACCGGGTCCGCGACGGGAGCCAGAGCCCCGGTCGCCGAGCGCCGGTTTGCGGCTCTTTGCCGGTCCGCTTTCCTGCTGGCGCCGGGTTGCGCGCTCCTGGCGCCGCAGGGCCCGTTCGACCGCCTCGGGGTCGTTCGGGTCATGCTCGGGAAGGTCGTCGAACCAGCGCTCGCTCATTGCCCGGCTGCTCCCGGATCTCGCGCGCTCCGGCCGGCCGCTGACTGGAGGTAACTCTCAAGCAGGTGGGCCGCCGCAATCGAATCCTCGGCCGAGCCGGCCCCGGTTTCACGGCGGGTCTGTGCCGCCATGCGGGTGGTGAACCGCTCGTCCCAGGTTTCAACCGGAACCTCCACGGCGTCGCCGAGTTCGTCCGCAAAGCTCCTGGTGAGCGCGGTCTGGCCCGAATCCTCGCCGGAAAGTGAAACCGGCAGCCCGACCACGATCTTCGCTGCCTCGCGCTCCCCGGCGACTCTTGCGACCTCGGCAACTTCGGGCGGCTCGATCGCCGCGATCGGGGTGGCGAGCGTGCCGGTCGGGTCGGAAATTGCGCAGCCGATCCGGGCGGTGCCGTAGTCGAGCGCCAGGACTCTCACCTAGAGCGACTCCAGATACTCGCGGGCGGCGGCCAGGGCCTCGGCTACTCCCTCGGGGTTCTTGCCCCCGGCCTGGGCCATCTCGTCGCTGCCTCCGCCCCCGCCCCCGATTTTCGGCGCGGCGGCCGCGATCAGGTCACGGGCTGAAGCCTTCGAAGCATCATCGGAGGTAAAGAGGGCGACCATGCCGGCCTTGCCCGTTTCCGGGTCGGCCCCGGCCAGGACGGCCGTCGCCCCCGAGGATCCCTGAACCTGCTTGGCGATCTGAAGGATCTCTTTCGGGTTGCCGATCGGCACTTCGGCCAGCACCACGCTGAAGCCGCCGACCTCTTCGGCCTGCCCGGCCAGATCGGAGGCGAGCTGACCCTGCTGCTGGCGCGCCGCCTGCCTGGCTCCTTCGCTGGCCGCCGCAAGTCTTTCGGAGGCATCACGAGCGGCCCGGACCGGGTCGCGGGCGTCACCGAGCAGATGCCCGATTTCATTCAGTTCGGAGGCACGGTCGCGGAACCAGTCGATCGCATCCGGTCCGGTGATCGCCTCGATGCGGCGCACGTTCGCGGCCGAGGAACTCTCGTGGACGATCTTGAAGATGCCGATCTCGGCGGTGTTGTCGACGTGGGTCCCGCCGCAGAGCTCGCGGGAGACGTTCTCGACCTCGACCACACGGACCAGGTCGCCGTATTTCTCGCCGAACAGCGCCATCGCCCCCAGCTTCTCGGCCTCGGGCTTTTCCATGATCATCCAGCGGACCGGGTCGCCGTCCTTGATCCAGCCGTTGACCCTTTCCTCGACCCAGGTGATGTCCTCGGGGGTCATCGCCTCGCCGTGGGAGAAGTCGAAGCGGAGTTTGTCGGGCCGGACCGAAGAGCCCGCCTGGTGGACGTGGCTGCCGAGCCGTTCGCGCAGGGCAGCGTGAAGCAGGTGGGTGGCCGTGTGATTGCGCATGGTCCGGAATCGGGCTTCCCGGTCGACCACCGCTTCAACCGTCGCCCCGGCCGGCGGCCAGGCAGCTTCGCCTTCGGCGGCCGGCTTCAGTTCCAGCACCTGGTCTTCACCAACCCGGATCACGTCGGCGACCTCGACCTCGCCACCGTCCCAGATGAGCCGGCCGGTGTCGGCGACCTGGCCGCCACCCTCGGCGTAGAAGGGACTCTGTTCGAGCTTGGCGAGAGCCGAGCCGTTGACCGCCTGAAGCGACCCGATTCCGGTTTCTGTCCGCATGTACTCGTAGCCGACGAACTCCGATTCGGCGCCCTGGCCGGCGAAGTCGAGGATCCGCCCGTGACGATCCGCCCCCTCGGAGCCGCCGGAGGCGTTGCTGCGGGACTGGTTGCGCTGCTGTTCCATCAACTCTTCGAAGCCCTGGTCATCAACCGAAAGGCCCCGCTCCTCGACCATCTCTCGGGTCAGGTCGTAGGGGAAGCCGAAAGTGTCATGGAGCTTGAAGGCGTCATCGGCACTGATCCACGAGTTCTTCTCCGTGAGGGCCCGATCGACCAGGTCTTCGAGCAGGGCGGTGCCGCGGTCGAGGGTGCGACCGAAGCTCTCCTCCTCGGCCCTGACCCAGCGGTCGATCCGCTCCCGCTCCGCCACCACCTGCGGGTGGGCGTCACCCATCATCTCGATCGTGCGGTCGGTGAAGTCGCCCAGCCATGAGCCTTCGAGTCCGAGCGCCCGGCCACGCTGGATCGCCCGCCGCATCACCCGCCGAAGCACGTACCCGCGGTCTTCGTTCGAGGGCACCACCCCGGCGGCGAGGAGGAAGGTCATGCCGCGGCTGTGGTCGCTGATCA
>JAIBCJ010000081.1 GCA_019694145.1 Solirubrobacterales bacterium | reverse complement strand
CTGGCCGGCAAGGCGGGCAGCCCCCGCTCCTCCATCTATAACGCGACCAAGTTCGGTTTGCGCGGCTTCGCCTTCGGGCTCGCCGCGGACCTGGCCGGTTCCCCGGTCAGCATCACCCTGGTCGCTCCCGGCTTCGTCCGCGAGGCGGGCATGTTCGCGGACTCCGGAGCCGACGCCCCGCCCGGCCTCGGCACGACCACCCCCGAAAGGGTGGCCGAAGCAGTGCTTAAGGCCGCCGACTCGAAGAAGATCGAGATCGCCGTCGCACCCCTGGTCCAGCGGACCATGGCCCACATCGGGCTGATCAGCCCGCACGTCTCCCACCGGGTCCAGTCGGGCCCGGCCGCCCACAAGGCCGCCGACTCGCTGGTCGCCGGCCAGGCCGACAAACGTTGACCCTCACCCACTAAAGACAGAGAAGAGAACCATGAGCAGCAATTCCAAAGACTCGTTTTCAAGCAAGGACACACTCGAAACGGGCGGCAGGAGCTACGAGATCTTCCGTCTCGACGCCCTGCAGAAGAAGTTCGACGTCGCCCGCCTGCCCTACTCGATCAAGGTTCTGCTCGAGAACGTGCTGCGGCTTGAGGATGGTGTCTCGGTCAGCGCCGCCGACGTCGAGGCGATCGCCTCGTGGGATGCGAAGGCCGAGCCCTCGGACGAGATTCCCTTCCAGCCCGCCCGGGTCCTGATGCAGGACTTCACCGGGGTGCCGGCCGTGGTCGACCTGGCCGCGATGCGTGACGCGATGGCCGACATCGGCGGCGAGGTTTCCGCGATCAACCCGCTGGTTGACGTCGACCTGGTGATCGACCACTCGGTCCAGGTCGATGCCTTCGGCAACGGCATGGCCTTCGAGATCAACGCCGAGAAGGAGTTCGAGCGGAACCTCGAGCGTTACGAGTTCCTCAAGTGGGGCCAGGGCTCCTTCAACAACTTCCGCGTGGTCCCGCCGGCGACCGGCATCTGCCATCAGGTCAACCTCGAATACATCGCCCAGGTCGTCTACAGCCGCGAGAACGACGGTGTCCTTCAGGCCTATCCGGACACCCTGGTCGGCACCGACTCGCACACCACCATGGTCAACGGCCTTGGCGTGCTGGGCTGGGGGGTCGGCGGCATCGAAGCCGAGGCGGCGATGCTCGGCCAGCCCGTTTCGATGCTGCTGCCGCAGGTAATCGGCTTCAAGCTTCACGGCAAGCTGCCGGCCGCCGCGACCGCCACCGACCTGGTCCTGACCGTGACCGAGATGCTCCGCGAGCGCGGGGTGGTCGGCAAGTTCGTCGAGTTCTACGGCCCGGGCCTTTCGAACCTGCCGCTGGCCGACCGGGCGACCCTCGGCAACATGTCGCCGGAGTTTGGCTCGACCTGCGCGATCTTCCCGCCCGACGCCGAAACGCTGAAGTACCTGGAGCTGACCGGCCGGCCGACGGAGACGATCGAGCTGGTCGATGCCTACGCCCGCCTGCAGGGCACCTTCCACACCGCCGATTCCGGGGATCCCGTCTTCTCCGACACGCTCGAGCTCGAACTCGACTCGGTGGTGCCATCGATCGCCGGCCCGAAGCGGCCGCAGGACCGGGTCTCGCTCTCGGACGCCAAGCCTGCCTTTCTCGAGGCGCTCTGCGAATTCGACGAGGACGCCTCGAACCAGCTCAGCGCCTATGACGAGGCGCTGGAGGAATCCTTCCCCGCTTCCGATCCCCCGGGTGAAGACCATGTCACGAGTGATCTCGGCAAGCCGGCCGGCGCGCCGACCAGAGCCAGCACCAGGGTTGCCGAGCAGCGTTGCAGCGAAGACATGATCGGAGTCACGCTCGAGGACGGCACCTCCTTCGACCTCGACCACGGTCGCGTCGTGATCGCCGCGATCACTTCCTGCACCAACACCTCGAACCCGTATGTGATGGTCGGGGCCGGCCTGCTGGCCAGGAATGCCCTGGCCAAGGGTCTTTCCCGCAAGCCCTGGGTGAAGACCTCGCTGGCTCCCGGCTCGACCGTGGTCACCGACTACCTCGACAATGCCGGCCTGACCCAGTACCTGGACCAGCTCCAGTTCAACCTTGTCGGTTACGGCTGCACCACCTGCATCGGCAACTCCGGACCGCTAGCCCCCGAGATCTCGGCGGCGATCGACGAGAAGGACCTGGTGGTCTGCTCGGTCCTTTCCGGCAACCGCAATTTCGAGGGCCGGATCAGCCAGGACGTCAAGGCGAACTACCTCGCCTCGCCGCCACTCGTGGTGGCGTACGCACTGGCCGGCCGGATGGACATCGACATCCAGAAGGACCCGCTGGGCAACGACGCCGACGG
This sequence comes from Solirubrobacterales bacterium, assembly GCA_019694145.1. GTDB lineage: Bacteria > Actinomycetota > Thermoleophilia > Solirubrobacterales > 70-9 > 67-14. The sequence continues at coordinate 8,343 of JAIBCJ010000081.1, read as the reverse complement.
CAATCCGGTTTACCTCGACGACATCTGGCCAGACCCGGCCGAGGTCGCTCAGGTGGTCGGCGATTCGATCCGCCGCGAGATGTTCGAGAAGAACTACGGCGATGTCTTCAAGGGCGATGAGAACTGGCAGAAAGTCTCGGTGCCCGAGGGTGACCGCTACACATGGCCGGATTCGACCTATGTCCGCAAGCCCTCCTTCTTCGAGGACATGCCGGCCGACCCGCCCGGCCTTATGCCGATCGAGGGAGCCCGGGTGCTCGCCAGGCTGGGCGACTCGATCACCACCGATCACATTTCGCCCGCCGGAGCGATCAAGAAGGACAGCCCGGCCGGTGCCTGGCTGATCGAGCAGGGAGTCGGCCCGGCCGACTTCAACTCATACGGCTCACGGCGCGGCAACCACGAGGTGATGGTGCGTGGCACCTTCGCCAACATCCGCCTCCGCAACCAGCTGGTCGAGAAGTCCGGCGGCTTCACCCGCCACTTCCCGGACGGCGAGGAGACTTCGATCTACGAGGCTTCCAGCCAGTACCAGGCCGACGGCATCCCGCTGGTCGTCCTGGCCGGCAAGGAGTACGGGTCGGGTTCATCCCGCGACTGGGCCGCCAAGGGCACCCGCCTGCTCGGGGTCCGCGCGGTCATCGCCGAAAGCTACGAGCGGATCCACCGCTCGAACCTGATCGGCATGGGTGTGGTCCCGCTCCAGTACCCGGACGGGGAATCAACCGATTCGCTCGGCCTGACCGGCGAAGAGGTGATCACGATCGGTGACCTGAAGGGCGGCGAAGCGAAGACGGTCGAAGTGACCGCCGAGCGGGAAGGAGCCGATCCGGTCATCTTCACCGCGACGGTTCGCCTCGACACCCCCAATGAAATCCGCTACATCAACAACGACGGGATCCTGCAGACCGTCCTGAGGGACCTGAACGCCTGATCCGGAAAGATCTGCGCCGGCCTATTGGCCGGTTTCACGCAGGACCAGCCGCTGATTTCCCCGGCTCAGAGTCAGGAGGGAACCGTTTGTCCGTGCCCGGGCGCCCCTGCCCAGCAGACCGAGCAGCCAGCCGTCCTTCGAGCCGGGGCAGTACATCGCGGTCGAATAGACGCTGAACCAGGTCAGCCTGCCGTCCCTGACCTTGTACTCGCCCCCCATTCCGTTGCAGTCGACGTAGGCAAGCAACAGCGGCCCTTCTATCTGTTTGCCGTTCTCGTCGCGGCGCATGGTCGGACCGGTCGCGAAGCTGATCTTCAGGGGTTTCTTCAGCTTGGTTCCCCTGACTGCCACCGATCTGTAGGAGCGGCCGATCAGTTCCCCGGTCGTCGGTGCGCTCCCCGCCGAGTCCAGGGTTCCGTTGCAGTTCGGCCTGTTGTCGAACTCCCCGGCGTTGAGGAGCCGGCTGGTCAGGACCCACTGGGCTTCCCGGCCGAGCGTGACCGGCTGGCTCCGGAACCGGCCGTTGCCGTCGGTGCGGACGACGGCGATCCGATGCGCGACGGGTGCGGGGCTCAGCCTCCCGAATTCCCAGATCCGAGGCTCGACCCGCAGCCGGATCAGCCGGTTCTTTACGGTCGGCACGGTGCGGCCGACCAGTCGAAATGGAAGCCCGGGGGCGAGCGCGGCGACGGACCCGGTCGCTCCGGCAACCCTGGCGATTATGCGGATCCCTTCCTCGCCGGTGATCGTGACCGGCGCGGTCAGTTCCTGCGGCTCACCGTCCCCGGCCGAAAGCACGGCCCCGATCTCCGGCTTCATGCCGGCCAGGCGGGGAGCCAGCAGGGTGGCCGGAACGGTGACCACGGTCTCCTGGTTCGGGTCGAGTTTGAGGTTGTACGTGTTGAACACGCTGCCGAAGCCACCCCGCCAGCAGGCGGTCGGCAAAGGATCGGCGACGGATGTCGAAACGGTGGTCAGGGAACCGGGGCCCTCGAGCGAGGCCTCCCCGATCGAAAACGGAGTTCCGCTTACCCCGCTCAGGCCCCAGTCCGAATATTGAAACTCGAAGTTGAAATCAGCCCCGTGATCACCGGCAGTGAGAGATAGCCGGTACTCGAAGTCCTTCTGGTCGGGCCACGAAACCGGGGCAGAAGCGCTCAGGCCGGCCTCGGCAGGCAGGTCACCGTAGGTGTCAACCGTGGTCACGAGGGTCGGGCCGCAACTCGGTTCATCGTCGTGGGAGGAGTCAACCATCGGGTGGGCGGTGAGGCGCCAGAACGCGCTGCGGTCGAAGACGACCTCCCTGCTGAAGTTGCCCTCCGCGTCGGTGGTGACGCTGATCGAGCGGACCGGCGGAGCTGGCGGCGATGCCGCGAAGGGCGTCGCCTTGATCAGGATTTCGGTGTTGGGCAGGGACGGGGCGGTGGATCCGCTGAGCCGGATCGGCTCCCGGTTATTCGCCGTGAGCGGACCCTGGCCGCTGCTCCCGGTGTCAAACCTGACCAGCACTCCGGTCTTGCCCCCGACCTGAACCGGCGCGTCGATCGTCGGGGAAATGCCGGTCGGCGAGCTGGCGTAGTACTTGATCCGCAGGTCCGAGTTCATGCCTTCCAGCGGCGAAGCATTGAGGCTGACCGGGATCTCGACCACCGTCGAGGTATCGGGAAGAAGTTTCAGCCGGTAGTCGAAGTTGGGCACCTGGCCGCCCCGGCTGCAGTATCCGGGCAACCCGGAGGGCCCACCGGAGCCGATCGGATTCGAGGTCAGCTCACCCGGTCCGTCGAGAACCGCCTGCCCGTCCCGGAACACGCTTCCGAAGCCGACGCCTTCAAGGCCCCAGCCGGTCGGGTCGAGCTGAAACCCGAAGTCAGCTCCCTGCGAACCGGCTTCAACCTTCAACCGGGCAGTGAAGGAAGCCGAATCCGGCCAACTGGCCGAGTAGGGCTGACCCTCAAGCGAAACAGAAACAGGCACCGTTCCCGCCTGGGCGGCAACCGGAAGGACACCGGCCGCGAGAAGAGCGGCAAGGAAAACAAAAAACCCCCTGAAAGTCCTCATGACAAAAAAGAGCATAAACGGGAAGCCGGTATCTGGCGACAAAGCTCAGGGTCTGGTCAGTGGTGCCAACCAGCGGAGCCGGCCCAACCGTCAGTGAATGTGAGTGGGCCGGCGGGTCAAAAAGAAAGGGCCGGCGTAGACCGGCCCGGCCACCTAAAAAGTGGCGGGCGAGGGTCGCGGGAGGCAGGGGGTCCGCGCGACCCTCACCACGCCTGCGCGTCGGTAGCCAGGGAGGGATGCCGACGCGAACGCTTCCGGGGGTAAACCGCCGGAAGCGGGCTTGGAAAATTTCGACTGGTGGCAACCCCTCCGGGGCGCTGGTCCGATCCTGCTCCTTCCCTTTTCTCCCTACTGCGACTGCGGACCTGCAACGCAGTTTATACACCTATTGGCGATGTGCGTCAACGAGGAACGAATACGCAGTCCGGTCTTAGCCGGAATGCGGCGGAAACCCGCCGCCCCGGAGAGTCAAATCGTCACCGAGGCGGCCCCGGCCGAGGTGGCTCAGGGAGTGAGAGCGGTCAGGACTATGCGTTCCTGCTCGCGGATGTGGGCCACCGAGTAGCCCTCCGACGGGCTGGAGCGTTCCGGCCGGCCGATGTACTCGAGGTTCACGCCCTCGGGCATGATCGGCGGCAGTCGCCTCCACATCGTCGCCCAGGCGCCCATGTTCTTCGGTTCTTCCTGGACCCAGACCACTTCCTTCAGGTTCGGGTAGGCCTTGAACAGTTCGGCCAGCTGCTCGCGGGGGAAGGGGTAGAGCAACTCGACCCTGGCCACGGCCACCTTTTCGGCTTCCTCGCGGGAAGCGGCCGCGTCGATGTCGTGGTAGATCCGGCCCGAGCAGAGCACCAGCCTTTCGACCTTTTCCCGGCGTTCGGTGGCTTTGGGGTCGTCGAGGATGAAGTGGAAGTGCTCGCCGGTCAGCTGCTCGAGCGTGGCGGTGGCCGCGGTCTGGCGGAGCAGGCCCTTCGGGGTGAAGACGACCAGTGGCCTGGCCTTCTTGATCAGCGCCTGGCGCCTGAGCAGGTGGAAGTACTGCGCCGCGGTGGACGGATTGGCGACCCGCATCGATCCTTCGGCAGCCAGCTGGAGGAACCGTTCCATGCGGGCGCTCGAGTGCTCCGGGCCGGCTCCCTCGTGGCCGTGCGGCAGCAGCATCGTGAGGCGTGAGGTCATGCCCCACTTCGCTTCGCCCGAGGCGATGAAGCTGTCGATGATGACCTGGGCCGAGTTGGCGAAGTCACCGAACTGGGCTTCCCAGATGACCAGCGAGTCGGGGTTCGAAGAGGCGTAGCCGTACTCGAATCCGAGGCAGGCGATCTCCGAGAGGGGGCTGTTGTGAAGCTCGAACGGCGCGGTCGCATCCTTCAGGTGCTGGATCGGCGCGTACTTGATGCCGGTCTTCTCGTCGTGCAGCACCAGGTGCCGCTGAGAGAAGGTGCCCCGTTCGGTGTCCTGGCCGGACATCCGCACGTGCCTGCCTTCGGTGATCAGCGAGGCGAGGGCGAGTGATTCGGCATGGGCGAATTCAACGCCGCCTTCTTCGAGTGCTTCGATCCGGCGGCCCAGCGGCTTGCGCAGCTTGCGGTGAATGGTGAAGCTGGCCGGAACCTCGAGCAGCGCCGCGTTCAGGTCCCGCAGCTTGTCGGCGGTGACGGCGGTCTGGACCGGCGGGCTGGCGGAGCGGTCGAGTTCGCCGGTGCCGACCTGGGTGACGGTCGGATCCTCGTAGACCCCGGTGTCCATCTTCTTGCGCAGCTCGTCGAGAGCCGCTTTTAGCGAGGCGCGGCGTTTCTCCGCGGCGGCGCCGACTTCGTCGGCGGTGACCACTTTCTGTTCGATCAGTTGTTCGGTATAGATCTCGGAAACCGGCTTGTGCTTCTTGATTTCCGCGGCCATCAGCGGCTGGGTGTAGGCCGGCTCGTCGGTTTCGTTGTGGCCGAAGCGGCGGTATCCGATCACGTCGATCACGATGTCGCGGTTCCAGCGTTCGCGGTAGGCCATCGCCAGCCGCATCGCCTGCGAGCAGGCTTCGACGTCATCGGCGTTGACGTGGATGATCGGCACGTTGAAGCCCTTTGCCATGTCAGCCGCATACGGGGTGGAGCGGCCTTCGTTGGGGTCGGTGGTGAAGCCGATCTGGTTGTTCTCGATGATGTGGATGGTGCCGCCGACCGAGTAGCCCTCCAGCGACTGGAGGTTGAAGGTCTCGGCGACCACACCCTGACCGGGGAAGGCCGCATCGCCGTGGAGTACGACCGGAACCGCACTGGCCGGGTCATGGGTGAGTTCACTGCCGTCGATCACGTCCTGCGAGTAACGGGTCGCGCCGGTGATGACCGGGTTGACGAACTCGAGGTGGCTCGGATTCGGGTAGAGGTGAACCTTGATCTTGCTGCCGTCGTGATGCTCGGCCACGCCTTCGTGGCCGTAGTGGTACTTGACGTCACCGGTGCCGCCGTGAGGGATCGCGGCCACGGCCTTCACGTCCTCGATCCGCTTGCCGCCTTCGAACTCGGCGAAGATCGCTTCGGCCGGTCTGCGCACGGTATGGGCGAGCACCGAGAGCCGGCCCCGGTGGGCCATGCCGAGCACGACTTCCTTGGCTCCGCCGCGGGCGGCGAGGGTGGTCAGTTCGTCGAGCATGGTGACGACCGAGTCGAGGCCCTCGATCGAGAACATCTTCTGGCCGAGGTAGGCCTTCTCGAGGAAACGCTCGAATTCGAAGACGTCGATCAGGCGGCCGAGCAGGCGCTTCTGCTCATCCTGTTCGAGCGCCTTGCGGTGGGCTCCGGTTTCGACCATCTCGCGCAGCCAGACCCGCTGGCTGTGGGAAGAGATGTGCTCGAACTGGTAGCCGATCGAGCCCGTGTAGGCGGCCTTCATCCGCGGCAGCGCTTCGAGCAGGGTTTCGCCGGGCACGCCGATGCGAAGGATCGATGCCGGGACCTGGGCCATCAGCTCGGGGGTGAGGTGCACGGTCTCCGGGTCCAGCGCGGGATCGCCCTTGGGTTTGGCCCCGAGCGGGTCGAGGTGGGCGGCAAGGTGACCGTGGGTGCGGTAGGCCTTGAGCAGCGAGGTCGCTGCCTGAACCGCCTGGAGCAGTTCGTGGCTGGGCGCTTCGGCAATTGCGCTGGCGGCCGGCGCGGCAGCGGCCGAGAGCGGAGGTGCCTGCTTCGCCTTCGCCTGGGCGGCGGTAAGTACGGTGCGATCGACTCCCAGGTCGTCAGCAACCAGTTCGTAGAACTCGTCACCGCCGGCCAGCAGGCCGTCGAGGGTCTTGAGGAAGTTGCCGGACTCGGCCCCCTGGATTATCCGGTGGTCGTAAGTCGAGGTCAGGGTCATCACCTTCGAGACGCCGAGTTGCTCGATCTTCTCCTGATCGGCATGTGACCACTCCGGCGGGTAGGCGATCGAGCCGGCGGCGACGATCGTTCCCTGGCCGCTCATCAGCCGCGGCACCGAGGCGACGGTGCCGATCCCGCCCGGGTTGGTCAGGGTGATGTTGGTGCCGGTGAAGTCGTCGGGGGTCAGCCGGTTCTCACGGGTCTTGGTGATCAGGTCTTCGTAGTAGGCGTGGAAGGCCGGGAAGTCGAGCTGGTCGGCACCCTTGATCGCCGGAACCATCAGGCTGCGGGAGCCATCCTTCTTCTCGACGTCGACCGCGATGCCGAGGTTGACCTGGCCGTCGGAGACCGAGAAGAGCTTGCCGTCCTTCTCCTCGAAGTGACGGGCCATGACCGGCCACTTCCGGGCTGCCCGGACGATGGCCCAGGCGACCAGGTGGGTGAAGGAAACCTTCATGCCGCGTTCGGCGAGGGCACCGTTGAGCCCCTTCCGCTTGGCGTCCAGGGTGTCGACTGCGACGGTCCTGAACGAGGTCGCGGTAGGGATCGAGCGGCTCTCGTCCATCGCCTTGGCCAGCATCCCGGCCGGGCCGCGAAGTGCCTTCTCTTCGCGGTTGGCGACGGCGCCGCTACCATCACCTGCCGCGAGCACATCGGCCTTGGTCACCTTGCCACCGGGGCCGCTGCCCGCGATCTGGCCCAGGGTGAGGCCCTTGGCGGCCGCGACGCGTTTGGCGACCGGGGTGGCGCGGCCGTCGCCTGCGTCGGTTGCGCCCGGGGCTGCGGGCGCAGCGCCTTCGGCCGCGGCCGGAGCGGAACCATTGCCGGCTCCACCGGAGCCTGCGCCCGGAATCATCCTGCAGAGCGCCGCGCCGATCGGGATTTCCTGATCGGGCTCGACCAGCAGTTCGGTGATCTCGCCCGCAGCCGGGGCGGGGACTTCGGCGTCAACCTTGTCGGTGGAAACCTCGACCAGGGTCTGGCCTTCTTCAACCGTGTCTCCGACCGCGACATGCCATTCGAGCACGGTCCCTTCGGTCACCGATTCGCCCATCTCGGGCATGGTCACTTCGATCGGGTCCGCGGAAGCTCCGTTGCTTGAGGTCGAATCGTCTGCGGCAGCGCTGCCGTTGGGGGCACTTGAAGACTTGGGAGTGGCGCTGTCGCCAAGGTCGGCGTCGCCTTCTCCTGCGGCGACGGTCGTCGAAGGGCCCGAGCCGCCTGCATCGGGGTCGATCACGGCGAGGACTGCACCCACCGCAATCTCGTCATCCACTTCTGCACGCAACTCGGTCACCGTGCCGGTGACCGGGGCGGGCACCTCGGCGTCGACCTTGTCGGTCGAGACCTCTACGAGAGTTTCGCCCTCCTCGATGGTGTCGCCGACCGCGACGTGCCACTCGAGCACGGTCCCTTCGGTCACCGACTCACCCATCTCGGGCATCGTCACTTCAACAGCGGTTGCTTCGGCCATGTGTTCCAAGTGTATGTATTTGGGCAAGCCGCGTTTCGGACATTTGGACAAGCTGGGTCAAGAAATCCAAACCGGAATCGCTTCGCCTCGTTTTGACGGTGGTTGTAGTGTCCCCGCTAGTCCGCTAATCGCGTCGATTGCTCGGAGGAGGAGCTGTGGATTACTTCATCACCGGAGGCACCGGTTTCATCGGTCGCTACCTGATTGAAAGGTTGCTCAAGCGGGATGGAACCGTGTACGTCCTGGTGCGGGAAGGCTCCCGCGGTCGACTCGAGGAGATGCGCTCCGGCTGGGGCGAGGAAGCCGACCGTGTGGTCCCGGTCATCGGCGACCTCAGCCAGCCAAATCTCGGCCTCGACGCCGACAAGATCGCCGAGCTGAAGGGCAAGATCGACGCCTTCTACCACCTTGCCGCGATTTACGACATGGAAGCCAACGAGGAAGCGATCCGGATCGGCAACATCGAGGGAACGATCAACGCGGTCGACCTCGCCAACCAGCTTGAGGTCGGCTGCTTCAACCACGCC
>JAIBCJ010000198.1 GCA_019694145.1 Solirubrobacterales bacterium | reverse complement strand
TGCCGGCCACATAGGGGCTGACCGCGACGACCGGAGCAGGCGCAGTGATCATCGCGTCGCGGATCCCCGGCACGGCGAGGATCGGACCGATGCTGATCACCGGGTTGGAAGGGCCGATCACGATCAGATCGGCCCCGGCGATCGCATCGAGCACCTCGGGGGTGGCTTCGGCCGATTCGATTCCCTGAAGCTCGACGCCCTCGACTTCGGTCTGTCCGCCCTCGAGGATCAGGTATTCCTGAAGGCCGCGCCACGCACCGCTGCTCTTGATCTGCGTGCGTACCGGCTGGTCGGACATCGGCAGCACGGTTGCCTTGATCCCCAGCCCGCGGCCGATCTGCGCCTGGGCATCGGTCAGCCGGCCTCCGGCCGCCAGGAAGTCCTTGCGGTAGAGGCATGCCGCCAGATCGAGGTTCGAAAGCCCGAACCAGTCCGGCGCGCCGAAACGGGCCATCTGCTGGAAGACTTCAAATCCGTCGTCCTTGATGCCCCAGCCTCGCACCTCGTCAACCTTTCCGGCCAGCCAGTAGGTGACCAGGTCCGGGTCGGGTGACACGTAGACCCCCAGCGTTTCCACGTCATCGCCCGTGTTCGCGATCACGGTCAGCCTGGAGCCGATCACCGCCTGCATGCCGGCGGCCAGCTTGGCCCCGCCGGTCCCGCCTGCCAGCAGGACGACCCTGGGGCCGGTCGACATCAGAAAGTCTCGCCCTCGGGCAGGTTGGTGAACTTGAGTCCGGTGTGGGTCTTGTACCGGATGTTGACCGAGATCATCAGGGCGGTCAGCTGTTCGACGATGCGGGAGATCTCGAGGGCTCCGGCATTGATCGGGCGCAGGCCGTCGATCCGGGAGATCAGCTCGGCCACGCGGGCCTTGTCCGCCTTTTTGTCGCCACAGACCGGAACGTCCTCGTCGATCTGATGGTCGAGGTCGGCGAGGCCGGGGGCGCTGACCGTATGGAGGGCGGAAACCACGGTCACGCCTTCCGGCACCATCTCCTGCGCCTGCTCGGCGGCCGATCCCTGCCAGATGCCGATCGTCCGGGTCGCCTTGCCGCTGATTGCCGCCGCCAGCGGCACCGAGCAGTCGACCAGGATCTGGCCCGCTTCCAGCGACCCCTTGAGGTTGGTCAGGTACTCGGACTGGTTGCGGAAGGGAATGGTCAGGAAGACGATGTCGGCCGCTTTGGCCGCGTCCTCGTTGGTCATCCCTTCCACGGTCCCGCCGGTAGCTTCGGCTACCTTGGCGGCCGCTTCCGCCGCCCGGCCCGCATCCCGCGAACCGATGATCACCCTTGCCCCGCCAGCTGCCCAACGCTTGGCGAGTCCGGAGCCGAGAGCTCCCGTGCCGCCGATTACAGGGATGACTGGTGCTTCGCTGTTCTCGCTCACGAAGTCGCAGTCTAAGCAGGAAACAGCCCCGGCCATCCGCCGATATAGGCTCTGCCCATGTCGATTGCCGAAATGGTTGGAACCGAACGCGAAGAGAACTTCACCGCCGAGGGCATGCTGCTGACCGATGTCGGCGGCCTGCTCGAGACCGGAGTGCTTTCAACGCCGGGGATGATCGGAATGATGGAACGCAACTGCGCGATTCTGGTCCAGGAATTCCTGCCCGAGGGTTCGGCCACGGTCGGCTTCCACGTCGACGTCAAGCATGTGGGCGGGGTCGGCGGCGGCGCCGAATGCACGGCCTGGGCCCGGCTCGACGAGGTGATCGAGGATCGCAAGTTCAGATTTGCGGTCGAGGTCCGTGAGGGTGACCGGGTGCTCGGCGTCGGTACCCACGAGCGTCGCGCGATCGGTTTCAACGTCGCCTGAACCGGGCGGGCGAGCATGGATTACCGGAACTTCCCCCAGTCAGTCCGGATTCGCGAGGTCGGGCCCCGCGACGGCTTCCAGAACGAGCCCGAGGTGATCGCCACCGGGGACAAGATCCGGCTGATCAACCAGCTGGCCGCCACCGGCCTCAAGCGGATCGAAGTGACCTCCTTCGTCCGGCCCGACGTGATCCCCCAGCTCGCCGATGCGAATGAGGTACTGGACGGGATCGACCGGCCGAGCGGAGTCTCGTACTCGGTGCTGATCCCCAACCGCCGCGGACTCGAAAACGCGCTCGAGCGCCGCGACCGCTTCGACGAGACCAACTTCTTCCTCTCGGCTTCGGAAACCCACAACAAAAAGAACGTGAACCGGACCGTGGAGGAGTCGATCTCCGGCCTGGAGGAGACGATCCCGCTGGCGGTCGAGGCCGGCCTGCGCTGCGAGGGGGTCATCTCGACCTCGTTCGGATGCCCGTACGAAGGTGACGTCCCGATCGGGAACGTCCTCGAACTGGCCCTGCGGCTGGCCCGGGCCGGTTGTGTTGAAGTCGGCTTCGGCGACACCACCGGCATGGCCAATCCGCTGCAGGTGCGGAGGTTTTTCGAGCAGGTTCGCGAGCGGTTCGCGGCCGAAGGGCTCGGGGAGATCGAACTTACCGCCCATTTCCACGACACCCGCGGCCAGGGGCTGGCCAACGTGCTCTCCGCCCTCGAGGAAGGGATCGATTCCTTCGAGTCGAGCTTCGGCGAGCTGGGCGGTTGCCCGGTTCCGGCCGGCGCCACCGGCAACATCGCCTCGGAGGATCTGGTCTCGATGCTGGGGGAGATGGGAATCGAAACCGGCATCGACCTGCCCGGGCTGATCGAAGCTTCGGCCGAAGCCCAGAAGATTCTCGGCCGGCCGCTCGGCTCCCACGTGCTCAAGGCCGGGCCCGTGGAGTGGCACAGGTAGTAGAACAATTCTGCCTTTTGTTCCACTCTGCGTTATGCTTGCGGCATGAAGAGCGACGGTTTCAGGGCAGCTGCAGAGGCAAAGGACTTCGAATCGGGACGCGATCTGTTCGCGGAAGACGTGGTCTTCCGCAGTCCCTTCGTCCACACTCCGTATGAGGGCGTGGACGCGCTCGGCTTCCTGCTCGGCCACGTGGTTCAGGTCTTCGAGGATTTCCGTTACATCGCCCACGTCGAAACCGGCGATGTCGCCGTACTCCAGTTCGAGGCGAACGTCGGTGACAGGGAACTTCAGGGCGTTGACATCCTCAAGTTCAACGACGAGGGCAAGATCAGCGAGATGACCGTGATGGTTCGCCCGGCCTCCGGCCTGGAGGCGCTTGGCGGCGAGATGGGCCGCCGCATCGAAGCCGCCTCGGCGTCCTGACTCGAATAGGCTCCGTGGCCGGTCGCCTCCGCC
>JAIBCJ010000197.1 GCA_019694145.1 Solirubrobacterales bacterium | reverse complement strand
CCCGCCGGCCCGCTCCGGCCCCGCGAGATTCCACTTTGCGCCACATACCGGCACAAACCGGGCACTCGGTGACTTCTTTAGGGGATGTCGGACTAAAATTCCGGCATGGGAACCGTCGAACAAACGGTGATCGGTCCCCGCGAGGGCCATGCGAACGGCAAGGCGCTCGCGGCGATGATCCTCGGCGTCTTCGCGATCGCCAACGTAGTCGTGCTGGCCCTCTTCATGGCCCTGAGCGCCGAGACGCTTGACGACAGCGGCGCCTGGTGGATGCTGCTCCCGTTCTTCGGCCTGACCGCCGGACTGATCGCGGCCTTTCTCGGATCGCTCGGCTGGATCGACGTCCGCCGTGGCATCACCGACCGCCGACTCTTCGAAGCCCAGCTCGGCGCGATCCTCGGTGGCGTCGCGGCCGGACTGATCCTGCTCGCGATCGCCGTTCTGCTGGTGATGGCCCTCTTCCTCGCCTTCAGCTTCGCCGGCGAGGGCGGGGTTGACTGATCACCCCGGCCGGGGCAGGTTCAGTCGCTCCACCAGCCGGGCTTGACGTCGCCGTCGCCTGACATGTGCTGGCCGGCGGCGTAGTAGACCATCCCGTCGGGTCCGGCTTCGAAGCAGCGGATGATTTCCGGAGCGACCCGGATCAGGTCGCCTTCCCGGAGCTCGACGATGTCATCGTCCAGCTTGACCCGGCCCGAGCCGGAAACCACGAAGTAGACCTCCTCGGCCCGGTCGTGGACGTGGCCGAAGGGCTGGCGCTGGTTCGGATGCATGCGGAACCAGGCCACGCCCACCTGGCTTGCTTCGAGGTCACCGATCGCGAAGCGGGCCTCCTGGATCTCGCCGAGACCGTGGTCTTTTGCCCCGTCGTTTACTTCCGCGACGTTGACCAGCTTGTATCCCGGCTTCGGGGTGGCGGCACGGGGGTCGTCCAGCCTGGCCTCGATTCCGCCGAGCGGCAGCAGCTCGATCACTTCCATGTCCTCGATCAGGGGGCGCGCCCGGTCGATCAGGGTCTTGTTTTCCTCATCCTCCAGCGAGGCCTTCACCGCATCCTGGTCAACCCAGGCCTCGGTCACCCAGATCGTGTCCGGGTCGAAGACGGACTGGTGCACCTCGTACTGGAGGCAGCCTTCGGAAGCGCGGTTGACCTCGGCTGCCTCAAGCAGCAGGTCGGCGAGTTCACCTCCCTTGCCGGCTTTCGCGGTTGCCTTGGCGTAGCGGGAGATCTTCTCTCGGTCGGGCATGTCCGGACTCTACCCGCGAATCGCGGCGACCAAGCCGCGACCGCTCAGAGCCCGTCGTCCTTGGTCGGCGAGAGGTAACGGTCGATGTAGGCGAGACCGATCGCCGAAAGGACGAAGGTGAAATGGATGATGGTCTGCCACATCACCTCGGTGGAGGTCAGGCCCGTCTCTTCGGTTCCGTACTCGATGAAGGTCTTGAGCAGGTGAATCGAGGAGATGCCGACGATTGCCATCGCCAGCTTGACCTTGAGCACGTTGGCATTCACATGCGAAAGCCACTCCGGCTGGTCGGGGTGGTTCTCGACCTTGATCCGGGAAACGAAAGTCTCGTAGCCGCCGATGATCACCATGATCAGCAGGTTGGCGATCATCACCACGTCAACCAGACCGAGAACCGTCAGCATGACGGCGTTTTCGTCGAAGCTGCTGAAGTCGGTGATCAGGTGGACCAGTTCCTTCCAGAACTTGACCACGTAGACCGCCTGGGCGACGATCAGGCCGAGGTAGAGCGGGGCCTGGATCCAGCGGCTGGCGAAAATCGACCATCCGATCATGCCCGCCGGAGTGCGGGGACGGGTCACGTCCATGCCGGGACGTTCATCGGAGGGAGGGGAGGGACTGGGCGCAGGGTCGAGCGGAGGTGCGGACATCGCCGCAAATCCAACCAGAGCGACCGGCGGAAAACCGCTCTTTATCGGGATTTGCGGGGGTTTATCAGGCGGGTGCCGCGGCCCTGGCGAGCTCGACCATCGGCTCGACCTTCGCCGAGGCGAGACCGCGCACCACGATCACGTCGAGCGCCTCGTAGGCGGCCAGCTTCTCCTGGGCTTCGGCCGAATCGGCGGCCGCCACCCCGACCGTTCCCTCCGGCTCGCCGAGGCGGGCGAAGTGGTTCCGGTAGCCGTCGTGAAGGTCGCGGTAAAAGGACTCTTCCTTTGCCAGGCGCTCCGCCGCATCGGGGCCGACCGCGGTGCGGACATAACCGAAGACGGGCGGGGCCTCGTGCCCGGCATCGGCGGCGCCGGCCTCGACCTTGGTCCGGGCGCCGGCGGCGAACTCCGGGGTCATCCAGTTGAAGAAGGCGCCGTCGTACTCGGAGCCGGCCAGGGCACACATCTTCGGGCCCATCGCGGCCATGATCACCCGGATCCCGGGCAACTTCTCCCGGAGCTCTCCGATCTGCTCGGTCATGAAAGTCAGCGGCTTCTTCGTGAATCCGGCTCCGACCCCGATCCAGAGGCGGGAGGGGTCCAGCCCCAGCCGTTCGACGTCGGCCGCGATCTCGGCCGGGCTCTGCCGGTCGAGGGCGATCACGGCGACCCCGAGCTCGACCCCGTCGGCACCCTTGGCGAACTCGGCCAGCGTTTCGAGCCCCTTGGCCAGGGGATGGTCGTTGGCCCAGACCGAGGCGTAGCCGGCCTCCTCGCAGGCGGCGGCCAGGGGGGCGCAGACCTCGGCCGGAAGTCCGGCGGCAACTCCGAAAGCGCGCTTCTGTTCGGGACGGGTCAACCTTCAGCCTCCTTCGCGGCCTGGCGCCGCTCGTCTCGTTCACGACGTTTGCGGTCGGTGGGGGATTCGACGTACTTCACCTCGCCGACCAGATCGAACTGGGCGACGCACTCGATGTGCGGGGTCTGGGGAAACATGTCAACCGGCCTCACCCGGGTCAGCCTATAACCGGCCTCGACCAGCTGGGCGGCGTTCGGGGCCAGCGTGGTCGGGTTGCAGGAGATGTAAACGATCCGGCGGGCTTCGCATTCGATCAGGCGGCGCACGATCTTGGCCGAGAGCCCGGCCCGGGGCGGATCGATCGTCACCACATCGGGCCGGCCGGCTTCCTCGATCAGGGGGCGCATCCCGGTGCGGGCGTTGGCGGCGACGAAACGGGCGTTGGTTATGCCGTTTGCCTTCGCGTTCCGCTTCGCGTTCTCGATCGCCTCGGGAACTATTTCCAGGCCCCAGACCTGACCGGCCTGCCGGGCCATGCTGAGCCCGATCGTGCCGACTCCGCAGAAGAGGTCGAAGAG
>JAIBCJ010000196.1 GCA_019694145.1 Solirubrobacterales bacterium | reverse complement strand
TCGAATAGGCTCCGTGGCCGGTCGCCTCCGCCGTCCCGGGGGCATTCACGAACTTCGCTACAGGAGGAAGGCTCCAGATGGAGATCAAGAAGGTTGGGGTTGTTGGCTGCGGTCTGATGGGCCACGGCATCACCCAGGTCAGCGCCCAGGCCGGATACGACGTCATCGTTGCCGATGTCAACCAGGAAGCGCTCGACAAGGGCCTCGGCAAGATCAGCAAGCTGCTCGGCAAGTCGGTCGAGAAGGGCAAGATCGAACAGGCTGACGCCGACGCGATCCTCGGCCGGATCAACACCACCACCGATCTGAACGACTTCGCCGATTGCGACCTTGTGATCGAGGCCGTGACCGAGAATCTCGAGACCAAGCTCAAGATCTGGAAGCAGCTCGACGGCATCGTCAAGGACGAGGCCTACTTCGCGACCAACACTTCCTCGCTGCCGGTCATCAACCAGGCCGCGGCCACCACACGGCCGACCAATTTCCTCGGCCTGCACTTCTTCAACCCGGTCCAGGTCATGCCCCTGCTCGAGGTGATCCAGTCGGTGACCACCTCGCCCGAGGCGATGGGCATCGGTCTCGCATACGGCGAAAAGCTGAAGAAGACCACCGTCGAAACCAAGGACAAGGCCGGCTTCATCGTCAACCGCCTGCTGGTTCCGTACATGCTCGACGCGATCCGCGGCCTCGAAGAGGGCATCGGCACGATCGACGAGATCGATGCGGCGATGAAGGCCGGTGCCGGTCACCCGATGGGCCCGCTCACCCTGGCCGACTTCGTCGGGCTCGACACCCTTCACTCGATTTCCGACGTGATGTTCGACGAGTTCCGTGAGCGTCGTTTCGCCGCCCCGCCGACCCTTCGCAAGATGGTCGCCGCCGGTTTCTACGGCAAGAAGTCGGGCCGCGGTTTCTACGATTACTCCGGCGAAAAGCCGGTCTCGGTCAATCCGGGCCTGTAGGGCTTCCGTTGACCAAGGTCGATCTCGATCCCGCCCTCCGGGCCGCCCTCGGCGGCGGTCCGGAAAGGCATCACGCCAAGACCGCGGAGCAGGGCAAGCTCCCGGTCCGGGAACGGGTCGATCTGCTGCTTGACGAAAACTCTTTCGTCGAGGACGCGCTCCTGGCCAACTGGGACCAGGAGGGCTTCGGCGCCGATGGCGTCGTCACCGGAACCGGGCTGATCTGGGGCCGGCCGGTTGCCCTGATGGCCAACGATCCGACCGTCAAGGCCGGTTCCTGGGGCCCGAAGACGGTCGAGAAGATCCTCCGGATCCAGGAACGGGCCCTGAAGCTGGAGATCCCGATGATCTACCTGGTCGACTCGGCCGGGGCCCGGATCACCGATCAGGTCCAGATGTTCCCCGGCCGCCGCGGAGCGGGCCGGATCTTCTACAACGAAGTGAAGATGAGCGGCCGGGTACCGCAGGTCTGCATCCTGTTCGGTCCCAGCGCGGCCGGCGGTGCCTACATTCCCGCCTTCTGCGATGTCGTGATCATGCGGGACGGAAACGCCTCGATGTACCTCGGTTCTCCCCGCATGGCCGAGATGGTCATCGGCGAGACGGTTTCACTCGACGAGATGGGCGGGGCCCGCATGCACACCTCCAAGTCGGGTTGCGGCCACTTCCTGGTCAAGACCGATGAAGAGGCGATCGAGACCGGTCGCAGCTACATGCGGTACATGCCGACCAGCTGGCGCGAGCAGGTCCCTGACGTCGAGCCGAAGAAGCCGGTCTCCGACACCCCGCTCGAAGAGATCATTCCGCTTGACGAGAACGTCCCCTTTGACATCAACCTCCTGCTCGACACGCTCCTCGACGAGGGCAGCTTCATCGAGGTTCACAAGCGCTGGGCCAAGGAGCTGATCGTCGGCTACGGCCGGCTCGACGGCAAGGCGGTCGGGATAGTCGCCAACCAGCCGAAGCAGAAGGGCGGCGTGCTCTTCGTCGACTCGGCCGACAAGGCGGCTCGCTTCATCGCTACCTGCAACGCCTTCAACATCCCCCTGCTCTTCCTGGCCGACATTCCCGGTTTCATGATCGGCACCGCGGTCGAGAAGCAGGGCATCATCCGTCACGGTGCCAAGATGATCTCGGCGATGTCCGAGGCGACAGTGCCGAAGATCTCGGTCGTCGTTCGCAAGGCCTACGGAGCCGGTCTCTACGCGATGGCCGGCCCGGCCTTCGAGCCCGATTCCTGCATCGCCCTGCCGAACGCCTCGATCGCCGTGATGGGGCCGCAGGCGGCCGTCAACGCGGTCTTCTACAACCAGATCCAGGCAATCGAGGACGAGGCCGAGCGAGAGAAGTTCGTCGAGGAGAAGCGCAAGGAATACGCCGAAGGGGTGGACCTGCTCCACCTCGCTTCCGAGATGGTTATCGACGCGGTGATCCAGCCCGAAGACCTCCGCACGGAACTCATCAAGCGCTTCGCCCTGGCCGAGGGCCGTGACCGCTCCTTCACCGAGCGCCGCATTCCCATCACCCCCGCCTGAAGGTTTCCGTAGGGTTTCCGGATGGAGCGATCCGTCTGGAGATATCTGTTCCTCGCGTTTCTCTGCGCCAGTGGAACCGCCGCTCTGGCGCTGCTGTTTTATGGCTCAACCAGGATCAGCGAGTTCGATGCCCGGGTCACTTCCCACTTCCTCGCCGTGCCGGACTCCCGGCTCGACCAGGTTGCCGACTTCGGGGCGAGGCTGGCCGAGCCGGCTCCCCTGATCCTGATCGCATTTGGCTTGATCGTTCTCGCCGTCGTCTGGAACCGGCCCTGGCACCTGCTCGCGGCCGGCGGGGTGATCATCGCCGCCAACCTGACGACCCAGGTGATGAAGGCGCTGATGGCCCATCCCCGGCTCCAGGGGGCGCTCGGGGTCAGCTACCCGATCGAGATTCACTACCCGAGCGGTCACACCACCGCCGCGCTCGCCTCGGCTTCCGGCCTCTGGCTGGTGACGCCGCCACGCTGGCGGGCCTGGGCTGCGGCTTTCGGGGCGATCTACGCGCTCGCTGTGGCCGCCGGCGTGGTGATTGCCGGCTGGCACTTCATCAGCGACGTGATCGGGGCGGCACTGGTGGTCGGCTTCTGGGCCTGCCTCGCCATGGCCGCCCTGGTCCAGGCCGGCCTTGAACGAACCGATCGCTCTAGAGAGTCTTCGCGTACTCGCTGAAAAAGTCGAGCGCTTCGGGGTTGGCCAGTGAGTCGCGGCTGGCCGCCTTCCCGGCCGGGGTGCCGGTGAGGATCCGCTTGACCGGAACTTCGAGAACTTTGCCCGAAAGG
>JAIBCJ010000011.1 GCA_019694145.1 Solirubrobacterales bacterium | reverse complement strand
GCGGCGATCTACCTCGCCAAGGTCAACCTGCCGACAGCGCTCATCACCGACCCCATCCTGATTGCTTTCAACGCCGGTTACACGGGCAGTGGTCAGCCCAGGATCAAGATCTACGGCTACTCGAAGACCACCAACGTCGGCATTCTTATGAACGGCACCCTGAAGGGGAGCGTCCTCAGCATGGCCGTTCCGGTGCTGAGCAATGACTCGGCCGTCAAGTACTTTGATCTGAACTTCCCCGGTGGCAGACTTGATCGCGAAGACATCGGCGTCCACGTTCGCGGTCTCGACCCGAACTATGTCCAGGCCAGGTGTGCCAGCAGCCCGCTGAAGACCAACGCCGTCTTCGATCTCGGCGAGCGCACCTACCCGGCTGGCACCGACGTCGGTCAGACCACCCGGGTCGCTTCCCCCGAGACCATGCAGAGCTGCGTCGGTCTGGCCGGTCACGCCAAGCTCAAGGCGAAAGTT
The DNA here is from genome assembly GCA_019694145.1 of Solirubrobacterales bacterium. Lineage (GTDB taxonomy): Bacteria > Actinomycetota > Thermoleophilia > Solirubrobacterales > 70-9 > 67-14. The sequence goes on along the minus strand of JAIBCJ010000011.1, from coordinate 32,188 downwards.
GTGAAGAAGCCGCGCGCGGTCCGGAACGGCGGCAGGGGGTTCTTCCGCGTCTATGTAAGGAACTACGGAACGGCCACGGCAAAGGGCGTTTACCTGTTTGCGCCCTCGGTCAAGAAGAAGGTCGGCTGGATCGCTCCCGGCGTCGCCAGGACGATCGGCATCCGGGCCAGGGTGCGCGGCCGGAAAGGTCACTCCCGGACCATCAGGTTCACGGTCAAGGGAAACGGCGTGTCCGCCTCCGCCTTTGCGAGGGTCCGGGTGAAATAGCGCCACGCACGCGTATCGGGAAGGGCGGCGGCCTAGGCGGCCGCCCTTCTTCACGGTCGGGCTGCCCTACAGCTTCGCCAGTTTCTTTTCATCGAGCTCGACGCTGACCGGGCAGTGGTCGGAACCCATGACATCACCCAGGATCTCCGCCCCGGTGATTGCCTGCCTGAGGCGTTCGGAGGCAAGGAAGTAATCGATCCGCCAGCCGGCGTTCCGCTCCCGGGCCTTCGACATGTACGACCACCAGGAGTAATGGCCGTTGCCTTCGGCGAAGAGGCGGAAGGTGTCGAGGAAGCCGGCGTCGAGAAAGTTCTGGAACCCCTGCCGCTCCTCGTCCGTGAAGCCGTGCTCGCCGGCATTGGCCTTCGGGTTGGCCAGGTCATCCTCGGTGTGAGCGACGTTCATGTCGCCGCAGACCAGGACCGGCTTTTTCGCGTCCAGCATCTTCATGTGATGGAGCAGGGCCGGATCCCACTGCTTCTCGCGCAGCTTCAGCCGGGAGAGGTCCCGCTTGGCGTTCGGCACATAGGTCGTAACCAGGAAGAAGTGGTCGTATTCGGCGGTGATTACCCGGCCCTCGGCCCGCGGGTCGCCGTATGAATCGTTGTGCAGGTCGTACTCGTCCGAGATCTCGGCGGCGAAATCGTTCAGGACCGCGATCGGCTTCTGCCGGGTGAAGATCGCGGTTCCGGAGTAGCCCTTCTTCCCGGCCGAGTTCCAGTACTCCTCGTATTGCGGGAGGTCGATCTCGGCCTGGCCCTGCTCCGCCTTGGTCTCCTGCATGCAGAGGATGTCGGGGTCGTACTTCTCGACGAAGGAGCCGAAGTCACCCTTGCGGATGACGGCCCGAATGCCATTGACGTTCCAGGAGAAGATCTTCATCGGCCCGCCAGACTACCCGGCGGGTAGGATTCGGGGCATGTGGCAGGGGAGAGGCTGGCAGGGCCTGGCAACGGTGATCGCGATAGCGATTTCGATTCTGGTTCCGGCGACGGCAAATGCCGGCGAGGGCGGTTTCACGACGGGGCGCCTGGGCCCGTACCAGATCCGGTTCTCCGACTCGCCATTCGGCTTCAGCATAAGCAGGGGCGGCCGGTACCTGCTGGCCGGGCTGGGCCACAGTTTCGAGCGAAACGGGGTGCGCTACGCAACCCTGGGATACACCCCGCAACCGGCGAAGGAGCTCGAACCGCCGGACCTGTCGGCGGCGCCCGACGAAGAGCCGTCCACGCAGACCTCGTACGTGGCGACCAGGGCAAATGGAATGTGGTTCGGCCCGGATGTTTACGAGGCGCGGCCACGGACCGACTCGCCCGGCGGCCGGCGGATGCGGCTGACGATCTGGCTGAGAAAGGACGGAACCCTGGGAATCCGGGCGGGGATGATGGCGGGCAAGGCAGGCTCCGTCTACCTCGGGTTCCGCTCGCCGCAAAGCGAGGCCTTCCACGGTTTCGGCGGCCGCCGGGAAGGAACCGACCTGCGTGGTTCCGACATCAAGAGCTGGGTGCTCGACTACCGCTATCCGGACCCGACCACCGCCTACTACTCTCCGGTTCCCGGATTCATCTCATCGCGTGGCTATGGCCTGCTGCTGAAAGGCGACCGGATCAGCCGCTGGCGGATGGCCAGCGACCGGCCAACAGCCTGGCGGGTCAGCCGGCCCGGCGGGTCGATGGAAATGACCCTGACCTCGGGCGGTCAGGCCCGGGCGATGGCCGGAATCTCCCGGCTGACCGGAAGGCACCGCCTGCCGCCCGCCTGGGCGACCGGGACCGTTCTTTCCCGGGCGATCGGGATCGCCGCGGACTCCGGTGGCAAATACCAGTCGCGGGTCGAGTCAGATCTTGAACATCTGGCCAGCGCGGATTTCCCGATCTCGGCCTACGCCTTCGAAGGCTGGCAGGCGCTGCCCGGGAGCTTCGTCAAAGCGACGATCCGGACACTGAAGGAAGAAGGCATCCACCCGGTGCTTTATCTGCGCTCGTTCGTTTCGAATGACACCGCGGGCACGGAAGGCCCCGGCACCTTCGACCAGGCGATTTCCCGCAAGCTGGTTGCGACCGGCAAGGACGGGAAGCCGTTCCTTTTGCCCTCGCCCTTCCCGGGCGGTCAGGCGGCGGTGATTGACCTGACCAAACCGGCCGCGGTGAGGTGGTGGCGGAACCGGATCTGGAATCTGTTGGACCTCGGCGCCGACGGTTTCATGAATGACTTCGGCGAACAGGTCGAAGCCGGCATGAGATTTCACGACGGGACCAGTGCCGCGCTGATGCACAACCGCTACCCGGCCCTGCAGGCAAAAGTCACACGAGCGGCCGTTGACGCCTGGGAGCGCCGGCATCCGAAACGGCACATCTTCTTCTTCCAGCGGGCTGGATTCACCGGCTCGCTCAGTTCGGTGAAGTGGGAAAGCGCCCAGTTCCCGGGTGACGAGACGGTTGACTGGGGCAGCGACACGGGGCTGCCTTCGATAGTTCCGGACATGCTGAACCGGGCGCTAACCGGGGCGGTCGGTTTCACGACCGACATCGGCGGCTACTCCCAGTTCCGGACCGAGCAACCCTTCATCCCGCCAACCGGAGAAGAACTGTTCACGAGGTGGGCCCAGGCCGCTGTCTTCACCCCGTTCTTCCGGGTTCACAATTCCGGTCTGAGCGGGGCGCGGATGCCGTGGGACTTCTCGACCGACGCTCAGTCAACCTGGAAGAAGATGGTGGTCCTGCATAACCGGAGCCGGCCGTTGATCAGAAGGCTCTGGAAGCGGTTCCTGAAAACCGGCATGCCGATGATCAGGCCCCTCTATCTGGCCGGCGGGGTCGGACCAAAGAATCCGCACAACGATGACGAATGGATGGTCGGTCACGACCTTCTGGTCGCGCCCGTCCTCGAGGAGGGCGCGGTGACCCGGGAAGTGCTGCTGCCATCCGGCTGCTGGCGCCGGTCAGGTACCGGCCCGCCGGTCGAGGGCGCCAGGACGGTTGAGGTGGGCGCCGCCCTTGACGAGCTTCCCTGGTTCACCCGTTGTGGCACCAGTCCGCTCTAAGCCGGAAGCCGGCCAGCAGCGGGCCTTCCGGGGAATGCGGCTGAGAGGAGTCGAACCTCCACGTTCTTGCGAACACAGGCACCTGAAGCCTGCGCGTCTACCAGTTCCGCCACAGCCGCGCGGAGGCGGAACTCTACCGGCTTGACCCGCTGCGGCGCACTCCGGCTGTGGCCGGGCGGGCTTGATCTCCGCAAGGCCCCGGCGTGACCCCGCCGACCGTCCGTTGAGCATCCGAATTGTTAGAATGCTCGCTGCGCGCCGCTATCGTCCAGGGGTCTAGGACGCCGGATTCTCAGTCCGGAAACCGGGGTTCGAATCCCCGTAGCGGTACCTCCGAAAGCCCGCCCGCCGGCGGGTTTTCCCGTTTTCAGACCGGATCGGCATGACATCGGCGACAATCGGAGCGTGGGATTCGAGTTGACCAGACGGGACCTGGGCAAGGCGGCCCTCGCAGGCGCCGCTGTGGCCGGGCTCGGAGGAGCGGCCGGACTGGCCGGTTGTGCCCGGGAAGGCGGTGGCAACGGATCCGGAGCCTCGAAGCAGGAGGTGATTGACGGTCTTCCGGAAACCGGGATCCCCAGGCCGGTCGACTACATCCGGACCGACTGGTCGCATGACCCGCTGGCCTTCTGCTCCTACTCCTGCCTCGCCCCGACTCCCTACGGTTCGGAGATCAGAAGGATGCTGGCCGAGCCGGTCGGCAGGATCGCCTTTGCCGGGGAAGCCACGGCGAGGATTCCGGCCACGGTTCACGGGGCAATCCAGGCGGGAAGGGACGCAGGAAAGTACGCGGCCGGGCAGCTCAGGGCCGGGGCGCGGGTGGCGGTGGTCGGGGCCGGGGCGGCCGGCCTCTCCTGCGCCGGTGAACTCGAACGCCTCGGCCTGAAGCCGGTGGTGCTTGAAGCTTCGGACCGGGTCGGAGGAAGGGTCAGGGAGGCCGACCTCGACGGTTCGCCGGTTGAACTTGGTGCCTCGTGGATCCACGGCGTGGACGGAAACCCGCTGACCGAACTCGCCGGGGAGGCCGGTGTCGGGCTTCACCCGTTCAGGTACCAGCTCGATTTCCCGGTGCCGGGGCAGCAGGCGCTCGGAGCGGGGGGCGAGCATCGCTACTGGCAGGCAGTCAATTCCTTCGGTCCCCGCTCGGTCCGCCATCCGGACGTTCCGCTCGAGGCAATCCTTCCGCGGCGGCGCGGACCCGGGCTCGAGTGGGCGATCCAGGACGAGGTCGCCCAGGAATACGGGGCCGACCCGGATCAGCTGGCGGCGCTCGCGACCTGGGAAGGCAACTGGCTGCCCGGAGGTGACGCCTTGCTGGACGGGCCCTACTCGCAGGTGATCGGAAGCCTGTCCGGTGACGCCGGGATCCGATTCGGGTTCGAGGTGCGGAAGATCAGCCAGCGGCCGGGGGAGGTCCGGCTGACCGGGGCAGAGGACAACGATGAAGTTGCGGCCGACGCGGCCGTGGTCACGGTTCCGATCGGGGTACTGAAGGCGGAAAGGATCGAGTTCGACCCGCCACTGCCGGCCCGGACCCGTACCGCGATCGACGGACTCGGGGCGGGTTTGCTCGACAAGGTCTGGCTGGCCTTCGAGGAACCGTTCTGGGATGAAAACGCCGAAGGTTTCAGCTGGATCGACCCGGGGAGACCGGGACGCTGGGGTGCCTGGGTGAACGCGGTGCCAGTCACCGGAGAGCCGTTCCTGCTCACCCTCTCCGGCGGCAGGGACGCCCACCGGCTTTCCCGTCAGAGCGATCTCGAAATCATCAGCGGCACGACGGCCGCGCTCAACTCGATGTTCGGCTAATTCGCGAGCGTCTGCGGGGGCGAGATCAGGAACGAGATCGAACGCACGGTCGAAGTCGTCGGGGTGGCCTTCGGGCTGCCCTTCGCCGTGAAGCTGATTCTCACCCGGACCTGCCTCGGCTTGCCGCTCGCGACCAGAGCCTTGCGGAGCTTGCTTCCGGCTTTCACGACCAGCGAAACAGTGCGGGCTTTGGAGCTCTTTTGCCATGCCCGTTGAACCAGGTCGGACTTTCCGGCGTCATCGGCAGCCACCACTCCTGCTCCGGGGACGGCGACCTTGATCAGCGCCGAACCGTCGCCGCGACTGGTCACCTTGCGAACCTTGAAGATCCTGTTCGACGGAGGGGTCGGCTGCGAGGGGATTCGCACCGTGGTCGGATCTTCATCCAGATTGTTGGCGACCGCTCCGGCGGGTTCGCCGCCTCCGCTCACGGTCGCGGTGTTGACCAGATTGTCAGGCGGGTCGTCGCTGACCGCCACGGTCACGGTCACCTCCGGATACGAATTGCCGGAACCGAGCGGATCCGACCGGCTGCAACTCAGCGAAGCGAGGGTGCAGGTCCATCCGTCTCCGGCAATGGCGGTGCCGGTCAGCCCGGCGGGCAGCTGATCCGCGACGGTCACGGCCCCGTCGGTCGGCTGGTTTCCGGTGTTGGTGACCTCCAGTTCGTAAGAACCGGAACTCCCGGCCAGCAGATCGCCCTGATGGCTCTTGGCGACCACCAGGTCCGGCCCGAGCGCGGTCACTGACGGTGGCTCCGCCCCCAGGGGTTGCTCCGGCCAGGCCCTTCCATCGGCCGTGCTTAGGCCGGTGATCACGGGCTGGCTCGCGTAGGTGCCCGGCAGCGGATAGGTCCTGAGACAGGTGAAGATCCAGGTTTCCCCCGGGTCGAGCACGGGGTCGGTGTCGGCCGGCAGGTCGCCGGAAAGGTAGTTGAGGGGTCCGCAACCGGCGTCGGCCAGGACATCTCGTGGTCCGTTCGATCCGGTGGGCACAAGTCCCGGCGCCGGCGTTCCGGCCGTGGGGACCGGGCTCGTGTTGGTCAGGAGGTAGACGGTGGTGACGGTGAGCGGGGCCGGTCCGGACTGGACGTCGGGGATCACCTTGAGCTCGACCTGGGGCCGGGTCACGGTGAGCTTGGTGCCGGGTCCGGTGCCGGTCACGGTTTCGTCCGCCTGGCCATTGTGGATCGTGGCCTGCCAGGAGAGCTCGAGCTGCGATTCGAAGACGTCGTCGGCGAGATCGACGACATAGGGGCCGTGGTTGATGATCTCCGCGTCATAACCTGCACCCAGGGGCACGTTGTCGATCAGCAGGAAGTGATCGCTCGAGACCTCGTCGGCGCTTGGCGGCCGGACCATGATCGAGAGGCCGCTCAGGTTGCAGGCTGACTCACCTTTGTTGTCGACGTGGGCCGCGAGGGTGAGCTGATCGCCATCCCTGAGTGGCACTGCCGTCTGGCTGAGGGTGTCAGCCGAGAAGGTGACGGTTGGCTTGGGGCCGAGACAGCCTGCGGGAATCTGGTGGGCGCTTGCCGCAGGGACGGAAAACACTGCGCCGAGTGCCAGAACGACCGCCAGACATCGCTTTATCTCCCTCATCGAACCCCTTGCCTTCTGCCTGAAGAGTACCGACCCTGACCGCGGCCGGCTGAAAACGGGGTTCAGACTTCGGACTCGGCGTGCTTCACCGGTTCGCCTTCTTCATCGATCGGGTTCTCGAACGGTTCCGGCTTCTGGTGGGATGCGGCTTCGCGCCTGGCCTTGCGGACTTCGAAGATGACCGGGATCACCGAAACGGCGACCACGCCGATCAGGATGAATTCAATGTTGTTCTTGACGAACTCGATCTGGCCGAGGAAATAGCCCAGGGTGGTCACGCCGGCGCCCCAGAGGATGCCGCCGACGATGTCGTAGACCAGGAAGGTGCGGTAATGCATGTGGGAGGTGCCGGCCATCACCGGCACGAAGGCCCGGACGATCGGGACGAACCGGGCGAGGATGATCGCCCGCGGGCCGTGCTTTTCGAAGAATGCCGCGGTCTGGTCGACGTACTCGCGCTTGAAGAAGCGGCTGTCGGGCCGGTTGAAGAGCGGCGGTCCGAACTTGCGGCCGATCCAGTAGCCGGTCTGGTCACCGGCGATCGCGGCGATCGGAATGGTGACCAGGAGCACCCAGATGTCCGGGAGCACGTCGTTGGCGGAGAGCAGGCCCGCCGTGAACAGCAGGGAATCGCCGGGCAAGAAGAAGCCGACCATCAGCCCGGATTCCATGTAGACGATCGCCAGCACGCCGAGCATGCCGAAGGTGCGGATCAGCGATTCCGGGTCGAGCCAGCTCGGCCCGACGGCAACCGGCAACCTGTCTATGACATGAGAAAGAAAGTCCATGGGCGAGGGGCGGAATCCGGCATCTTGACAGGTCACGCCGCGTCAGGAGTCTCTATCATCGCCTGCGAAGTCGGTCGCACCCCTTCAGCGGGGTCAGGGAATCCGGTCCGAGTCCGGAACTGACGCGCAGCGGTAGGGACGTCCTTGAAGGCACAAAGCCACTGGACCATTGGTCTGGGAAGGCTGCCTCCCAGCAAACGTCCAAGTCCGAAGACCTGCCGGCTTTGCGCCACATGGCGCACCGAAAAAGCGGTCTCGCGTAGGGCCGCCGGACAAAAGGAACGCATGACCAATCGAATTACCTCACCTGCCCTCGGGTTGCTGCTCGGGCTGACCCTGCTGCTTGGCCTGGCTGCGCAGCCTGCCGCGGCTGGAAACAGGGTCGCGGCCAACCTCCGGGTAGTTACCTGGAAGGGTCAGATCATCTTCGACGGCAAGGTGAAGACCGGCACCGCGAAGATCAAGCCGAACGACGATTGCCTCGGCGGCCATGCCGGCCCGGCTCGCACCGTGACCGGTCCGACCGCGCTTGGCCTGCTCTACCAGGCATCGCTCCGCTACAAGGCGCTTCAGCCGCTGAAGATCTCGGACGGTGACTTCGGCTTCGGCATCTGCGGTATCGCTGATGTCTCGGCCAAAAACAAGGAGTGGTGGGTTCTCCGCCGGAACAACAAGGACTCGATGTCCGGTGCCGAGACCACCAGGGTCAAGGCCGGCGACACGATCCTGCTCTACCTCGCCAGGACCTACGAGGACACGGCCCCGGACTCACTGGTGCTGAACGCTCCCACCAAGGCAAGGAAAGGGGCCAGGGTCAAGGTCCGGGTCTTCTCCTTCACCGGTGCCGGCAAGCGGACCCCGGTCGAGGGGGCCAGGGTCTTCGGCGCAAAGGGAGCGTTGACCGACGCGCAGGGATACACCTACCTGACCATCAACGGCAGGACGAATCTGGTCGCCCGCCAGGGCAGTCTGATCCCGTCGAACCGCGTCTCGGTTTCGATCCGGAAGTAAGCGGAACGAGTGAAGTCCGCAACCGAAAGCCGACGGTCCGGGGGCTTTCCTGCCCGGGCCGTCGGCATGGCGGTTGCACTGTTTTTTGGTCTGCTCCTGGCCGGCTGCGGGCTCGGGCCAGGCGAGGACACGGGTGACGCCAGCCTGCTGGTCACCCGCGACTACGGGTCCCGGGTGCTGTTCGACAATCCCGGTCTGGCGGTGAACGAGTCGAGCAACGCAATGCGGCTCCTTGACGGCAACGCCGAACTCGAGACCCGCTACGGCGGCGAGTACGTTCAGTCGGTCGACGGGCTCTCCGGCGACCGGAAGGACGGCCGCAGTTTCGACTGGTTCTTCGCCGTTAACGGCATCGTTGCCGAACGCGGCTCGGCCCAGTTCCCGGTCACCGGCGGCGACCGCGTCTGGTGGGATTACCGCGACTGGACCGACGCGATGGAGGTCGGGGCTGTGGTCGGTTCCTACCCGGCCCCCTTTTCGACCGGCTACGACAACCGGGACTGGGGCGTCGAGATCGACTGCCTCGGTGAGGAAACGGCCTGCCGGATGGTCGAGAACCAGCTCGAAGGGGACGGTGTCACGCTGAAAGACAGGGGAGAGAACATGCGGATTGTGGTCGGCGCTCTTCCCGATCTGCTCGAGATCCCGGAAATGAAAAGACTCAACCGGGGACCCTCCGCCAGCGGAGTCTTCGCCGGTTTCGGCGTCGGACCCGTTCTCGAGAAAGATGGCAAACCGGCTCCGACCCTTGCAGTCGAAGGACTAAGGGTCGATGGCCGCGTGGGAAGGAAGTACGGCCCCGATGCCGGCCTCGTGGCCGCATTGCGCCGAGCCGACGATCCGCCCGTCTGGCTGGTCACCGGCGGAACGGACCAGGCGGTTCGGATGGCGGCCGCGGCGCTCAACCCGGGCGACCTTGCCCGCAGGTACGCGGCGGTTGTAAACGACGGACAGGTCTCGTCCCTGCCCTTACCCTGAGGCCGGCCATGAAGAAGCTCTCCCCGATCGCCTTCGTGCCCCGGCGGGAAACCGTTCAGTCGGCCTCGCTCGCGCCGGTTGCGCTCTACCTCGGCGCCTACCTGCTGGTCTGCTTCTTTTCTTCCGACCCCCTGGTACTGGTTTTCGCCACGGCCGGCGCGGCGCTCGCCGGTTACGGATGCGGAGCCGGCCGGGCGGTGAACTTCTCGCTGAAGCTCGGTGCCTTCCTCGCTCTGACCATGGTCATCGTCAACGCGCTGGTCACCAGCCGCGGAGCCACCGTTCTCGCGCGGCTCGGTGACTGGCCCCTGCTGGGGCAGGTCGAAGTAACCGCGGAGGCGATCGCTGCGGGCATGCTGATCGGTCTTAGGGTGATCGGCACGATGGTCGTGATCGGCGTCTGGTCGGCCTGCGTCGACCCGGACCGGATCCTGCAGGCGGTCCACGGCATCGCCCGCCGCTCCGCTCTCACCGCAACCCTTATCTCGCGCCTGGTTCCCCTCGCGGCCACCGATTACGCCCGGATCGGGGAGGCGGCGGAGCTTCGCGGCCCGGCGGCCAGCCCGGTCAGCCGGGGGGCGATGGTGCACCGGCTGCTGGCCGGTTCACTCGACCGGGCAGTTGACGTGGCAGCCACGCTCGAGCTTCGCGGTTACGGGCTATCGGCTGAGTCCACCCGGTTCAGGCCGGCCCCTTCGCGTTTCGATCGCCGCTTCTGGATCGGCGGTTTGCTCCTGACCCTGCTCGCCTTCTTCGAGCTCCTGGCCGGATCCGGTCGTTTCGTCACCTACCCCGGGATCAGCTACCCGGTCGGGGCCGAAGGGCCGCTCGCCGCCCTCACCTTCCTGCTTTGCGGATTCGTGACCTGGCGGCGGGGTGGCAGGGGGGTGCGCCGGTGAACCCGGTTACCGCCGAACGGTCAGCCGGCCGCAGGGCTGGTCTGGCGCTCGAATTCGAAGGGCTCGGATACCGATACTCCGGGTCGGAGGTGGCTGCCCTCGCGGAGGTTTCGCTGGCGATCGAGCCGGGCGAGTTCATCGTCCTGGCCGGTGGTTCGGGATCGGGCAAGACCTCGCTGCTTCGGGCGGGTTGCGGATTGATCCCGCATTTCCACGGCGGCGAGATCGCCGGTGCCGCCCGGGTCGGCGGCCGCTCGATCCTGGAGAGCGGGCCTGGTGAGCTGGCCGACGTGGTCGGATACGTCGCCCAGGACCCGGAGACCCAGATCGTTTCGACCACGGTCGCGGCTGAGCTCGACCTGCCGCTTCGCTTCCGCGGCGACCATCCCGCCGAACGGGCCCGGGCGGTTGAAGAGGTTGCCCTCGCGCTCGGCATCCCGCACCTTCTGCCTCGCACCGTGACCACGCTCTCCGGCGGTGAGCTCCAGCGGGTCGCGCTTGCCGTCGCCCTGGTCACCCGGCCGCCGCTGATCCTGCTCGATGAACCGACCTCGCAGCTCGACCCGGTATCCGGCGATGAGCTGATCTGGCTGCTCAGGCGCCTGAACGAGGAGTGGGGCGTGGCGGTGGTTCTGGCCGAGCACCGGCTCGAGCGCTGCCTGCCCGCCGCCGACCGGGTTGTCGCCATGGACGAGGGCCGCATCGGCTTCGACGGAACTCCCCGGGACTTCCTCGCCTGGGCGATCGCGAACAAGCCCGAGCTGGCCACGCCTTCTGCCCTGATGTTCGCCGGGTCAGACATCGAGCCCCTGCCGGTCGGAGTTCGCGATGCCCGCCAGATCCTCCGCGCCCGCGATTCCGGGGGCGATCAGCCACCGAATCGGTGGCCAGACGCCCCCGGAAAGCGTGGGAGGGGTCTGGATTCGGGTTCACGGGCCGGTTCTTCGGTGGCACTGGAAGCGAAGCGACTCTGGGTCGAGCTCGACCCCGGTGACGGCCCGGTCGACGTGCTGCGCGGAATCGACCTGGAAGTACAGGCCGGGGAGAGGGTGGCCCTGATGGGCCGGAACGGGGCCGGCAAGTCGACTTTGCTGCGGGCCGCTGCCGGCTTGATCGACCCGGTCTCGGGCAGGATCAGAGCACCGGGGGGGATCGCGCTTCTGACCCAGAACCCGGGTGATTTCCTGGTCCGCGAGCGGGTTGGCGACGAACTTTCAGGTCCGGCCGGGGAGGCGGCCCTGGGCGCGGTCGGTCTGGATGTCTCACCCGACCGGGATCCGCGCGATCTTTCCGGTGGCGAGCGTCAGCGGCTGGCCCTGGCGATCGCCCTGGCCGGACGCATGGAAGGTGAGGCGGTGCCCGGCCTGGTCTGCCTCGACGAGCCGACCCGCGGAATGGACCGGGGGCTCAAGGGACACTTGACCGAACTTGCCGGACGCCTGTCCGGTCAGGGCGCCGCGGTCGTGATCTCGACCCATGACGTCGAATTCGCGGTTTCATTCGCCGATCGGGTCGTCCTGCTCGGTGACGGCGAGGTGGTGGCCGACGCCGAAATGCCGACCGTGCTCAGCGGAGGCTGGTACTTCGCCTCCGAGGCCGCCCGGGTACTCGACCAGCCTGGCCTGGTTTCGGTCGAGCAGGGGATCGAGTTCCTGAAGAGGGAAACATGAGCTGGCAGCTGGTCAGCGTGGTGGTGTTGCTGTTCACGCTCGGGGCCGGGATGCTCTGGTACGAGCGTTCGCGCCCGCCGTCCCAGATCGTCGCCCTGGTCGCCGTGCTGGCCGCGCTGGCGGTGGCCGGCCGGATTGTGCTCGCGCCGATCCCGAACGTGGTCGCGACCACCGACATCGTGATCATCGCCGGCTTCGTGCTCGGGCCGGCCCCGGGGTTCGCGGTCGGTGCCCTGGGCGGGCTGGTCTCAAACTTCTGGCTCGGCCAGGGAGTCTGGACGCCCTGGCAGATGGTTGCCTGGGGCATGTGCGGTGTGGCTGGCGGTGTCCTCTTTCATCTGGCACGGGGAAGGGTCAATCGCTGGACCCTGGCCGCCTTCTGCGGGCTGGCCGGGGTCGTTTTCGGCGCCTGGATGAATCTTGAGACGATGGTCGCATTCGGGGGGGAAATCTCCCTGGACCGGTACCTTGCACTCGAGGTAAGAGCAATTCCCTTCGATATCGCGCACATGACCGGAAACATCATCTTCGCCCTCGCTGCAGGGCCGGCGATGATCGCCGCCCTGACCCGCTTTCGCGACCGGTTCCAGTGGCGTCAGGTCCCGACCGGGGAAGCGGCCCCGCCTGATCCCGGGCCGCCCCGGGACCGGCCCGCGCAACCGGCAGGTGCCGCCGGGGTGAGCCTGATCCTGCTCGCGGCGCTGCTCATCGCCTTTGCCGGCGGAGGCCCGCAGAGGGCGGAGGCGGCGTACACGGGCGAAGCGAAGAGCGCCGCGGCCTGGCTGAAGACCCAGCAGAACACGGACGGCGGTTTCTCCTCGATCCCGGGCAGCACCTCTTCGGTCGGCATCACCGCCCGGGCGATGTTCGCTCTCGCCGCGGCCGGGACCAACCCGCTGGACGTGAAGACCAACGCCACGCCCTACGGCTATCTGGTCAATCACCGCGACGACATCAATGACGCCAGCGACATCGCCCTGACCATCCTCGCGATGAAGACGGTCGGCCAGGACCCGCGGGACTTCAAGGGGCGCAACCTGATCAAGGCGCTGAGGGCCAGGCGCGGCAACGGTTCCTTCGGCAACGACGTGAACGTGACCGCTTTCGCGGTGCTCGCCTTTCGCTCGGTCGCCGCCACCAAAGACGCGCAGTATTCACTCGACTGGCTTCACGGGGCGCAAAACGACAACGGAGGCTGGGGCATTTCCAAAGGCTCGGACAGCGATTCCGATTCAACCGGTACCGCCCTGATGGCGGTCACCGGCGACAAGGTGGCAAACCGGGCGATCAAATTCCTCGACGGGATCCAGAAGAAGTCCGGCGGTTTCGGCAACAGCGGCAACGTCAACGCACAGTCGACCGGCCTCGTAATGCAGGGTCTGGTCGCCCAGGACCGCAGCGTCAACTACCTGAAGAAGAACGGCAACTCGGCCGCCGACTACCTGCTTTCGCTGCAACAGGATGACGGCAGCATTTTCTACGCCAGGGACAACGACGTGACCAGGGTCTGGGTGACCGCCGACGGCACGACCGCTCTGGCCGGGCAGCCCTTGCCGATCGGGGCGCCGCCGCGGGCCGACAATGGCAACGATGCGAACAACGGCTCGGGCGGCACCGCTCCCGGGGACGGCTCGAACACCGGCGGCACCTCAACCGGCGGGACCCTGCCGGCCGGGTCGCTCGCCGGGACGGGCAACACGGGCAGCGCCAGTGCCGGTTCCGGCAGCGGCGCAAACGGCGGCAACGGCGGCAACCAGGGCTCCGGGAACGGCAACGGCTCCGGCAGCGGCAGCGGCACCAATGGCGGCGACGGATCATCTTCTGCCACCACGCTGCCCCCGACCGACACCGTGGCACCGGTCATTCCGGAAGCGCCGAGCGCCGAAGTGCTGGCCGCATCCGAGGCCGGCCCTCAGCCTTCACCGCTAGTTGCGACCCTGGTCGGGCTTGCGGTCAGCGGTTTCCTCTGCGGCGGCACCATCCTGCTGGTCCGGCGGCTCAATTGGTAGGTCGAAGCCAGTCGCTGGAGGCGATCGCCGGATCGCATTTCGAGGTGGTCGTGATCGGCGGCGGGATCACCGGGGCCGGAGTCGCGCTCGACGCGGCCTCCCGCGGCTACTCGGTCGCCTTGCTGGAAGGTCGCGACTACGCGATCGGAACCTCATCCCGCTCCTCGAAAATGGTTCACGGCGGCCTCCGGTACCTCGAGAACTTTGACGTGGGGCTGGTCCGTGAAGCGCTGCTCGAGCGCCAGCTCCTGGTCGAGCTGGCTCCGCATCTGGTCTATCCGACCCCGTTTCTGGTGCCGAGCTTCGGGGAGGAGAAGCCGGATCGCAAGGTCGGGCTGGGCCTCGGGGCCTACGACGTGCTGGCCGGGGCGACCAGCGGGCGCAACCGCCGCGAGCGGCGCTGGCGCCGGCGACCGGCCGAGGCGGAGGAATCCTGGTCACCGGACCGGCACCGGACGATCGACCGGGAAGAGCTGCTCGAACTGGTCCCGGCCCTGGAGACGCGCGACCCTGAATCGGCCTACCTCTTCTATGACTGCCAGACCGATGACGCGCGGCTCGTCCTCACCGTGCTGGGCGAGGCCGAACGCTTCGGCGCGGTCTGCCTGAACGGCGCCAACGTCACCCGGGTGCTGGAGAAGAGCGGCAAGGCCCGGCAGGTCGAGTTCACCGAAATTGCATCGGGCGAAACTGTGGTCGTCGAGGCCGACAACATCGTCAACGCGACCGGGGTCTGGGCCGACCAGATCCGGCCGGGCGAAATCGAACGGGAAGAGGACATCCCGAAGATCGCACCGAGCCGGGGCGCCCACCTGCTTTTCTCCGCCGATGACGTAGACATGGGCCGGGCCGCCTGCATCGTGCCGGCCGGCGAGGGCCGCAGGATCTTCGCCTTGCCCTGGTACGGCCGGACCCTGGTCGGGACCACCGACGTCGATCACGACGGCGGCATCGAGGAAGTCGCGGCCACCGAAGACGACATCGAGTACCTGATGAACGCGCTGAACGAGTTCATGGACCTTTCCCTGACCGACTCCGACATCGTCGGGGCCTTCGCCGGGGTCAGGCCCCTGATCAGCACGGGTGATCCCCGCAAATCCGTCGACATCTCCCGCCAGGCCGAGCTCTACGAGACCTCATCGGGGATGCTGACCATCACCGGTGGCAAGCTCACCACCTGGCGGCGGATGGCGAAGCAGACCGTGGACCGGATCGTCGAAAGGGCAGGCCGGGAAGCGCGCTGCCAGACGGCCGAGATCCCGCTCGGGATGGAGATCGACCCGGCCGAGCTGAGCGCCCCGGAAGGCGTCAGCAAGGAGTCGCTGGCCCAGCTCGCCTTCCGTTACGGCCACGCCGCCAGGGGAGTGATCCGCATCGCCGAATCGGATCCCGAAATGGCCCGACCGATCGTCGACGGGATGCCGGACCTGATGGCTGAAGCCCGCATCGCAATCGAATTCGAGCAGGCCCGCTCGCTGGCCGATGTGCTGTTGCGGCGAACCAGGCTCGGGCTGACCGCCGCCTCCAGCCTCGCGACCGCCGACTCGGTCGAGCCCCTCGCTGCGGTGATGGCGCACGGTCTTGGCTGGGGTGACATCGAGAAGAAGCGCCAGATCGACGAGTGGCTTGGCACCGTCAAGGCCGAAGGTCTCAACCCGGCCGGTTCCTGAAACTTCTGATCGGGCCGGGCTCCGCGGGCTCGACTCAATACCATGGGGCGATGGAACTTTTCATTGACACCGGTGCCGTATCCGAGGTCGAGGAGATTGCCGCCTGGGGCGTGCTCAGTGGCGCGACCACCAATCCCTCCCTGCTCGCCAAGGAAGACGGTGAACCCGGTGACATCATCCGCAAGATCGCCAACCTGGTCAACGGACCCACCTCTGCCGAAGTTGTCTCCCCTGACGCCGAGGGGATGATCGCCGAGGGCCAGGCTCTGCGCAAACTCCACGAACACGTGACGGTCAAGGTCCCGTTCGGCCCCGAAGGCCTCAAGGCCACGCGGGCGCTGACCGATGACGGCGCGATGGTCAACATGACCCTCGTCTTCTCGCCGAACCAGGCCCTGCTGGCCGCCTCGGCCGGCGCAACGTTCGTCTCCTGCTTCATGGGCAGGCTCGACGACATCTCGGTTGATTCGGCCAAGGTGCTGGAAGAGATCTGCGACGTGCTGCGTGCCCGCGACCTCGATTCGAAGGTGCTGGCCGCCTCGATCCGGCATCCCGAGCACATGGTCGTCGCGGCATCGCTCGGCTGTGACATCGCCACCGTGCCGGCCAAGGTCTTCCACCAGATGCTGAACCACCCGCTCACCACCGAGGGCGCTGCCAAGTTCGAAGAGGACTGGAAGAGCCGCCCCGAGTTCGGCGAGTGGCTGGGTGGCCTGGTCGCTGCCGACAAAGGCTGACATGTCCGATCTGAAATCGAAGTCGCTGGCCGAGCTCCACGAGCTCGCCGCGAAGGCAGGTATCGAGAAATTCCGGCTCCTGCGCAAGGACGAGCTGGCCGAGAAGCTCGGTGACGCCGATGGCGCTGCCGGGGCCGAAGATGCCACTGCGGGTGACGCTTCCGGCGATTCCGGCAGCTCCGAATCCGACCGCGGATCGCGTCGCCGGGGTGGCCGGGACCGCGGTCGTGGCCGCGGAGACCGCGAGCCTCGCAGTGACCGTGAACGGCGCGGCGGCGGGGACCGTGACCGCAAGAATGGCCGCGGCGACCGGGAGGGCGGTGACGGCCGTGAGGATTCCGAAGGCCGCGAAGAGGAAGCGGAAGCTGAACTCAGCGAAATCACCGGGGTGCTCGACGTACTGCCGCGTGGCAGCGGCATCATCCGCTCCGACGATGGTCCCTCGGCCGGGATCTACGTCTCGCCTGCCCAGATCCGCCGTTGCGAACTCCGCTCCGGCGACGAAGTCAGCGGTCCGGTCCGCCCGGCCCGCCGTGGCGAGCGCCGGCCTTCACTGGTCCGGGTCGAGAAGGTCAACGGCGAGCCGCCGGTGGACGAGCGCTCCCCCCGCTTCGAGAGTCTGACCCCCGTTGCTCCGCATCGGCACATGCCGTTGAGCGGCGACGCCGATGACATCCTCGCCCGCTCGGTTGACCTGCTCGCTCCGCTGGCCTTCGGCCAGCGGGTGCTGGTCGAGGCCCAGCCGCGTTCCGGCCGGACCAGCTTCCTGCGGTCGCTGGCCAAGGCGATCGCCCGCGGTGCCGGTGACGAAGCCGAGATCATCGTGCTCCTGGTCGACGAGCGGCCGGAAGAGGTGACCGCCTGGTCCCGCGAGGTGCCGGAGGTCGAGATCGCCGCCGCGCCCGCCGACCTCGGTGCCCACGAGCAGGTTCGGACCGCCGAGCGGATTCTGGCCAAGGTCAAGCGCCAGGCCGAGGCCGGCAACGACGTCGTGATCATCGTCGACTCGCTGACCCGGCTCGGCAACGCCTACGGCGAGGCCGGAGCGGTCAAGCCCTTCTTCGGGGCCGGTCGCGAACTGGAAGAGGAAGGTGCCGGCTCGGTCACCGTGATCGCCACCGCCCTCTGGGGCTCGCCCGGCGACCAGGACGTGATGGACGCGGTCCACACGACCGAGAACGCAACCATCCGTCTCGATGCCTCGCTGGCTTCGGCCGGGGTGGAGCCGTCACTGGACGTCACCGCCTGCGCCGTTTCCGGTCAGGAGTCGGTACTGGACCAGGAACAGGTGGACGCGGTGCGACGCCTCCGGGCTGAACTGAAGGACCTGGAACCGGTCCCGGCCGCCAATCGCCTGGCCGAGCTGATCAAGAGCTCCCCAAGCAACGAAGAACTGCTGAAGAACCTGTAGCTAGAGCCCCTCCCAACCATCGTTTTGTGCGAATGGGAGGGGCGGGTCCAGAATGGAGGGCGGGTCGGACCCCGCCCGACTTGAAGTTCTCTATCGGCGGAAGGCGACGCGGCGCCAGCTCGGCTCTTTGGCCAGCTCGATCATCTCGGGGCCGCGGTCGGGCTGAATGTAGCCGAAGGTCTGGCGGCCCTCGTCGAAGGCGATGTCCAGTTCGCCTTCCTTGACCCGCTGGTCGAGCCAGGCGCCGCGGAAGACGAGCCGGCGCAGCCAGTGGACGAAACTCTGGTTGCCGGGTCCGGTCAGGTCCTCCCAGTGATGGGTGACGTGGATGCCCAACTCCGAGCTCGGCTCCTCGATCTCGCCGGAAACGGCCAGATGGAGCAGGTCATTGAGCTCGGCGAAGGTCAGGCCGGGAGTCACGAAACCGAGCCGCACTGCGGCCTGTTCGACTCTCTGGCTGAAGTCCCGTTCGTTGAACGAGAACCTGAGATTGCCGTACTCGAGCACATAGTCAGTGCCCGACTCGTAGTTTCCTCTGCGGGTCTTTTTACTTTCCACGGTTGAAGCCTTGAGCACCCGCGGCATGGTCCTTGGGTGCCCGGGCATCATGCCTTGAGGCTGCCTTTAGGGACTTGGCACCGCCGGACCTGAACGGGCGGTTGCACCCCGAAAGACTCGTTGCAGAGCCGATCCGGTTCTGCGGGGGAGAGTTTCCTGTGCCCGTGCCTTAGAGGGGCATGGCGATTGGTGCGGATATCACGCGGCCGGCGAGGCGTTTCCGGCGACTTGAACGGCGGAGGGTTCACGGCTTCGAGGTGATGGTGGCCCGTGACCCGGTGTCGCGGCTTCTGGGCCTGGCTTTGCTGGACCGGCACCGGGCGCCGGAAGGTCTGCTGATTCCCCGGTGCCGTTCGGTCCACACCTACGGCATGCGGTTTCCGCTGGACCTGCTCTTTCTCGGGCCGGACTGCCAGCCGCTGATCGCGGTGCGGGAGGTCGGGCCGGGCCACCGGGTGCGGGTGCCGGAAGCCGCGGCGGTGCTGGAACTTCCCTCGGACTGGGACCTGGAGAAGTGGGAGGGGGCAACCGGCGCGGGATCTGGCGGAGAGCCGGGTACCGCCGAGCCGGACGGGCCCGGCGACCCGGGGCAGGGGCGGGGCTGATGCTTCCGGTGCGGGAAGGGATCGCCCGGATCGTCGTCTGCGAGGACGACCAGCCGACCCTCGAACTGCTCTGCGAACACCTGACCGCCGACCGTTTCTCGGTCCTGGCTGCGCCGAGCGCCGCCGATGCGATGCGGCTCTGCCTCTACAACGACCCGGACCTGATGCTGCTCGACCTTGGTTTGCCCGACGCGGCCGGGCTCGACCTGCTGCGCGAGATCCGCAATCCGGACCGGACCGTGAACCGGGTCGATCCGGGAATCGGGGTGATCATCGTCAGCGGCCGCAGCACAGAGCGCGACCGGGTGCGCGGCCTCAGCGAAGGGGCGGACGATTACGTCCAGAAGCCCTTCAGCTACGGCGAACTGCTGGCCCGGATCAATTCGGTGCTGCGGCGCCGGCGGCGCAGCCATTCCCTCGTTCAGGTCGGGGAAATCGAGATCAACGACGTCGAGCACACGGTCCGGGTGGGTGGCCGCTACCTGCGACTTTCGATGAAGGAGTACGCGCTGCTGAAGATCCTCGCCAACGAACCGAGCCGGGTCTTCTCGAAGGAGGAACTGCTGCAGGAGGTCTGGGGATACCGCTCCTCCGGGCACACCCGGACCCTCGAAGCGCACTGCAGCCGGCTGCGGAAGAAGCTCGATCCGAAGCACGGCCGTTACGTGGTCAACTGCTGGGGAGTCGGCTACCGGCTCGTGGGTCCGTGAGGGGTGCTGAAGTGAGTATTGGACTTGCCGACCTGATCCCCCTGCTGGCCGCGCTCTTTGTACTTGCCGGGCGGGAAGCCTGGCTGGCCCATCGCCGCGTCCTCGTCAATCGGGCGCTCCATGAAGCCCGGCGGCCGCTCCAGGCGATCGCGCTCTCCCTGCCGGCGGGGCCGGGCCGGATGACCCCGGTGCTGCCGGTCTGGCAGGCAATCCAGGCGCTTGGCGAGGTCGATCGGCAGATCAACGGCGGTGCACCCGACCGGCCGAGGCCCGAGCCGATCGCCTGCCGGTTGATGACCGAGGCCTGTGTGCGGCGCTGGCAGTCACGGGCCCGGATGGCCGGAGGCGGGATCGAAATGCGCTGGACCGGACCGGAGGCATTGGTGACCGGGGATCCGGCCGCGCTCTCGGCGGCGATCGAGAACCTGATCGTCAACGCGATCGAGCACGGTGGGCCGCGGATCGTGGTGCGTGCCCTGGTGATCGGCAAGCGGCTGCGGCTGGAGGTCACCGACAACGGCAAGGCCCACCGTGCCGCGGGACGCTCCGGCAGCCCGGCCGAAGTGATCGCGAGGCTGCGTGGCAAGGACCGGCACGGCCACGGGTTGCCGGTGGTCCGGGAGGCCGCCCGTGAACATGCCGGCCGCTTCGAGATCAACCTGGATGAGTCCGGTTCAACCGCGACCCTGACCCTGCCCTGCGCGACCCGGGCCCCGGCTCCGGCACCGGGGCTGGTCGGGACCGAGGCCTGAACCGGGATGGGCCGGCGCCGGCGGGCAACGCTGATGCTTCTGGCCGCCGCCGGTGCCGGAATCCTCGCGGTGAGCCTGGTCGGCGGGTACTCCTCCTCGGTCGCCGAGAGCTACGGCGAGCTGAGGCCGGTCGTGGTCCTGACCCGCGGTCTCGCTCCCGGGCAGGTGATCTCACCGAAAGTGGCGGCGGCTAGTTTCGAGATCCGGCAGGTGCCGGCACGTTTCGTACCGGCGGAAGCGCTGGGTGATCCGACCCGGGCTGTTGGCCTGGAACCGGTCGGGCCGATGCCGGCCGGCAGCTACCTGACCGGGCCCGGGCTGATGGTGCCGGGCAGCGACCGGCCGAAACGCAGGCCGCTCGGTCACGGCCGGCATGCGGTCGAGATATCGGTGGCAGGAGCCGGGGCCCTGAGCGGGGGCGGAAAGGTTGACGTTCTGGTCACGACCGATAACGACCGGGGTGGAGGCCGGACCCTGGTCGCGGCGCGACGGGTCCCTTTGATCTCGATCGGCCGGACCGGTCAGAGCGAGGCTGGCCCGGGACTGACCGAGGTGACCCTGGGGCTGACCCGGGGCGAAGCGATTCGCCTGGTTGACGCGCAGACCTTCGCCCGGCGAATTACCGTGCTGCCACCGGCGGGGCCCTGAGATGGATGACCGGGGGAGGCTGGCGGCCGAGATCCGGGCCGGTCTGATTGAGCGGCGCCGGGCCGGTGCCGGCACAGATCAGGAAGGAATCGAGCAGGCGATCCGGCATGCGGTCGAAGCCCGGGCGGTGATGCTCTCCGAAGCGGCGCAGGAGGATCTGGTCGAGCGGATCCTCCGTGAGGCATCCGGCCTGGGGCCGTTGGAGGTTCTCCTTGATGACGGCAGCGTCGAGGAAGTCATGGTCAACGGGCCGGACCTCGTCTACGTTGAACGGGGCGGAAAGATCGAACCGGCCGGGGTCAGGTTCGAAGACGAGGAACAGCTTCGGAACACGATCGAGCGGATCCTCGCCCCGCTCGGCAGGCGGGTCGACGAGCTCAGCCCGATGGCCGATGCACGGCTGCCGGACGGTTCACGGGTGAACGTCGTGATCCCGCCGCTGGCGGTCGACGGGCCGGCGGTTTCGATCCGCCGCTTTCCCGGGCGGCGGCCCACGGTTGACGACCTGGTTCAGTGGGGAACCCTGAGCGCCGGGCAGGCGGAGCGGCTGGGTCGCGAGGTGGCGGCGCGTCGCAGCATCCTGATCAGCGGCGGCACCGGTTCCGGCAAGACCACGCTGCTGAATGCCCTGTCGGGATTCATCGATGCCGCCGAACGGATCGTGACGATCGAGGACGCGGCCGAGCTCAGCCTCGCGCAACCCCATGTGGTCCGGCTCGAATCCCGTCCGCCAAGCATCGAGGGCCGCGGCGAAGTGACGATTCGCGACCTGCTCCGAAACGCGCTGAGAATGCGACCCGACCGGATCCTGATCGGAGAGGTGCGCGGCGCCGAGGCCCTGGACCTGCTGACCGCCTTGAACACCGGTCACGACGGAGCGCTTTCAACCGTTCACGCCAGTTCGGCCACCGATGCCCTGGCCCGGATCGAGGTCCTCGCCCTGATGGCCGATGTCGGGTTGCCGCTGAACGTGATCGGTGCCCAGCTCCGCCGCGGGATCGACCTCGTAGTCCACATTTCCCGCACCGCCGAGGGCGGTCGCAAGGTCACCGAAATAGAGCAGGTCGGCCAGTGACCGGCGCTCTGCCCGCCTTTCTGGCCGGAATTGCTGCGGTGCTTGCTGTGGTTGCCGTCGGCGAGGCACTGGGCACCCGGACCCCGGTCGACGAGGGGCAGGGTCCGGGAAGAGGCGACCGGACCGCGGGAGAAACGGGCGGCGGCTGGGCCGGGCTCAGGGCTTGGCTGGCGGCCACGGTCGAACCGCTTCGACGGGCCCGGCGTGAGGGTTACCTGCCGACTTCCGACGAACGCTTCCGGCTGGCCCTGCTGTTCAGCTTCGCGGCGATCACCGGCGGTTGGTGGCTGGCCGGCCCGGTGGTCGGCTTCGGCCTGGCGGTTGCGGCGCCGATGCTGGCCGGCTGGCTGATCTCCCGGGGGCGCCGGCGCTACCGGCGGTCGGTTGAGAAATCCCTGCCGGAGGTCTCCCGGGCGATCGCGGATTGCCTCAGCGCCGGTCATTCACCGCGCGGCGCCCTGGTCGCCGCGACCGCCTCGCTGGAGGGTCCGGTTCGGAGCGAGTTCCAGACGATGAGGTACGAACTCGAGGCCGGGGCGCCAACCACGGACGCGATCCGCAATCTCGCCACCCGGTTTGACTCGCCGCGGGTAGATGCCTTCGCCACCGCCCTGATCAGCCAGCGACTGGCCGGCGGTGACCTGGCGGCGCTCCTTCGCCGCTTCGCCGAGGGAGCCGCGGAGCGCGACCGGGTGGCGGAGGATGCCCGATCGGCTACCGCCCAGGCCCGCTTCACCGGCTATCTGGTGGTGGCGATGCCGCTCGGAGCGGCACTTTTCACCGAGTTGCTCAGACCGGGCTTCTTCGCCTCGATCCTCGGTTCGGTGCCGGCCCTGGTCCTGGTCGGGCTTTCGCTCCTCCTGCAGCTCGCGGGATTCATCCTGATCTCGAGGCTCGCGCGGATCGGTGTGACATGAGCCTGCTGCCGGCCCTGATCGGGGTTGCCGCGATCATCCTCGGAGCGCTCGGACTCCGGGAGATCACGCGGGAAGGGGGAGGAGGTTCCGGTGACGGACCGACCGCGGCTGCCCGGCCGGCCGGGCAGATCGCGGACGGGCGTGGCATCCGGAGCGGCCGGTCCGGGGGAGGCGATTCGGGGGAATTCCCCAAACTGGGCGACCGCATCCGCCGGGCGGGACTCGAGGCGGTACTGGCGCCGCGGTCGGTGCTGCTGGCCAAGGGTTGCTGCGCCGCGGTCGGGATGCTTTTCGGTTCGCTTTTCACCGGCGTGCTGCCAGGCAGGCTGGCTCCGGTCATCCTGATCGCGGTTGCCGCCGGCGGTTTCATCCTGCCCGACTTCATGCTGGAGCGAACGGCCAGCCGCCGGCACCGGGGCATGGTCGCCGCGTTGCCCGACGTGCTCGACCTGCTGGCGGTCTCGGTCCAGACCGGTCGCGGTCTCGGCGGTTGCCTGCTCGACCTGGCCAGCTCCGGCCGCGGGCCCCTGATCGCCGAGATGTCCCGGGCCGGGGACGACATGGCGTGGGGTAGCGGCCAGGCGGCGGCACTGGAAGGTCTCAGGCAGCGGGTCGGCGGTCCCGAGATCACCTCGTTTGTGTCGACCCTGGAACGCTCGCGCCGGCTCGGTTCGCCGCTGGCCGACCAGCTGCGAAGGCAGTCGGCGACCCTCAGGCAGGATCAGCGACGGACGATCGAGGAACAGGCCGCCCGGGCCGCGCCGAAGATCCAGCTGGTGATCGCCCTGATTCTGGTCCCGTCGGTCCTGCTTCTGATCGTCGCTGCGCTCGCCGCCAACGCCGACAGCCTGATCAACGTTGGCTACTGAGCCAGGTGGCAGACGGTCAGCGTCAGGTCGCTTCTCATCCGCAACCCGGCGTTGCCATGGTTCTGCGGGCCGCCAACCAGAGCTGCCGAACGGGCCGGTACCCGGCCGGCCGGGGTGCCGGCGTGGCTGAAACGGAAGACGCGGAGAGCGGCCGGGTGGCCGGAAGGGTTGCGGAGTTCAAAAAGGCCAGGCGGGACCGCGACCCCTCGTGGTCCGGGGAGAAGGTAGGCCGGGCGTCGGCAAGGCAGGTCCCTGGCACCTTCGGGCAGGGGGCGCGGAGATCCGATGCCGGAGACCCGGTAAGCGGACCGGTCGGCGATCAGGGCGGAGCCGGGGCCGTTCTCGCCGATCTCTGATCCGGTGAAACCCAGCCGGCCGTACTGATCGACGGCTGCGGTGTAGGCGGCCAGCGAGGGGATCTCCAGATCGTCGACCGCCCGGAAGGGGAGGTTGAGGAAGAAGTCCTCTTCCTGGGTGGCGAGGTCATCGGCGGTCAGCGAGGGGTCGGTGGGGCCGACCGCTTCCACCCCCGCCAGTCCGGAGCGAAGCAGGACGGTCACCCCGGCACGCTGCTGGTCATTGTGGCGAGCCTGTTCGACCACGCCGTTGAGGCAGAGCGCGGCAACCGCGATTCCGGCCACCCAGACCAGGGTGCGGCCCGGCTTCCCGGGCCTGATCAGGCTGCCGAAGGTGATCACGCTTGCCAGCAGGAACGGATACATGTAGCGGGAGCTGTCGAAGTTGCGATCCTCGACCGGAACCACGATGACCAGCGCCCACATGGTCAGAAGCGTCGCCGCCCCCGCGAAGAACAGGGGATTGGCCCGGCCCTTCCCGAGCAGCCAGACCAGCAGCGCGGCCAGACCGGCGGCGATCAGCAGGCCGATCGTCGTCTGTATTCCGGAGGCGACCCCGTCTGGCAGGTGAATCAGGCTCTCGGCTACGGCGCCGGTGGCCCGGAAGCCCCAGACCGGCAGCATGAAGATCCGTTCCGGTTCCAGTGAGCTCTCCGAGGAACCGGGCAAGTCCCGGGCCCAGATCCACCAGGCGAAATATCCGAGGAACGGGATCGCCGGAACCCAAAGGTCCCGGATCCGTTTCGAGGCAATCAGGAAAACGGTGGTTCCGACCAGGAAGGGCAGCGTCTGCGAATAGGTGGCGACACCTAGACAAAGGGCGAGGCAGGCCAGCACCGACCGCCGGGTCGCCGGTTCGCTCAGCATCAGCAGGGCGAAGAGGCCCAAGCCGACAGAACCGAGCACGGTGATTCCGTTGCCGTGGAAGACATGGGCAGGGTCGCCGCTGAAAAAAAGGACGACCAGGCTGATCGCGAGGGCCGGCCACTCGCCGCAGTAGCGGCGGAGCAGCCGGTAAAGAATCCAGACGACCCCGACCAGAACCATGGCCGCGGCCAGGCGGATCACCCGGTAGTCCGGCCCGATCGTCTCGAAGATCAGTTTGTAGAGGGCTTTCGAGGTGAGGATCAGGTGGCCGACGTAGGGGTGGAAGGCGCCGGAAAGGTCGAGATCGGGACTGAGCATGAACCAGACCAGCTCGTCGGTGCTGAAGGTGATCCCCCGGCCGATCCACATGTTGAGGGCGACGCTGGCCACCGAGGCCAGCGCCAGGATGGCCTGGGGCCGGACCCCCTTTGCCGGGTTCACGACCCGGTTTCGCGCGCGGCCTTCGGCGAGGACTCGGCGACTTCCTGGAGCAACCGGTTGGCCACGTAGGTGCCGACCCGGGTCACGTTCTCCAAGCTTTCCGTGCTGTCCATGTGCCTCGAGACGTAGGCGACCAGATGGCCGTTCTCGAGTTCGAAGGCGAAACTGTCGGGCGGGCTTTCGGTCAGCCAGACGATGAAGCTGGGGGAGAAGAGGCGCCGGGTCCAGATCGGGTCCTGGCTGTCGTTGACGAACACCTCGAACCGCTTGGCAAAGGCTTCGCTTTCGAGGGTCACCCGCTGCATGTTGCCGAGGAACTTGTCCTGGATCCCGTCGAGGAGCTTGAAGCCCGCCCGGTGGACCTGAAGGTCGGTCATGTGCTGGACGATCTCCGGCATCTCGACGTGGATGATCGTGAAGGGGTAGTCGGTTTCCGTTTCGTCACCGTCCGAATCGCGATGGACCTCGGTGTAGGTATAGAGCACGAGGTTGCCGTCCATCCCGGGCGAAAGCTCGCCGGAGAACATCTCGTCCGTGTTTGACTTGTCACCCATGCGGAGCAGCGGGGTCAGTTCGCCGATCTCGGGCGAGGTGCTCCGGGTCAGGCCGTGCGTTTCGCAGTAGTAATCGTAGAAGGCGTCTTCGGCCCGGCTGTCGGCGATCATGAAGACCACCAGCAGGGAGCCGAGGAAGACGATGACGAAGGCGGCGCCCCCCATCGCCGGGAAGCCGAGCCCGGCGAAGATCAGTCCGGCGAGGACCGAAAGCCCGATGATCCAGGCCCAGGTCGACTTCTTCCGGGTCATCTCCCTGAACTTGGCCGAGCGGAGCTGGTTGGCGTGGGTGACCGCCACCTCGCCTTCGGCGCTCGCACCTTCAAAGGTGCCGCCAGGCTTCGCTTCCTCGCTCACTTCTCTTCTTCCACTTCGATCTTGACTTCGGGCGAGTCGTGATGCGCTTCGGCAGGTGAGCTCTGGCCGACTTCCTCTTCGAGGCGGCCCGCCACATGGGTACCGAGCCTGATCATCTCGTCGAAGCCTTCGGTGTCATCGCGATGCTTGGGCACATAGGCGCAGAGCCAGCCGTTCTCCAGTTCGAAGGCGAACTTCTTCGGCGGGCTGTCGGTCAGCCAGACGATGAAGCTGGGCGAGAACAGACGCCGGACCCAGACCGGATCCTGTTCCTTCCTGACGAAGATCTCGTAGCGGTCCCGCATCGCCTCGCTTTCCAGGGTGACCCGGCCGAAGTCGCCGCGGAAGGCGTCCTCGAACTTCTCGAACAGCTTCAGACCCGATTGCCTCTGCACCCTGAGGTCGGTGAGGTGCTGAACGGTGCCCGGCATGTTGACCATGATCACGGTGAAGGGGTAGTCGGTCGATGTCTCGTTGCCCTTCGAGTCGGTGCTGGTAACCGTGTAGGTGTAGAGGGCGAGGGTTCCCTCGATCCCCTCGGAGAGCATGCCGTTGAACTGCTGGTCGACCCGGGTCCGGTCACCTTTCCGCAGAAGCGGGGTGGAGCCGCCGAGGATGCCGCCGGACTGATGGGTCAGTCCGCGTGCCTGGGCGTAGGCCTCGTAGAACGCGGTGGCAGCCCGGCTGTCGGCGATCATGAAAGTGATCACGATCCCGATCAGGAAGACGAGAACGAAGGCGCCGCCGGCGATCGCCGGGCCGACGATCATCCCGGCGGCAGCGGCGATCACGCTGCAGACGACGATGATGATCCAGGTCTTCGCCTTGCTCATCAACTCCTTGAACTTGGCGCCGCGCAGCTGATTCGCATCGGAGATCTCGGTCATATCGGGAGGTTATTTCATGACCGGGCGGTGCAATCGCCGTTGCAACTTTTGGAAGAAAGTGGGGGGTTGTGTTGCAAAGTGGGGCAAAGTGGGTTACATTGCCATCGAGTTGAAGCCAAGGGCCGGGGTGATGGAGCTCCTCCCGCTCTCACCACCCCGGCCCAACTCTTTCCCGGTCAACCCACGGCGAGGCAAAGAAAGGACGAGGAGCGGTGGCGTTCAGAGGCCAGCACGAACACAGCCTCGATTCCAAGGACCGCCTCACGGTGCCCCGCAAGTTCCGTGCCGCTCTCGACGAGGGATACGTTCTCGCCAAAGGCCCGGATGCCTGCCTCTGGCTCTACTCGACCAAAGACTTCGACGCGATGGAAGAGCGCTACGTCGCTCCCCACAGCCCGTTCGGGGCCGACGCGCGCAACCTTCGCCGGATGATCAACGCCAGCGCAGACGAGGGCAATCTCGATGCGGCCGGCCGCATCCGCATTCCGGACAACCTCAAGGAGCTGGCCGGAATCGAGGGCGCCTGCACCGTGGTCGGCGCCGGTGACTACATCGAGATCTGGAACGAAGGGACCTGGGCCAAACTGAGCCAGGACCTGCTCAGCCAGTTCGGCGACGTGGCCGAGAACCTCGCCGGGAGCACGGAGTGACAGCCGCCGCGCGGCTCGCCCCGATCGGAGCCAAGGTGAGCGACTCGCGCCAGAGCCACAACCCTTTCGACCGGCCCGAACAGGGGCCGAGGGGGCACCTGCCGGTACTGGCCGGGGAGCTGGTCGACCTGATCGGCCCGCAGCTCGGCGAGACGGTGATCGACTGCACATTCGGGGCCGGCGGTCACGCCCGCCTGGTCGCCGAGCGGATCGGAGCCGAAGGTACCCTGATCGCGATCGACCGTGACCCGGTCGCCCAGGCTCACTTCCAGGCGTTCGAGACCGAGGCCGCCTGCCGGACGAGATTCGTCGCCGCCGAGTTCAGCCAGGCTCTGAAATACCTGCAAAATGAAGGTATTCGCGCTTCGGCGCTGTACATGGATCTTGGGATGTCTTCACTTCAGGTGGACGCCGCCGAGCGTGGCTTCTCCTACTCACATGACGCGCCCCTCGACATGCGGATGGATCCGCGACAGGAATTGACCGCCGAAGTGATCGTCAACACTTGGTCCGAGCAGCAGCTCGCCCAGATGCTGCGTGAACTCGGCGAGGAGCGATACGCCGGCGGGATCAGCCGCCAGATCGTCGCCCGGCGGCCGCTGACCAGCACTTCGGACCTGGTTGAGGCGATCAAGGCCGGGATGCCGGCCGCGGCCCGTTTCGGTTCCGGCCATCCGGCCCGCCGCAGCTTCCAGGCGCTTCGGATCGCGGTCAACGGTGAACTCGAAGCAGTCGATGCGGCCCTGCCGATCGCCTGGGACAGCCTCGAGATTGGCGGTCGCATGGCCGTCATCTCGTTCCACTCGCTCGAAGACCGCCGGATCAAGCGCTTCTTCAACGATCTCGCGACCGGCTGCACCTGCCCGCCGGAGCTGCCGGTCTGCGTCTGCGGGCATGAGCCGGAGGCCGAGGTGCTCACCCGCCGGCCGATTTCCGCCGGGGAGGAAGAAGTCGGGATGAACCCGAGGGCCCGCTCGGCCCGCCTGAGGGGGGCCCTGAAGCTGCGTGAAGCGAATGAGAAT
Organism: Solirubrobacterales bacterium; assembly: GCA_019694145.1. Taxonomy (GTDB): domain Bacteria; phylum Actinomycetota; class Thermoleophilia; order Solirubrobacterales; family 70-9; genus 67-14. Next base: position 3,027 of record JAIBCJ010000011.1, on the reverse strand, counting down.
CCCGCCGGGGAGGTTCGCTGATGGGCGCCCCGGCTCGCACCATCCCGGTCCTTCCCGCTCGCGTTCCCTCCCGGCGCACGGTCCCTCACCGTCGGCCCGCCACCCGGCGCCGGCCCGGCAGCCGGCAGCACTCCGGCCTGCGCCTGATTGGCAGGAGCGCCCATGCGGTCACTCATTTCCCCGAGTCGGGGCTGGTTCGCACCGCCGCCACCGGCCGACGCTGGATCTTCGTGATCGGCGCGCTGCTACTGGCGATCGTCGCGATCAACGTGGTCACCGTCAGCTACGGCGCGATGGCCAGCAAGCTCGAAACCCAGATCGAATCGATCGAGCGGCAAAACGCCATCCTGAAGTCGTCGCAGACGGCTGCTCTGGCGATGCCCCGCGTTCAGGCCCAGGCTGAAGCCGAAGGCATGTACCTGCCAGAGCCCGACGCGATTCACTACCGCTCCTTCCAGAACTCCGACTATGCGGCGGCCGCCGAGCGACTGGCGGCCGGGGGCTGATGCGACTGCAACGGCCCGAACGGCGGATCGGCCTGCTCTTCGCGGTCAGTCTGGTTCTTCTGCTCGGGCTCTTCGCCCGGGCTTTTCTGCTTCAGGTGGTTCAGGGTTCCTCGCTCGCATCCCAGGCGAAAGGCCAGCAGGAAGACATCATCGAGGTGCCCGGTCTGCGCGGTTCGATCCTCGACCGCAACGGCCAGCCGCTGGCCGGGTCCGAAGCCGGCGCCACGATTTACGCCACCCCGTACCAGATCAAGGATCCGCCGGAGGAGGCCAGGCAGGTCGCGAAGGCGCTCGACGCCGATCCGGGCGAGGTGCTTGATGCGATCACCCAGCCCGGCGGGTTCTCATACGTCGATCGCAAGGTGGACCTGAAAAAGGCCGAAGCGGTCGACAAGCTGGGCCTCGAAGGGATCGGACAGGTTCCGGACACCCTGCGGGTCCGGCCCCAGGGTGACATCGCCTCCCAGGTGATCGGGGCGGTCAGCGACGAAGGCGAGGGACTGACCGGAATCGAAGCCGGACAGGACGGCGTGCTCAAGGGCGTAAACGGGGAGCGGCGGCTGGTCAAGGACGCACTCGGCGACCCGATCAGCCTCGACAACGTCCGCGACGCCGAGGACGGCCAGCCGGTTCAGCTGACGCTGGACTCGAACATCCAGGCCGAGGCCGAGAAGGTGCTGGCCGGGATCGGGGAGACCAGCAACCCGATCAATGCCTCGGCGATCGTTATGGACGCGCAGAGTTCCGACGTGCTGGCGATGGCCAACTGGCCCCCGGTTGACCTCGACAATCTCAGTCAGGCGAAACCCGAAGACCTGCTCAACACCGGCACCTCGTACACCTACGAGCCCGGCTCGACTTTCAAGGCGATCACGGTCGCCTCGGCGCTTGAGACCGGAACTGTCACCCCGTCCAGCACTTTCACACTTGCCCCCTCGATCCAGGTGTTTGACCGGGTGATCGAAGAGAGCCATCCGCGAGGAACGGTGACCCTCGATGTCGGTGACATCCTCGCCCAGTCCTCGAACGTGGGGGCGGTGACGATCGGGCTCGAGATGGGGGCGACGAAGTTCAGCCGCTGGATCGGCCGCTTTGGTTTCGGCAAGCCGACCGGGATCGACTACCCCGGCGAGGAACAGGGGATTGTCCTTCCTTACAGCGACTGGTCCGGTTCGACGATCGGCAACGTGCCGATCGGCCAGGGCCTGGCGGTCACCCCGATCCAGATGGTCCAGGCCTACGGGGCTCTCGCCAACGGCGGCATTCTCCGGCCGCCGCGGCTGATCGAAAAGATTGGTGGCGAGGAAGTTCCGGAACAGAAGGGCCACCGGATCATCGGGCCCGAGGTCGCTTCCGAGGTGAGGGACATGCTGAAGGGGGTACTCGCTCCGGGCGGCACCGCCTCCGAAGTATCGGTGCCGGGCTACAGCCTCGCGGGCAAGACCGGTACCGCCCAGGTCGCGACCAAATACGGCTACTCGGACACGAAGTATGTGGCCTCGTTCGTCGGCCTCGCACCGGCCGACAATCCGCGCATAGTGGTGTCGATCATGGTCAACCAGCCGCAGGGCGCCCACACCGGCGGCGAGGTTGCGGCCCCCGGTTTCGGTGAACTGGCCGCATTCGCGCTGCCATATCTCGGCGTTCCGACCGATCAGTGAAATTCCCGGCGGAGCCTCTTCCTTCCGTCCGTGAATGTGAGAGGAAGGGGCGGGTTTCTTTTGGAGGGCGGGTCGGAACCCGCCTGACCAGGTTCTAAACTCAACGCCATGCGGCTGGACCAACTCGCCCGGGATCTGGCCTCGTCCGACCTCGTCGGCGACCCGGGCACCGACATATCCTCGCTCCAATTCGACAATCGGAAAGTGACTCAGGGAGCGCTTTTCTTCTGTGTTCGCGGCGAAAAGAGCGATGGACACGATTTCGCGCCGGCCGCGGTTGAAGCGGGCGCCGCAGCGCTGGTCTGCGAAAAAAGGCTCGATTTGGCGGTGCCGCAACTTGTGGTCGGCGACACCCGCGCTTCAATGGCACCGATCGCGGCCTGTTTCAACGGCTACCCGACCCGGGATATGAAACTGGCCGGGATCACCGGGACCAACGGCAAGACGACGACCGCTTTCCTGCTGCGGGACATCCTCGAATATGCCGGTCTGCCCAGCGGCCTGATGGGCACGGTCAAGCAGGTGGTCGGCGGGGTCGAGGAAGAGGTGGTCCGGACGACGCCCGAGGCGATCGACCTCCAGGCCTCTTTCCGGCGCATGCTCGAGGCCGGGGACGAAGCATGCGTGATGGAGGTTTCCTCTCACGCGATGGTCATGCACCGGGCTGACTCGATCGATTTCGACCTTGCGGTCTTCACCAACCTGACCCAGGATCACCTCGATTTCCACAGCGACATGGAGGATTACTTCCAGGCCAAGCGGCTGCTCTTCGCCGCCGGTCCGGGCGCTGCGGTGGTCAACGTCGATGACGAGTACGGTCGGCGCCTGGCCACCGAATTCGACTGTCTGACCTATTCGGC
>JAIBCJ010000080.1 GCA_019694145.1 Solirubrobacterales bacterium | reverse complement strand
CAGGTCGCGGCCGGCAACGTCGAGGTCTTCAACCGGCACGAGATGCAGGACGTGGTGGTCATCGACGGCGAAGCCCGTGGCGTGATCGTGCGCAACCTGGTCACCGGTGAGATCGAGCGCCACGCGGCCGACGCGGTAGTGCTCGCCTCGGGCGGCTACACCAACGTCTACTACCTCTCGACCAACGCGATGGGCTCGAACGTGACCGCCACCTGGCGGGCCCACAAGCGCGGCGCATACTTCGCCAACCCCTGTTACACGCAGATCCACCCGACCTGCATCCCGCAGTCCGGCGAGTACCAGTCGAAGCTGACCCTGATGAGCGAGTCGCTCCGCAACGACGGCCGGATCTGGGTTCCCCGCAAGGCCGGTGACGACCGTCCGCCGGCCGGGATCCCCGAGGCCGAGCGGTACTACTACCTGGAAGAGCGCTACCCGGCCTTCGGCAACCTCGCCCCGCGTGACATCGCCTCCCGCGCCGCCAAGGTGGTCTGTGATGACGGCCTCGGGGTCGGCGGCACCGGCCGCGGCGTCTTCCTCGATTTCCGCGACGCGATCGCCGATCAGGGCAAGGAAGCGATCGAGCGCAAGTACGGCAACCTCTTCGAGATGTACACGCGGATCACCGGCGATGACCCGTACGAGACGCCGATGATGATCTACCCGGCCCCGCATTACGCGATGGGCGGGCTCTGGGTCGATTACGAACTCCAGACCACGATCCCCGGTTTGTTCGCGATCGGCGAGGCGAACTTCTCCGACCACGGCGCCAACCGCCTCGGCGCCTCGGCCCTGATGCAGTGCCTGGCCGACGGCTACTTCATCTCCCCCCACACGGTGACCAACCACCTCGCCAAGAACCACGAGCCGGTCAGCACTTCCGATTCCGCCTTCGACGAGGTCGAGAACGACGTCCGCGGTCACGTTCAGGAGCTGATGGACGTCGGTGGCAGCACCTCCGCCCAGGCCTTCCACCGCGAGATGGGTCACGTGATGCTCGACAAGTGCGGCATGTCCCGTACCGCCGAAGGCCTCGACGAAGCCCTGGCCGAGGTGCGGGCGATCAAGGAAGAGTTCTGGCGGGACCTGCGGGTCGACCCGGGTGACGAGGAGTTCAACCAGTCGCTCGAGTACGCGAACCGGGTCTCGGACTTCTTCGAACTCGGCGAGCTGATGATCCAGGATGCCCGCCGGCGCGAGGAATCCTGCGGCGGCCACTTCCGCGAGGAGCACCAGACCGATGACGGCGAGGCGCTCCGCGACGACGAGCATTTCGCCAAGGTCACCGCCTGGGAGTACGGTGGCGACAATCCGGTTCCCCATGACGAGGCTCTGAACTTCGAGGACATCAAGCTGGCGACGAGGAGCTACAAGTGAACTTCACCCTTGAGATCTGGCGTCAGTTCGACGGTGCCGATGAAAGCGAGGCGGGCCGCTTCGAGACCTTCAAGGTCGAGGGCATCAACCCCGATGCGTCCTTCCTCGAGATGCTCGATCAGCTCAACGAGCGCCTCAGTCACGAGAAGAAGCGCACCATCGCCTTCGACTCCGACTGCCGCGAGGGCATCTGCGGCGCCTGCTCGCTGGTCATCGACGGCACTCCGCACGGCCCTCAGCAGGTCACTTCCTGCCAGACCTACATGCGCGACTTCATCGACGGCCAGACGATCAAGGTCGAGCCGTTCCGGGCCAACACCTTCCCGGTGATCCGCGACCTCGCGGTTGACCGCGGCGCGCTCGACCGGGTGATCCAGGCCGGCGGCTACATCTCGACCACCACCGGTCCCCAGCCGGAACCGAACTCGATGCCGGTTTCACCGGAAGTCCAGGAGCGGGCGATGGACGCGGCGATCTGCATCGGTTGCGGCGCCTGCGTAGCGGCCTGCCCGAACGGCGCGGCGATGCTCTTCACCGGGGCCAAGGTCACCCACCTGAACATCCTGCCCCAGGGCCAGCCGGAGCGCGAAACCCGCGTGATCGGCATGGTCGAGCAGATGGACCAGGAGGGCTTCGGCGGCTGCACCAATTACGGCGAGTGCTCCCGGGTCTGCCCCCAGGAGATCTCGATCGACGTAATCGGAATGCTCAACCGCGAGTACCGCAAGGCCAAGCTGAGCCGCCCGGCCAAGACCGACCGGGCAATGACCACCCAGTAACGCCTCACCAACTGCATTGAAGTTATCCGCACATGGAGCGAATAACCTCAACGCTGTCTGTCGCTGACGGCGCGCCCCGCCGGGCGCGGGAGTGCGTAGTTTCCCGCAACCCGGTTCCGTAGTTCTTACGGTTGTCCAAGTCAGGTGACCGGTATACGGTCGCTCCATGGCTTACGTCTCGTTTAAAGCTGGTCTCCTTGCGGTCCTGTTGGCCTTCGCCGGCCTGTTCACCCTTACCTCCACCACCCGCGCCGAGGTGGTCGACGTTCACCTGACGGCCCGCCCGGCCACGGTGAAGATCGACGACGGAGTGAAGTTGCGGGCCTGGACTTTCAACGGGACGGTGCCGGGCCCGGTCATCCGCGCCACCGAGGGAGACACCGTCCGCGTGACTCTCACCAACAGCCACAAGGGCATGCATATGAAATGCCGGGGGAAGAAGGGCAAGGCCCTGGTGCGTTGCCAGCGCTTCAACTTCCTGCATGAGGCGATGATGCACTCGATCGATTTCCACGCGGCACGCATCGCGCCGAATGTCGCCTTCCGCAACGTCGCCCCGGGCGAGTCGTTCACCTTCGAGTTCGTCGCCGGCACCCCGGGGGTCTACATGTACCACTGCGCCACCGGACCGATGCTGCATCACCTGGGCATGGGGATGTACGGGATGATCGTGGTCGATCCGGCCACACCCCGGCCCCCGGCCCAGGAGGTCTTCCTCGTCCAGAGCGAGTTCTACGGCAAGGTCAAGGGTGGCTATCTGCACAGCTCATACGAAGCCATGCAGAGCGGATCTCCGGCCATGGTGGTCTTCAACGGCCGAAGCTACCGCTACGCACTGAATCCGATTCAGGTCGGCGTCGGCGAGCCCGTCAGGATCTTCTTCCTGGATGCCGGACCATCGCTCTTCAGTGCCTTCCATGTGGTCGGCACGATCTTCGACTCGTATGAACATGACGGCATACCCGACGAGGCGATTCACGACGTGTCGACCCAGGTCATTGCCCCCGGTGGCGCTGGGGTGTTTGAACTGTCGTTTCCCGAAGCGGGCAGCTATCCCTTCGTATCCCACTCGGTAATCGATATGGACCGTGGGGCGATGGGAATGTTTGAAGCGAGTTGAGGGAGGACGCCCCGGCGGCGGGACGTGGCCAAGGAGCCGCCGGGGCGTATAACTCTGCCGGGCAGAGACCTCGAAGTTCCCAGCGCTACCCGCCGGCAACTTCAGGTTCTGTGAATTGTGGCGCTCCGGATGCGCCTAGAGGCCCATCGAGCGGCCGACGATCTCCTTCATGATCTCGGTCGTGCCGCCGTAGATGCGGGTCACGCGGTTGTCGGCGTAGGCGCGGGCGATCGGGTACTCGAGCATGTAGCCGTAGCCGCCGTGGAGCTGGACGCACTTGTCGATCACCCGGTCCGCCATCTCGGTGGTCCACCACTTCGCCTCGGCCGCATCCTCGACCGTGAGCGTGCCTTCGTTCAGCGCCTCGACGCAACGGTCGATGAAGACGGTGGCGAGGTCGACCTCGGTCTTGATCTCCGCCATCTGGAAGCGCGAGTTCTGGAAGGTGCCGATCGGCGAGCCGAAGGCGTAGCGCTCCTTGACGTATTCGAGGGTCCAGTTGAGCGCGGCCTGGGCGGTTGCAACCGCGGCGACCGCGATTGACATCCGCTCCTGGGCGAGGTTGCTGACCAGGTACTTGAAGCCGTCGCCTTCGTTGCCGAGCAGGTTCTCGACCGGCACCTTGACCTCGTTGAAGAAGAGCTCGGCCGTGTCCTGGCTGTGCATGCCGACCTTCTCCAGGTTGCGGCCGCGGTCGAAGCCATCCATGCCGCGCTCGATGATGATGATCGACATCCCGCGGTGCTTTTCCTTGGGGTCGGTCTTGACCGCGGTGATGATCAGGTCGGCGTTGATCCCGTTGGTGATGAAGGTCTTCGAGCCGTCAACCACATAGTGATCGTCGTTCCGGATCGCCTTGGTGGACATGCTCGCAAGGTCGGAGCCGATCCCCGGCTCGGTCATCGCGACCGCGGTGATCAGGCTGCCGTCGACGATGCCGGGCAGCCAGCGTTCCTTCTGCTCGTCGGTGCAGTACTCCTCGAAGTAGGGAAGGCAGACATCGTTGTGCAGGGTGACGCCGAGCACCGCGCCGGTCGCGCCCTGGTAATAGCCCTCCTCGCCGACGATCTGGTTGAAGCGGAAGTCCTTCAGTCCGAGCCCGCCGTACTCCTCGGAAACCGACATCGCCAGCATGTTCTTCTCGCCCGCCTTCTGGAAGAGCTCGCGAGGGACGATGCCGTCCTCCTCCCACTGCTCGAAGTTCGGCATGATCTCGTCGGTGACGAAGCGGCCGACAGTCTCACGGAAGTCCTGATGTTCGGGTTCGAAGATCGCTCGTTTCATGCGCCCAACTCTATGGCAACAACAGCGAGGAGCAGGACAGATGAAGGCTGAAAGCGCGATCGTCTTTGGTGGTGCCTCCGGACTCGGCGAGGCGACTGCGAGGGCCCTGGTCGAAGCAGGTCACAAGGTGGTGGTCGCCGACCTGAACGAGGAGAAGGGGATCGAGCTGATCAGCGAGATCGGCGGCACCTTCGTCAAGGCCGACGTGACCGACGAGGAGTCGGTGCGCGAAGCGATCGCGGAAGCCGCGGGCCCCGGGGCCGGCGGAGCCAGCGGTGGCCTCAGGATCTGCGTCAACTGCGCCGGCGTCGGCGCGGCCGGGCGGATCGTCCAGAAGGGCGAGCCGGCCCCGCTCGACGGTTACAAGTGGGCGATCAACATCAACCTGATCGGCACCATCAACGTGCTGAGCCAGGCCGCCGCGGCGATGGTCGGCAACGAGCCGGACGGTGACGGCCAGCGTGGCGTCTGCATCAACACCGCATCGATCGCCGCCTACGACGGCCAGATCGGCCAGACCGCCTACGCCGCCTCAAAGGGCGGAGTGGTCGGCCTGACCCTGCCGGCTGCCCGTGACCTTTCGCGGGACGGAGTGCGGGTGATGACGATCGCGCCCGGCCTCTTCGACACCCCGCTGCTCGCGCTTTTGCCGGAACCGGCCCGCAAGGCCCTCGGTGAGACGATCCCCTTCCCGCCCCGCCTCGGGGTGCCGGAGGAGTTCGGCGCGCTGGCCCTCCACATCGTCGACAACGTGATGCTGAACGGCGAAGTAATCCGGCTCGACGGTGCTCTTCGCATGGCCCCGAAGTAGGGCGGATCTGAACGAAAGCTGAACGGACGGAGCCGGCCCGGTCCGGGCAGGCCTCCGGCCGATAGCCTCTCCGAGTCGTGGACCTGTTCCAGAGCATCATTCTCGGCATCCTCCAGGGGTTGACCGAGTTCCTGCCGATCTCCTCGAGCGGGCACCTGCTGATCTTCCCGGCGCTGGTCGGCTGGGATGACCCGGGCGCCGCCTTCACCGCGGTGATCCAGCTGGGAACCGAAGCCGCGGTGCTGATCTATTTCCGCAAGGACCTCTGGAACATCGCCAGGGACTGGACCGAGTCGATCTTCAAACCCGAGATGAGGGGGGAGCTCAACCCCCGCATGGGCTGGTACCTGATCATCGCCACGATCCCGATCTCGATCCTCGGCCTCGCCTTCCAGGACCAGATCGAGACCGCCGCCCGAAACCTCTGGCTGGTCGGCTCGATGCTGATCATCTTCGGCCTCGTGCTCGGCCGGGCCGACCGGGTTGGCACCCATCAGCGGGAGGTCGGCGAACTCTCCTTCAAGGACGGCGTGATCATCGGCCTCGCCCAGTCGCTGGCCCTGATCCCCGGCGTTTCCCGTTCCGGCGCCACGATCAGCGCCGGTCTCTTCCTCGGGCTCGGTCGCGAGGCGGCCGCTCGTTTCGCCTTCCTCCTGGCGATCCCGGCCGTCGTCCTCTCCGGCTTCTACGAGCTATACAAACTGCTCTCGGGAAAGGAAAGCTTCGACGAGCCGATGATCAACATCGCGGTCGCCACCCTGGTCGCCTTCGTGGTCGGCTACGCGGTGATCGCCTGGTTCCTCAGGTACCTGACCAGCCACTCGATGTCAGTCTTCGTCTGGTACCGGGTCATCGTCGGCACCGGCGTCCTCATCCTCACCGCCGCCGGTCTGATCTCGGTCTGACCCGAAATTGCTAGTCGAGGCCGCCGCTGGCCTCCAGACGCCTGCATCTTGCCTGGGTTCAAGTCATTAGGGCTATGTCCGAGTGAATTGAACGGAGGAGGGTCAGGCGGCGGTGAGGAGCATTTCGAGGGCGACCCAGATGATCGTCATGGCGATCGTGGGGATCTCGACGAAGGTCATCGCGAAGGGGACCGGGATCAGGCAGAGGATCTTCGATCGGGGAGCCAGGGCGATGTGGACGCCGGCGGTGGCGAGGACCGGAAGGAAGAAGCTGATCGCGTAGGGGCCCGAGGCCTCGTCGACCGCGCCGACCAGGAAACCGGTGGCTCCGGCGACGATCACGAAACCGGTCAGGAAGAGGGGGGTGCCGGCCCTTCGCTCGACGTATGGGGCGAACAGCCAGAGGCCGACCAGGCCGACCAGGACCTGCCAGGCGTTCATGTGGGGGATGTCGCCGATCAGGGCCAGGACCAGATAGACGAACAAAAGGGCGAGCGTGCCCCAGATCGGACCACGCAGGTCCAGGTTGTCGCGAAACGGAATCAAGGAATCAGCGAGGGTACCGGGAGAAAGCGGTTCAAGCCGCTTCGGCGGCTTTTCGTGCGCTCTCGTCTGCGTGGTAACTGCTGCGAACCAGCGGACCGGCCGCGACCGACTCGAAGCCGATCTCGTAGGCGGCCTTCTCGAGGGCCTCGAATTCCTCGGGATGCCAGTAGCGGACCACCGGCAGGTGATTTACGGTCGGCCGAAGGTACTGGCCGACCGTGAGGATCTGGACCCCGTGCTCCCGCAGGATGCCGAAGGTCTCGACCATCTCGTCGAACTCCTCGCCGAGGCCGACCATCAGGCCGGACTTGGTGATCACTTCCCCTTCACCCATCTCGCGGGCCAGGCGAAGGACCCTGGCCGAGCGCAGGAACTTCGAGCCGCGCCGGGCCTTCGGGTAAAGCCGCGGCACCGTCTCGACGTTGTGGTTGAAGACATCGGGACGCTCATGGACCACCCGGGCCAGGGGCATCTCCTGGCCACGGAAGTCCGGGGTCAGGATCTCGACCTTGCAGTCCGGGGCCTGGGCACGGATCGAACGGATCACGCCGACGAAGGCGGAAGCACCGTAGTCCGGCAGGTCATCCCGGTCAACCGAGGTGATCACCGCATGCGAAAGGCCGAGGCGACTCACCTGCATCGCGACCCGGGCCGGTTCCAGCGGATCGTTGTGGGTTGGCTTGCCGGTCTGGACGTTGCAGAAGCCGCAGCGGCGGGTGCAGACGTCGCCGAGGATCATGAAGGTGGCGGTGCCGCGTTCCCAGCACTCGCCGATGTTCGGGCAGTTCGCTTCCTCGCAGACCGTGTTCAGGCTCTCGCCATCGATCATCTGCTTGATCTCGCGGTAGACCGGGCCGCCGGGCGGCGGTACTTTCAGCCAGGAAGGCTTGCGGGAACGGAACGGCACCGCGTCATCGGGCTGGACGGTGCCGCCGCCGGGATTCGCCCGGGAGCGGGTCACGTGGATCCGCTCGGCGGGGCTGCCTTCGAGGGTCGCGCTGTCGGGGGGCGGGGTGCTCACCGCCACCTAGGCTACGGAATTGGCGGGATTCGCTTCGGCCAGGCCGAAGTCGGCAGGATTGCCGGTGGTTGGCTCCAGTCCGAGGCGCGAGGCCAGACTGGCCACCACGGCTTTTCCGACCGACTCGACCGAAGGTGCCTCGCCACCGAGCTCGACCGCGATCGAGGTCGCCCGGCAGGTCTCGATGCCGCAGGAGTTGATCCAGTCAAACGGCTCGAGATCGCAGGAAACGTTCAACGAAAGGCCATGGCTGGACACGCCCCGCCTGATCTTCAGCCCGATCGAGCCGATCTTGCGGATGTTGCCGCGGGCCAGCCCCGGGGCGGCCGATGCGGCGTCGGCGCCGGTGAAGTCCCCCGGGTCCCGGCGTTCATCGTCAACCCAGAGCCCGGTCAGGCCCTCGATCCGGCCCGCCGGGATTCCCAGCTCCCAGAGGCTGTCGGCCATCGCGCCTTCGAGTGAGGCGACGAAGCGGGCCACGTCGACCCGGTCGGCCCCGGCGGGCTGCTCCCCAACCCCCCGCAGGTCGACGATCGGATAGGCGATCAGCTGGCCCGGGCCGTGGTAGGTGACCTTGCCGCCCCGCGGTGTCCGGCTGACTTCGATGCCGCGCTCGCGGTACCACCCGGCTCCGTGAAGCAGGTCCGACGGTTCGGAGCGGCGGCCCAGGGTGTAGGTGGGCGGATGTTCGAGCAGCAGAAGGAGATCACCGATCGAGCCGGCGAGCCGGTCGGCGGCCAGCCGTTCCTGGACTTCGACCATTCCGGCGTAATCGCGCCGGCCGAGTTCGATCACCGTGAGGGCAGCCACCGCCGGATCCCTTTCTGCTCCTCATCCGACTTGCCGACGACGCCACGGGCTCCGATGAGTCCCCGGCAACCGACACAGCCAACGCAGTCGACGCAGTTCGTGCAGCCGACGCAGAAAGCGCAGCGGCGGCAACGAAAGCACCCGACGCAAAAGGCACAGGCCACCAGAACGGAGGAGCCGAGAACGGCGAAGCTGAAGGCGATCGCGGAGCTGAACAGGGTCGCCAGGCTGCCCGCGACGCCGGCGCTGAATCCGGTCGCGGCACTGCCGGCCACACCGGCCGAGTGGGTCACCGCGACACTGCCTGCGACTCCGGCCGAGCTCGCTACCCGGCGTCCGGCCGCGACGCCGGCACTGTTGGTCACGCAGCGGGGGCCATCGCCGGTCGCATCCGGTGTGGCCCCGGCGCTCATCCCAGCAGCCCCGGGTTCTCCAGGTTGGCCTTGACCTCGTTCAGGAAGCGGGCTGCCTCGCCCCCGTGAAGCACGCGGTGATCGCAGGACAGATCGAGGGTCATTACCTCGCCGGGCACGACCTCGCCGCCGCGGACGACCGGACGCGAACTGATCGCCCCGACCGCGAGCTTCGCCGCCTGGCCGGGATTGACCACCGGCTCGGAGCTGGTCACGCCAAGCGTGCCGAGGTTGGAGATCGCGAAAGTGGCGCCGGCCTGCTCGGGCGGAGTGATCTCGCCGGAGCGAGCCCGGGCGGAAAGGTCCCGCACCTCGGTCGCGATTTCGTTCAGATCCTTGCTGTCGGCGTCGGTGACGACCGGGGTCAGCGAGCCGTCCGGGGTGTCGACAGCGACCCCGATGTTGATTCGCGAATGAAGTTCGAGCCCACCGTCACGGTAGGTGCTGTTGACCCGGCTGTGGTTGCGGAGGGCCAGCGCCGTCGCCTTGATCACCAGGTCGTTCACGGTCGCCGTCTCGCCTTCGGCCCGGAGGGCCGCCCGGCGGCGGACCAGTGCGGTGACGTCGGCCTCGACCTGCAGGTAGATGTGGGGGATGGTCGCCTTCGACTCGGCGATCCGGCGCGACATCGACTGTCTCGCCCGTGAGTATTCGACGAACTCGCTTTCGCCCTTGTTGCCGGCCGGACTGGTGGGTGCCTGTACCTCTTCGCTCATCTGGAGTGACGATATGGGCATCCGGACTCCGGTGTCGGCCCCGCGGCGCCCGTCTTCAGGCGAGCAGGCCGGGTTCCTCGAGGTTCGTCTTGACCGAGGCAAGGAATTCGGCTCCCTCGGCCCCGTAGAGGATGCGGTGATCACAGGCGAGCGTGATCTCCATCAGGCGGGCGGAGGCGATCTTTCCGTCCCGCACGACCGGACGCTCGGTGACCTCTCCCACCGAGAGGATGCCCGCCTGCCCGGGGTTGATCACCGCGTCGAATCCGCTCACCCCGAACATGCCGAGGTTCGAGACGGTGAAGGTGCCGCCGGCCAGCTCGGGAGGCGTGACCTCGCCGGAGCGGACCCGCCCGGCAAGGCGCCGCGTTTCATCGCTGATCTCGGTCAGGGTCAGGTGGTCGGCGTCCTTTATCACCGGCACGATCAGCGAACCCTCGGTCGCAACTGCGATCCCGACGTTGACCTTGGGGTAGAGCTCGAAGTGGCCGTCCCGGAAGGCGGCGTTGGCCAGCGGATGCCGCTTCAGGGCGATGGCCGCAGCCTTGACCACGAAGTCATTCAGCGAGGGGACGGTCTCGTTGTCGGCGGCTTCTTCCTTGAAGGCGGCCCTGACCTCGACCGCGCGGTCCATGTCGACCACGGCGCGGAGATAGAAGTGAGGGATGGTCGCCTTCGACTCCGACATGCGCCGCGCGATCAACTGCTGGGTCCGGTTCAGCTCGACGATCTCGGGCGTCCCCTTGGCCGAGTCAACCGGGGCCTGGTCCGGTTTCCTCGCGGTCTCCTCCGACGCCCCGCTCGCCGCGCCTTCCACATCAACCCTGATGATCCGACCCCCGGGACCCGACCCCGAAAGACCGGTCAGATCTACTCCCAAATCCTCCGCGATACGTCTTGCCAGAGGCGAAGCTTTGATCCGTTCACCCGAGTTGGACTCACCATCGGAAACAGAAGGCATTGAAGGGGAATCTTCTGAGGTCTCGCGCAGGTCTGGCGAACCCTCTTCGGAGCTGGAAGCGGTGGCCGTTGGGGGTCCCGGCGGAACTCCCGGCGAAGTCCGGCCGACGGGATCCCCAACGGCC
>JAIBCJ010000195.1 GCA_019694145.1 Solirubrobacterales bacterium | reverse complement strand
CCTCCGCAGAATGCCTCGTAGTCGGGGAACTGGCCCATCTCGGATTCCGGGACCTTGGGCGCGTTCGGACCGCAGATCGGGCATTCCGGATCGCGCCGGACCTTGAGTTCGGTGAAGCGGGTTCCGAGTGCTTCGTAGAGCAGCAGGCGGCCGACCAGCGGCTCGCCGATGCCGAGCACCAGCTTCAGGACTTCGTTCGCCTGGAGCAGGCCCATCTGCCCGGCCATCGCACCGAGCACGCCGTTGGCCGAGCAGCTCGGGGCGAGCTCCGGCGGCGGCGGGGTCGGGTAGAGGCAGCGGTAGCAGGGGCCTTCGTAAGGGATGAAGGTCGAGATCTGCCCGTCGAAGGAAAGGATCGAGGCGGAGACGACCGGCTTCTTCAGCCGCACCGAGGCGTCGTTCAGAAGGTAGCGGGTCGGGAAGTTGTCGGCCCCGTCGACGATGATGTCGTAGTCCTCGATCACCTCGAGGATGTTGCCGGCGTCGAGCCGGAAGTTGTATTCGATCACCTCGACGTCGGGATTCAGTTCCTCGATCGTCTGGCGGGCCGAGGCGGACTTGGGCTGGCCGACCCGGCTGGTGTTGTGGATCACCTGGCGCTGCAGGTTGGAGGCGTCGACCACGTCGTCATCGACGATGCCGATCGTGCCAATGCCTGCGGCCGCGAGATAGAGCGCTGTGGGCGCTCCGAGACCGCCGGCGCCGAGCAGCAGCACCTTCGCTTCGAGCAGCTTGATCTGGCCTTCGACCCCGACCTCGGGCAGCAGGATGTGCCGCGAGTAGCGGTCACGCTGTTCGGGGGTCAGGGCGACGTTCGACTCGACCGGCAGGCCCTGGGCCTCCCATTCGAGGATGCCGCCGCTCATGTTGGCGAGGTTCGTGTAGCCGAGCCCCGCCAGAGCTTCTGCCGCGACCAGGGAGCGGGCACCGGAGCGGCACTGCAGGATGATCCGCTGGTCCTTGTCGGGCACGGCCGCTTCGATCCGGTCGGCGATCACTCCGGGCGGGATCAACTCGCCGCCCTCGATGTGAGACTCCTCGTACTCGTAGGGCTCGCGGGTGTCGATCAGCTTGACGCCGCCACCATCGAGCTCGGCGAAAGCCTCCTGGGGCGTGATCTCTTCGATTGTCTGCTGTTCGGTCGCTTCCGGTGCCATCGGCAAAAACCCTCAATCTCGATCTGAATTTGGTTACTTCAAAAAGTATAGCGAGGTCCGGAATGCTTTTCCAGCCCCTCAGCCGCGACCACCAAGGGTACAGGTCATCGGGAAAAGCGCCCGACCGGGCCGGTCAGACGGTCAGGTCGCCGAGGGCTTCTGCCAATACCGTCGCGTTGTTCTGTTCGAGGTTCCTGGAACCGAACAGCAGCGTCAACGGTCCGTCGGTCGAGCCGAGCAATTGCCGCATTTCGTCCTCGTGGCCCTCGAGTTCGACCATGTAGCGGGCGCGGAACTCATCGAAGTCGAAATCGCTGTCGTGAAACTCCCGGCGCAACTCATTGCTCGGGGCCAGCTCCTTCGCCCACTCGTCGATCCGGTCCTTCTTCACTCCCCGCGGCCAGAGCCGGTCGACCAGCACCCGCCGGCCGTCCTCCGGGCTTGAATCCTCGTAGATCCGCTTGACCCTGATCTCGGCCATGGACCCAAGCTATCCCGGCGTCGCCCCGAAGGGAAGGCCCCCGGACCATTTGATCCGGGGGCCCCACTGCCAGCTGCGCTTCGGGAGGAAAATCCGGCCTGCGAAACCCTTACAGCGAGGGCCGCATCTGGCGGAGCCGCTTGACCCGTTCCTCGATCGGGGGATGGGTCGAGAAAAGACCGGCCAGACCCTTCGCCTTGAAGGGCTTGACGATGTAGAGCGGCTCCGAGGCCTCGCTCACGTGACCCTTCATCGGGATGTTCTCGGCACCCTGTTCAAGCCTGAGCAGCGCCGAGGCCAGGGACTCCGGGTTGCCGCAGATCGCGGCGCCGCCGGCGTCGGCCGCGTATTCGCGCTGGCGCGAAACGGCCAGCTGGATGATCGAAGCGGCGAGCGGCGCCAGCAGCACCATCGCCAGAGAGCCGATCAGGCCGAGCGGTGAATTGTTGTCGCCGCCGAACCACATCAGCATGTAGGCGATGTAGGTGATCGCGGCGCCGATCGTCGAGGCGACCGACTGGATCAGGATGTCGCGGTGCTTGACGTGCGCGAGTTCGTGGGCGACCACGCCGCGCAGCTCATCGGTGGAAAGCAGCCTGGTGATGCCTGCCGTCACCGCGACGGCGGAGTGGTTGTAGTTACGGCCGGTCGCGAAAGCGTTCGGCTGCTCCTGCGGAATGACGTAAAGGCGGGGCATCGGGATTTCGGCCCGCTGACAGAGCTCACGGACCATCTGGAAGTACTCCGGGTTCTCGGATTCCTCCATCGGCTGGGCGCCGCTCATCTTCAGGGCGAGCTTGTCGCTGAAGAAATAAGAGAAGAAGTTCATCAGGACCGCGATGCCGAGGAAGAGCAGGGCCGTCTGCTGGCCGCCGATCGTGAAGCCGATGACCACGAGCAGGCCGGAGAGCGTGGCCAGCAGGATGGTCGTGCGGAGCGTCGCGCCCCAGGTTGACTGCTTGGTGGTTGTCATAGGCCGGAATTCTTGCGCGGAAGGCCGATTCCGTCCATAGGGGATGTCCCCCATTTGACCGGCGGACCACCGGGACAGCCACTCGCCGCCGGCCTCTGGCCGGAAACCGGCCGCGCACCCTGCGACCATGGCAGCTCCAGATGAAGCGTCGTCCGATCTTCACCGAGGTGCTGCTGCTGAACGCGGTCATGGTCGCGCTCGCCGCGGCGGCCGCGAGCCTGGTCACCGGCCTTTCAGCTGATCATCTGGAGAAGCTGATCCTGATCGCCGTGGCCGCCGCCGCGATCACCTGCCTGCTCAACGTCGCAATCCTGCGCCGTCGCTTCACACCGCTCGAGGCGGTGATCACCGAAATGGAGAAGGTCGACCTGAGCCAGCCGGGCGCCAACCTCCCCGCCTGGATCGACGGCGTCGCCGAGACCGAAGAGGCGGAACGGCTCGAGCTCGCCTTCCTGAGGATGATGCGTCGCCTTGAGGCCGAGCGCCGCCGCAGCTCGAATGCCGCGCTTGCCGCCCAGGAGGAAGAACGGGCCCGGGTCGCCCGCGACCTCCACGACCAGGTCAACCAGTCGCTGACCGGCGTGCTGCTGAGGCTCGAGGCGACCCGCTCCGAGGCCCCCGAGGAGCTGGCGCCGGAAATCGAGGAGACCAGCCGGCTCGCGCATCAGGCGATGGATGAGCTTCTGACCGTGGCCCGCCAGCTGCGGCC
>JAIBCJ010000079.1 GCA_019694145.1 Solirubrobacterales bacterium | reverse complement strand
TCGGCCCTGGGCTGGAAGGAGGACCGGCCCTACCGCCCGCACCTCACCTGCGCCAGGACCGGCCGCGGCTTCGATCCCTCTCATCTGCGGGTGCCGGTCAGCCCCTCGATCGCCTTCAGCGGTCAGTCGGTGACGCTCTACGCCTCCCATCTTGGGCCCGAGGGCGCCGAATACGAAGTGATCGAACGGGTCGATCAGTAGAAGCCGACCCGGCCCGGGCCGGACCGGCCAGCCTGACGCCCTACCCACCTTCCGGGTGACCTTTGGGGCACCCCGGCAGCCCAAACGCAACCCGGAGTAATCGGTCAGGCCTACGCTTCCGTCTCGGCGACGGTTGGCTGAGACCGGCATCTGAGACCGGCATGTGTGTGAATCGTTGCTCAGTTTGCACACTTTTGAGCTTTTTCGTGGCAGGCTCGACGGATGTCTGACCGAGCGGAAATCGAAGCCTCACTCCAGAGGATCGCGGGGAAGCAATTCGGGCTTGTGACCCGAACGCAGATGCTCGGAGCGAGCCTTTCCAAGGCGATGATCAAGCATCGTCAAGACCAGAATCGCCTTCTGCCGGCGGGCAGGGCCGTCTTTGCGGTTGGCCGCCGCGCCGAGGGTCGACTGGCTGCCTGCATGGCCGCCACTCTTGTGGCCGGGGGCGGTGCAGTCCTCTCCGGCCGGGCTGCTGCCGATGTTTGGGACATTCGAAAAGACCGCGGGAACCTTGAGGTTAAACGGCGCAACAGCCACAGATCTGGCGAGTTCGTTCTGGATCGTCGAGGTGTTGCCGAGGCGAGACCGGTGAGGGTTCGCAGGAGTCGATACTTCAATCCCGCTCAGGTCACCCGCAAATACGGAATCCCGATCCTGCGACCTTCCTGGATCCTGCTGGATCTAGCCCGGGAACTCCCCGACGATGAGTTCGGACATGCCTTCAAGGAAGCGGATCGCCTGGGCTTGCTCAATGAAGAAGAGTTGAGAGCTTGCCTTGAGTTGGGTTCCGGACTCGAAGGAATCAGAAAGTTCCAGAATCTCGTCGCTCGGCGACACCCGGACCTTAAGGATGTCCGGACTCTTCTCGAGACCCTATTCCTCGAACTCTGCGCCAGATACGGCATCGAGACTCCAAGAGTGAACCGTCGCAAGGGCCGATACTTCCCTGACTTCAGTTGGGATGACATCGGCTTGATCGTTGAGGTCGATGGGTACGAAGGGCACGCCGGACGGTTCGCTTTCCTCGATGACGCGGCGCGGGAAAACGACCTCCGTCGGCTCGGCTACCAGGTGATCAGGTTCACCTGGGAGGAGATCACCGAGCACCCCGAACTCGTCGCGAGTTTGGTCATTCGGGAGATCGCCCGGTGCCGGGCGCTGGCCCGGGTCGCTTGATCACAGTTGGAAGGATTCCGGGTGACTTTTGGGGCGCCACAGCCGACCAAACTTCACCCAGAGCGGATCACGTACGCGTTTCGCCTCCATTTGGGTGACTTTGGGGCACCACAGCCAACCAAACGTCACCCGGAAGTTGAATGAAGCCTCCGAGAGACATTTCAGAGGGAACGATGCCGAATCAGTATTGGGAACGGGGCGACGGCTACTTGACCCGGAAGGCGCCGCGCATCAGGGGGTGGATGCGGCAGAAGAAGGTGTAGGTGCCGCGGGGCAGGTCGGCCGGGGTCTTCCATGAGGTCCGCTCGACCGTGGGCGCTCCGCCGACTCCGAGCTGGCCGGAGTCGAAGGTGAACTTGCCGTCCGGGATCGGGTAGGCGATACCGGTCGACTTGTTACAGGGCGTCTTGCAGGAGGTCAGCGAGTGCCAGATCTCGTCGTTTATGTCGTCCTGGTTGAGCTGGAAGGTCAGGCTCTTGCCTTCATCCACCACCGGCGGGCGACCGGCCGCGCCGGGCAGCCGGAAGTCACCGCCGTTGAAGGAGAAGCCGCTGATCGTGAACGGGTTCCCGTCGGGGTTTGCTCCGTCCGGCAGCCTGGTCGGGTCGGGTCCGACCACCGGCAGCTTGCCGCCGTGATCGTTGTTCTCCGCGTAATGACCGTGGATCAGCTGGCCCTTGTAGTCGACCTTCTTCCGGTACGGGTTGGTGCCGTGCTCGCCCTCGGCCATGTAGACGACCATGATCCCCATCGACTCGGGCCAGGAGGCCAGCTTCGTCTCGTAGGTGGAGTTCATCGAGAGGACGTCGCCCTTCTTGACCTCGGGCCGCCAGTCGTCCCTGGTGCCGACCATCGCCATGTCCCAGGAAACGGGACCGGCCGGCTCGAAGTAATGCGCCTGCGAACGGAAGAGGTGGACCTTGCTGCCCTTGACGCTCGGCATCGAAGCCTTGCAGGATTTGTACTTCTTCAGCTTCGCCCCGTAACGACGGATGTTCCTGCGGTTCGGCGGTCGGGCCGCTTTGGGCTGCACGCACTTCGGGCCGGCGTACCTGGCGCCGGGGCGCTGCAGGTAGAGGTCGGTGTAGAGGCCACCGGTGTGGACGTGGCCGGCGGTGGCGAGCAGGACGCCGTCGCGATCAACGGTCCAGGTGTTCTTGGCCACGCCGTTCGGGTAGGGATTGTCGGCGTCATCCGGGTAGGTGAACTTGCCGTCCTTGCCGCCGCTGCCCTTCCAGATGTCGAAGACCGGGTAGACGCTTCCGTTGTCCACGTCCATCCAGATCGGGGTGACCGGCTTGATCCCGTCGGCGGCCGGTGAATCGGCCGGGATGAAGTCGATCGTGTAGGTCGCGTAGAGCGTCATCGCTTCCGGCGTCAGGTTGTGGATCATGTGATTGAGGAGCCAGACGTCGGATGCCTTGTACTGGTAGCCGTAACCGTCGGGGAACCGGGTGATCGTCTTTTCCTCACCGGTTGCGAAGAAGCGTTCCTGACCACCCGAGGTCGCGTCCTGGCGGCTGAAATTGAGCCACACACCGTGGTGGAACATGACCTTGCTCGAAAGCGGGATCGAGCCGTCCTCGTTGACCATGTTCGGCTTGATCCGGGTGATCCAGCCGTCCACCGAGGGCTTCTCGACCCCGGTCAGCGGCTTGAAGGCGATCCGGTTCTGGCCGGGGGTGACGGTAAGCGGGCCGATCCGGTAGGTGATTCGTTCGGTCCCGTCATCGAGACGTTTGGTGGTGCTGTGAGGAAGCAGTGCCGAAGCCGACTGGGGCAGGACCAGAATCGCGGCGAGCATCAGAAATGCGACGAAGAACCTGCGGAAGCTCATCTGGCTACTTGACCTTTCGTGAGGCGCTCGCCGACTTGCCGTAGGGCACGGCGGCGCTCAGTTTGATCTGGACAGACTTCGGCCTCGCGATTGCCTTGCGGCCGGCCTTGGTCAACGGCAGGTTGACCGTCTTCGACTGTCCTGCGGTGAAATCGAGGGCGCGGCTGGTACCGAGCGTGACCTTGCCGGCCTTCGCGGTGACCTTGACCTTGCTGCTCGCCGTGGTCGCCTTGATCTTGACCTTGACGCCAGACTTGCGGACCTGCTTCAGGCTCTGGGCCGGGAAGGTGAGCTTGACCGAGGGGCGGGGCGAAGCGCTGCCGCTCGAACCGTCGATGGTCAGATCGCCGCTCATGCCGGCCCCGTGGAAGGAGCAGATGAAGTGGTAGGTACCGGCTGCGAGGTACTGGGTGCCCTGGACCACCTTGGTCTCGCCTCCCCGGGCCAGGGGAGCCGAGAAGAGCGGCTTGCCATCGGGGCCGTTCTTCGTCGCGACGACGTCGTGCCAGTTCTCCGACACCGAGTTGTCCAGAGTCGCGGTCTCGCCCAAACCCTGAACGTAGGGACCCGGCAGGAACGTGTACTCGACCGGATCGGTCTGGATCACGGCACCCGCATATGCGGTTCCGGCCAGCACGAAAAAGGCGGCAACGACGGCCGCCAGCCCCAACGCAATTCTGGAACTGATCCCTCCCACAGCGCTCCATTATGACGCATATCAACTCCGCTTGCAACGGTAAATGCCGCGACGGCCCGGAATCTGGCGCTCGGCTCTACGGCTTCGGCGCGTCGCCCGCCGGGATGTGACAGTTTTCGGGAATGTCGCAGAGCCCCGAAGAACGGCCCGATCTGACCGAGCTCAGGCGCCGGCACGAGCTCACCCTTGACGAGGCCCGCCGGGAAGCCGTGGCCCGGCGCCACCAGCGCGGCGGTCGCACCGCCCGCGAGAACCTCGAGGACCTGATCGACCCCGGCAGCTTCGTCGAGTACGGCCGGTACGCGATCGCCGCCCAGCGGGCCCGCTTCGACACCGATGACCTGATCAGTCGCACGCCCGGCGACGGACTGATCGCGGGCACCGCCACGGTCAACGGCGAATTCTTCGGCGAGAACTCCCGCTGCGCCGTGCTCTCCTACGACTACACGGTGCTGGCCGGCACCCAGGGAGCGGTCGGCCACCTCAAGAAGGACCGGCTCTTCGAGCTGATCGAGAAGATGAAGCTGCCGACGATCTTCTTCGCCGAAGGCGGGGGCGGCCGCCCCGGCGACACCGATTTCCCGGTCGTCTCGGCCCTGCAGGTGAGGGCCTTCGCACTTTGGGCCGGGCTCTCGGGCCTGGTCCCGAGGGTGGCGATCGTCAAGGGCCGCTGCTTCGCCGGCAATGCGGTGATCGCCGGCTGCGCCGACCTGATCGTCGCCACCGAAGACTCCTCGCTCGGCATGGGCGGCCCGGCGATGATCGCCGGCGGGGGTCTGGGCGAGGTCGCCCCGGATGAGGTCGGTCCGGTTTCGTTCCAGGAGCCCAACGGTGTGCTTGACCTCGTCGTCGCCGATGAAGCGGAGGCGACCGCGGCGGCGAAGAAGCTGATCGGTTACTTCCAGGGCCGCAGCCCCTGGACCGACGGCGGGGAAAGCGACCAGGCTCCGCTCCGCGAGATGGTCCCAGAACGCGAGCGACGGGCTTTCGACGTGCGCCCGGTGATCGAGACCATTGCCGATCCGGATTCGGTCACCCTGCTGCGCGAGAAGTTCGCTCCGGAACTGGTCACCGCGCTGGCCCGGATCGAGGGCCGGCCGGTCGGCGTGATCGCCAACGACTCCCGCCACATGGCCGGCACGATCACCAGCGACTCGGCCGACAAGGCGGCCCGCTTGCTTCAGCTTTGCGAGAGCTTCGGCCTGCCCGTCATCTCCCTGGTTGACACTCCCGGCTTCATGGTCGGGCCGGCCCACGAGCAGACCGCCCTGGTCCGGCACACCTCCCGCCTGCTGGTTGCAGGCGCCGCCCTGACGGTTCCGCTGATCTCGGTGATCCTGCGCCGGGCCTACGGGCTGGGCGCGCAGGCGATGGTCGGCGGCAGCCTCCACGAACCCCTGCTCACCGTCGCCTGGCCGAGCGCCCACCTCGGGCCGATGGGTCTCGAGGGTGCCGTACGCCTGGCGATGCGCAAGGACCTCGAGGCGATCGCCGACGAGGAGGAGCGGGAAAAGCGGGTTCGCGAGCTGACCGCCCTGGCCGAGCAAAACGCGCGGGCCATGAACGCGGCCCAGCTCTTCGAGATCGATGACGTGATCGATCCGGCCGAGACCAGATCGGTCATCGCCTCGACTCTGGCCGCCGCGCCCGAACGGGTCTCAGAGCGTGCGCCGCACCGCTTCGTTGACACCTGGTGAAGCCGGCGGCGGGCCGGTCTCTTTCGGCCAGACCCGCAACCCGGAGGTCCCTCTGCGGTTATGGGGTAACTTGAAGTTGTCTTTTTACGCAGTCAAGGGAGAGGGTTGATGGAAATCGGGAAAGCCGAATCGTCTGCTGTGCCGGGCCGCTGGTTCATCGCGGCAGGAGTTTTCGTTGCAGCGGTGTTGACTTTGCTGGCGGTCGCCAATGGCGCTCGCGCCGAGATCCTCAAGACCGAGGTGCTGCCCGGCGGGGTTCAGAGGACCACCTACCGGATCGGCCCGGTCGACGTGACCCCGGGTCAGAACCGGATTGCCTATCGCCCGATCGAAGGTGCCTCCCGGCCAGCCGTCGACGGCTGGATCACCCGGATCAAGCCGGACCTCGTCTATGAGGACGGCTCGATTCCCGACTCGAGCAAGGTGATGTTCCATCACGGGGTCTGGATCAACCTCTCGACCAACGAGCAGTTCTACGCGACCGGCGAAGAGAAGACCATCCTCGACCTGCCCGAAGGCTTCGGTTACCGCTACAAGACGGACGAGGGCTGGTTGCTGAACGACATGATCCACAACCTCACCCCGCAGGCGATGAAGCTCTACTTCGAGTACACGCTCGACTTCATCCCGGACACTGCGGCTGAAGCCGCCGGCATCGTGCGGGCCCGTCCGATCTGGATGGACGTCCAGAACGGCAGCATCTACCCCGTCTTCGACGTCTGGCGTGACAGCGGCGGGGACGATGGCGAGTTCACTTATCCCGAGGACGCGACCAACCCCTACCCGCCCGGCAACCAGAAGAACGTCAAGTCGATCCCGGCAAACGGCATGCTGATCGCGACCACCGGCCACGTCCACACCGGCGGACTCTCGACCGACCTGTACCTGCGCCGCGACGGCGCCACCTACCAGGGGCCGAACTGCCCGGACCGGATCTCCTACGAGGACGAGCTGAAGCCGCTTCAGCAGAAGAACGACAGCTTGGTGGCGCGGATCAACAAGCTCAAGCAGAAGAACGCGAAGATGACGCGGACCCAGCAGAAGATCCGGCGCTCGATGAAGAACCGCCAGAGCAGGTCGAAAGCGAAGAGCCTGATCAAGGACATCAAACGGCGCAAGAAGTCCAACTCGAAGACCATCGCGATGGTCAACCGCCTCCGGGCGAAGAACAAGATCCAGCTCGACAAGGTCAAGGCCATGGACAAGGCCGAGCGCGAGCGCGACGCCGCCTGCCGCGGTACCCAGCCGTCGGTCGACGACGGCAACCGCGTCCACCTGTTCAAGTCAACCGCGGACTATTTCGACCCGCGCGGTCCGATCTCCTGGGACATGGCGATGGTCAGCACCGACAACGACTGGCGGGTCCGGGTCAAGGCCGGGGACAAGCTGGAGTTGCAGACGACCTACGAGACGAAGCGGGCCTCCTGGCCCGAGTCGATGGGCATCAACATTGTGTACTGGGTCCGTGATTCCGCCTACGCCGCCGCGGCCAACGCTCCCGACCCGTATGTGACCAACGTCGCCCAGAAGGGTGTGCTGAATCATGGCCACCTGAAGGAGAACGAGGACTACGGTGGCGAGACCGGCAAGAACGGCAGCAAGCTGGTTGGACCCGATCCGACCAAACTGCCTGACGGCCCGGAAACCGGCGGGCCGTTCACGATCAGCGGTTTCAGCTACAACCAGGGTGACTTCCGCCTGCCAGGTTCAGCCGGTCGCCCACCGGTCGTCCCGCAGGGCCAGTCCTTCACCTTCAAGCTGTCCGATTCGGACATCACGAACGAGGTCTGGCACTCGATCACCTCCTGCGCGGCACCCTGCAACAAGTCGACCGGCATCTCGTATCCGATCCCGAACGGCGAAGTCCAGTTCGAGTCGGGCCAGATGGGACCGGGCAAAGCTCCGACGGTCGGCTACACCCAATGGTCGACGCCCAGCGATCTGAAGAAGGGCACCTACACCTTCTTCTGCCGCATCCACCCGCTGATGCGCGGCGCCTTCCGGGTCAAGTAACCGGGGTCGCCCGGCCCGCCGAGCCGAGGAGCCGGTCCCTTTCGGGGCCGGCTCGTCCGTGCTCTAGCGGAGGATCTCGACGAGCAGGATCCAGGCGTTCATCACCGCCGCCAGGATCGCTCCGAGCATGCCGGCGAAAACCCAGTACATCGCGATGTCACTGCCCGTGATCAGCAGGACCGCGCCGGCCAGATAGGGCAGGGTCCCGAAGACCGGCAGGATGACCCGGGAGGCCAGGCGACCGCCTCCTTCACCGAGACCGGCCGCACTTCGCCTGATCAGGAAGGCGATGACGAGCGTCCAGAATGCCGACTGGACCAGCAGCTCAACCCCGAAGGCATGTTCCGACTGGTCGGGAATCAGCCCGAACATCGAGACGACCAGCACCCCGATCAGGAGCAGCAGGGTGACCAGGCCGAGTTCCGGTACCCCGTCAAGCTGCAGGATTCGCGCGACGTTGATCGAGATCGCCACGAAAACGAGGCCGGCCAGGGCCGCCGAGGCCCCGGCCGAGGCGACGAAGAAGTCGCTCCATTCCGAAAGCGGAACGGCGGCGATCAACCGCTGCCCTTGGGCACCACCCGGATCGCACCGCGCATCAGCGGGTGGATGCGACAGAAGAAGGTGTGTGTGCCGACCGGAAGATTGGCCGGTGTGGTCCAGGTCGTCCGGTTGACCGTGGGCGCTCCGCCGACGCCCATCTGGCCGGAGTCGAAGCGGAAGTCCCCGTCGGCGATCGGATAGGCGATCCCCGTCGACTTGTTGCAGGGTGCGGCGCAGGAAGTCAGCGAGTGCCAGATCTTGTTGCCGACGTCACCGTCCGAGAGCGAGAAGGTGAAGGTGTCACCCTTCTCCACCACCGGCGGCCTGCCGGCCGCGCCGGGCAGGCGGTAGTCGCCCTGGCCGTAGCTGTAGCCGCTGATCACGAAGGGGTCGCTCGCGAACGGCCCGTTCTCGAGCCCGGTCGGATCCGGCCCGACCACCGGCAGCTTGCCGCCGTGGTCGTTGTTCTCGGAGTAATGCCTGTGGTTGATCGGCCCGGTGTAGTCCATCCGGGTCCTGTACGGGTCCTTGCCGCCGGTGCCGTCAGCCATGTAGGAGATCGCGATGCCCATGTTCTCGTACCAGGAGGCACGCTTCGTTTCGTAGGTCGTGGTGACTTCCAGCGTGTCGCCGGCCTTCAACTGGACCAGCCAGTCCTTGCGCGTGTTGCGCATCGCCATGTCCCAGGAAACAGGTCCGGCCGGCTCGTAGTAGTGGGCATTCGACTTGAAGAGATGGACCCGGTCACCTTTGACATCGGGCATCCTGGCCAGGCACTTGCGGTATTTCACCGCGGCCTTGCTCCGCGCGCTCCGCAGCGAGCGGGGGGCGTTCTTCTTCAGCTTCTTCCTGAGGATCCGCGGCTTCGGGCACTTCGGGCCCGCGTACTTCGCGCCGTCGCGGTTCAGATAAAGGTCGGTCGCGAGGCCGCCGGTGTGAACGTGGCCGACCGACCAGACCAGCACGCCGTCCCGGTCCACGGTCCAGAGGTTGCGCTTGATCCCGTCCTTGTAGGGATCCTCCTTGGCCTCGTAAGGCCAGACGATCTTGCCGTCCTTGCCACCCGATCCCTTGTAGGTGTCGAAGACCGGATAGGGGTTCGGGTTCATCACGTCCATCCAGATCGGGCGCACGCCGCGCATCCCCTCGGCCTTTGGTGAAGTCAGCGGGACGAAATCGATCTGGTAGGTGATGTAGAGAGTGTGTTCGGCCGGCGTCAGGTTGTGGATCATGTGGTTGAGGAGCCAGACGTCGGTCCCCTTGTGGAAGTAACCGAAGCCGGGCGGGAAGACGACCTCGGTCTTCTCCTCGCCGGTGCCGATGAACCGCTCGGACATTCCGCCCGAAGTGGCGTCGCGACGGGAGAGGTTGATCCAGACCCCGTGGTGGAACATGATGCTGCTCGACTTCGGGATGGTCCCGTCCGGGTTTACAAGGTTCGGCCGGAAGGCCGTGATGTACCCGTCAACCGGCGGCCGCTCCTCGGCGGTGACCATCTTGTAGACGATCCGGTTCTGGCCGGAAGTGACCTCGATCGGACCGATCCGGTAGGTCAGGCGCTGGACGCCGTCACCCAGATCTTCCGAATCGATCAGCTCCGCCGAGGCGTTGCCGACCCCGGCGAAGAACGCAATTGCGCAGACGAGGCTGCCCAGCAGTCTGTAAAACCCTCTCCCCAAGGACATGGGGAAAGAGTAGCGCCAGTATCAGTTATCGGTTGAACCAGCGTGATTTGCGGCTCGAACCGAACTCTGCCTTCTCCTTGCGAAGGTCGAGTGACGGTGCGTTGAAGACCCCGGTCTTTTCCGGCCCGGAGAGGAAATCGATGTCAACGCGGGCGATCCGGTCCTCGCCGAATTCGATGTAGCAGGAGCCCCTGCCGTCGTAGGGTTCCGGGCTGGCCTCGCCCCGGATCTCCGCCACGAGTTCGCGGGCGACTACCTTCGCCGCCCCCTCGGCGAACACTCCCGCCTTGGGCACGCCGGCCGTGGCGACGTCCCCGACCGCATAGACCCCTTCGAAGCGGGTCTTCAGGGTGGCGGAGTCGACCGGCACGTATTCGTCTTCGGTGATGCCGGAATCGATCACCACTTCCGGGGCCCGGTGCTTCGGCACGCCGAGCAGCAGGTCGAAGGGAAGCTCGGTCCCGTCCTGGTAGATGATCCTGTCCGGTTCGACCCGCTTGGGCCGCATGTCACCGAGGAAGGTGATGCCCCGCTGCCCGAACTCCGCCTTGAGGGCGGCGGAGGTTTCCGGCGAGGGTGGCACCGGTGTGCCGAGCGGCATGGTCAGGGTGATCTCGCATTGCTCGCGAACCCCGCGCCGGGTCAGTTCGTCGTCCAGCATCAGGGCGCATTCGCTCGGGGCCGGCGGGCACTTGAAAGGAGCGCCACAGACCGCGATCACCGCCTTGCCGGAATCGAAGCCGGCGATCGGCCCGGCCGCGGCTTCGGCCCCGGCGAAGGAATAGAACTCGTGTCCCCGTTCGGCCAGGCCCGGGGTTGAATCGAGGTCGTAATCGGCGCCCAGCGCGATGACCAGGGCATCTCCCTGATGGGTTCCGGCGTCGGTTGTGACCGTGCGGGTTTCCGGGTCGATCGCCGTGATCTCTTCCCTGAGGAGGGTGACCCCGGTTTTGGCCACCGCCGAATAGGGCAGGCTGACCGAGTCCCGGCTGGCCCCGCGGAACATGATGTCGAGCTTCGAGTAGCCGAAAGAGAACGACTCGTTTCGATCGATCAGGGTGACCTCGACCTGATCCCCCAGCTCTTCGGAGAGCGTCGTGCCCAGTTCGAGTCCGCCAAAGCCCGCTCCCAGAATCAGTACCCGTCTGCTCACGGGGCCAGCATACTGCC
>JAIBCJ010000078.1 GCA_019694145.1 Solirubrobacterales bacterium | reverse complement strand
AACCGGGAAGGGCGAACGATCCCTGCCAGCAGAGCCTCCGCACGGAGACGGTCTCCAAGGACGAAACCCTCGGAGTTCGCACGCCCCGGACCCTGACCCGCCTGAGGAACAAGGTCGACTGCTTCTATGTCTACCCGACGGTGAGCTTCCAGACCGGTCCCAACGCCGACCTCACCGAGGACCCGCAGGTTGACGCGATCGCCGGACAGCAGGCGAGCCGGTTCACGCCCGGTTGCCGCATGTTCGCCCCGATCTACCGCCAGTTCACGGTGCCGGCAATCCTCGGTTCCGAGATCACCGAGCAGGTCAATGACACGGCCTACTCCGGGGTCAAGGCCGCCTGGAACGAGTACCTGGGGAGGTACAACAAGGGCCGGGGCATCGTCCTGATCGGCCACTCCCAGGGCACCGGTCACCTCAAGCGGTTGATCAGGGAAACCTTTGACCGCAACCCGAAGCTCCGCCAGCGCCTGGTCTCCGCGGTCCTGATCGGCGGCAACGTCACCGTGAAGAAGGGAAGCCGCACCGGTGGCAGCTTCCGCAAGGTGCCGTCATGCGCGAGGGCAACCGAACTCGGTTGCGTGATCGCCTTCTCGAGTTTCCTGGAGGATCCGCCGCCGGCCGATTCCCTCTTTGGCAGGGTCGGAGGGGCCCTCTCGGAGAACGTCGACCCGGCCACCCACGAGGTGATGTGCGTGAACCCGGCCGCGCTCGACGGGTCGAAGGGCAGGCTCAAACCCCTGTTCAACACCGAGACCTTCCCCGGCGCCTACGGGGCATTGCTGCCCGACCTGACCGGCTACGACAGCCCCTGGGTCAGTTTCCCCGACCTCTACACGGCGAAGTGCGAGAAGGCCGATGGTGCCAGCTGGCTGAACGTTCACGATGTCTCCGACGAGTCAGACACCCGCCCCCGGGTCGGGGAGACCCTGGGCCGGACCTGGGGCACGCACCTGGCCGAGTTGAACCTGACCGGCGGCAATCTGGCCAGTGTCGTTGCGACCCAGGAGAAGGCCTACCTGAAGAAGCTCGGGCAGGCCCGCAAGGCCGGGGCGAAGAAGAATTCGAAACAGAGAGAGGGTCATCGCTAGCGGCCGGACCGAACCGGCCAGCCTGCAGCGGTGTTATCGATGATGCATAGTCCAGAAGTCAATTTCCCCGGGAGGAGTCTGATCGTGTCGAGAGTTGCTGGTCGTACCTGGCTTGCCGTGGCCTTTTTGGCCGCGTCATTCGCCTTCATTGCCGCAGTGATGCCGTCTTTCGCGAAAGCCGAAGACACAGTCTGGATCTGCAAGCCCGGACTGGCCGATGATCTCTGCGCCGGCTCCATCTCGACCAAGGCCGGCAATCCGGCCCAGACGATCGGCTTCGATCGTCCCGACAATCCTCCGGTGGACTGCTTCTACGTCTACCCGACGGTCAGCGCGCAGGAGACTCCCAACGCGAACCTGGACAAGGACCCCGAAGTCAAGCGGGTCGTGGTGCAGCAGGCCCGCATGTTCTCCCGGGTCTGCGACGTCTACGCGCCGATGTACCGGCAGGACACTTCGCCGGGCGTCTACACCGAGCGGACAGAGGTCGCCTACCAGAGCGCTCTTTCCGGCTGGAAGGATTACCTCCAGCACTACAACAAGGGCCGCGGCGTGATCCTGATCGGCCACTCGCAGGGCTCGGCGACCCTGGCTCGCCTGATCGACGAGGAGATCGACCCCGATCCGAAGCTGCGCAAGCAGCTGGTCGGAGCGATCCTGCCCGGCGGCAACATCTACGTGAAGAAGGGCCAGCTGGCCGGTGGCATGTACGAGAACGTGCCGGCCTGCTCGGAAGTCGGCGAGTACGGCTGCCTGGTCGCCTACTCGATGTTCAACGGCACCCCGGCCGACAACCCGCCTTTCGGCGATGTCGGCTCCGGCTACTGGGCCTATGACATGCCCCGGCCTTCCCGCGAACAGTACGAGGTGGTCTGCACTAATCCGGCTGAATTGAGCGGCAAGACCCTGCTCACCTCGCTGGCCAACATGGACTACCTGCTCGAGCCGCCGGCCGGCGGCGTCGAGACGGCCAACTGGAACGCCTACCCGGATGCGGTCACCGCCTCCTGTGACCACGAAGGCACCAAACACTGGCTGAACGTCGCCTTCACCGAAAACGCCGATCCCTTCATCAAGGGAATGACCCAGGTCCTCGCCAGCGGCAACAACTGGCATGTGCCGGAAGTCAACGTGGCCGAGAACAACCTGGTCGAAATCGCCCAGCTCCAGACCGACAGCTACACGGCCGAGCAGAACCGGATCGCGAAGCTACAGGCCAAGATCAAGTCGCTCCAGAAGCAGCTGGCCAAGGCCCAGAGGAACGCCGGGCTTCAGCAGAAGAAGGCGAACAAGTTCGCCAGGCAGGCCCGCAAGGCGAAGGGCAAGCAGAAAGAGGCCCTGAACCGCAAGGCCGGCTCAGCCCGCCGGAAGGCGGCTTCCGAGCGCAAGCGCGTCAGGAACCTCAAGCAGCGGATCGCCGCTCTGAAGAAGCAGATCTAGGCGGATTCGGCGGGATCGGCCGGTTTGCCCGAGGCGAACCGGCCTGAGAAACGGTGCTCAGGTCAGTCGGTTTGCGCTGCAAACCGGCCCTGAGAAACGGTGCTCAGATCAGCCGGTTTGCCCTGCAAACCGACTGATCTCGCCGTTGAAGCGGGCAGGCCGCTCGAGCTGGACCATGTGGCCGCAATCGTCGACCAGCGAAAGTTCCGCGTGCTCGATCCGGCGTGCGTACGAATAGGCGGCGCCGACCGGGACGAGCCGGTCCTGCTGGCCCCAGACGATCTGGGTCGGGATTTCGATCTCGGCGAGGCTGGGCCGGTTGTCGTATCCACCGAGGGCGAAGGCGGCGGCGAAAAGCGCCGGCGAGCGAAGTGCGGCGTAGGTCCCGAGCTCCCAGAGGATTTCGTTGCCGATCATGCTCGGGTGGGCGATTACCCCGGCGAATGACGCGGTTCTGAGGCGCTTGCGGTAGAGGTTCCGTTCGGCCCTGCTCGCGGCAACCGGGATCATCCCCTTGACGATCGCCGCGGTCAGGGACTTGCGGGGGCCCGAAATGGTGGCGAAGCTGATCCCGGCGGCCGAGACCAGGCTCAGGCGGGAGAAGCGTTCAGGTGCGCTGGTAACCGCTTCGGTCGAGATGAAGCCGCCCATCGAATGACCGATCAGGAAGGTCTCGGGAGAAAGCCCGACGGCATCGGCGAAGCGGAGGACGAGATCGCCGTAAGCGGACATCGAAATCTCTTCCGTCGGCATCGGGCTGAGGCCGAAGCCCGGCAGGTCCAGGGCGACGACGCGGTGGCTGTCGGCCAGGAAGGGGATGTTCTCCAGCCAGTTGCGCCAGCTGCCGCCGAGTCCGTGGACCAGAAGGATCGGCGGGCCCTCGCCCTGATCCACGTAACTGACCGGCGTCTGGCCGAGCGCGGAGTCGACGGTCACCTGCCGGATCCGTTCGGACCAGTCGATCTTCAGCCAGCGTCCGTCCGAGACGCCATAGTCGTCGTGGACCGGGGCCGGGGGAGGAGTCTCGGTCAGCAGGCCGTCATTGTCGGGTGCCTCGGTCGTCACCCGACCGACTTTATATGCCCGCCGACCCCGCCTCGCCTGCCACAATGGCCGGGTGGCGGATGACCGCACAGGCGCACGCCGGGTCCTGGTGACGGGACTCTCGACCTACTGGGGCGGGAGGCTGGCCTCTGCCCTGGAATCAAATCCCGAAATCGAGGCGATCATCGGGGTCGACTCCCGCGAGCCGACCCGGGAACTGACCCGGACCGAGTACGTGAAAGTCGGGGTGGAACACCGCCTGATCGAGAAGATAGTCCGGGCAGCGCGGATCGACACCGTTATCGACGCCCGCCTGATGGTCGATTCGCTGCGCGGTCCGGATGGCCTCCGGCCCGAGCAGATTCACGAGAACAACGTGATCGGCACGCTCAACATCCTCGCCGCCTGCGCGGCCGGTGATTCTCCGGTCAGGAAGCTGGTGTTCAAGAGCTCCGCCCACTGGTACGGCTGCGCCCAGGATGACCCGGCCTACTTCACCGAGGACATGTCCCGCCGGTACGAGCCGGAAACCAGGGTCGAGCGGGACGTGGTCGAGGCAGAGTCGGCGGTCGAGGAGTTTCGCGGGCAGCGACCGAAGGTCACGGTCTCGGTGTTGCGCTTCGCCAACGTGCTCGGAGCCGAGGTCGACACTTCACACGTCCAGTTCTTCGCCCTGCCGGCGGTGCCGATGATCGCCGGGTTCGACCCGCGCTACCAGTTCGTCGATGAAGTCGACGTGGTTCATGCGCTCGAACACGTGGCGGTGCGGGACATCCCCGGGATCTTCAACGTGGCCGGCGACGGCATCCTGACCCTTTCCGAGGTGATCTCGCTGCTCGGCAAACGGCCTCTGCCGGTGATTCCGCCCTGGGGCACTTCGCTGGCGATGGCCGGTTACCGCCGGCTCGGCTTCTCCCTGCCCCCGGAGATGGTCACGCAGCTTCGATTCGGACGGGGAATCGACAATCGCGCCTTCAAGGCCACGGGCTTCCATTTCCGCTTCACTTCCAGAGAGACCGTGCTCCATCTGCGGGACCGGTTGCGTCTCGATCCGGTAGCTGCCCGGAAGGAAGCCGGCTACAGCTACGAGCCGGCGGTCGAGGATTTCCTGCGCCACAGCCCCCATGTGGACCGCTCCCGCAAGGACCTGGGCCGCGAAGACGCGGCGCTTTTCGACCCCTCGCCGCCAGTCCAGGACTGAATTTCCGCTGCAAAGGCTGTTTCCGCCCGGTTAGAGGGTTTTGCCCGCCCGCCGTGGTATCTACAATTCGGAGAGGAATTAACTAGCCAGAGAGCGGGATTGAAGTGGGGCGGAAGACTCAGGTAGCCATAGTCGCAATCGTTGTCCTGTTGCTGGGCGGCGCAGTCGCTGCCTACGCATATGACGGCGCACAGAAGGACAAGATCGCCGACGGCGTGACCGTCGCCGGGGTCGACCTCAGCGGCATGAACCGTGAGGAAGCCACCCAGGCGCTGACCAATCAGGTGCTGGCGCCGCAACGCAAGCCGGTCACCGTCACCTTCAAGAAGGAAAAGTTCCAGCTTCCCGCCAAGCAGCTGAAGATTCACGCCAACGTTCAGGCGGCGATCAATCAGGCCTTCGACGAGAGCCGGGACGGTTCGCTGCCCTCAAGGGTCTTCCGCGAGATAACCGGCGCCGAGGTTCAGGCCAGCATTCCGGTCAACGTCGGCTATTCGCAGAAGGCGGTGAACAGGTTCGTCAAGAAGGTCGCCGACGGGATCGTCAAGGAACCGGTCGACGCTTCGGTTTCGGCCGGCCCGGATTCGCTTTCGGTGGTCAAGGCCGAGAACGGCTACAAGCTGCGGGACAACAAACTCACCGATCAGCTGACCAGCCTGCTTGACAGCGGTCGTGGCAGCCGGACGATCGTGGCCAAGGTCAACGTGACCAAGCCGGCCGTCACCACCGCCGAAGTCGCCGAGAAGTATCCGACCTATCTGACCCTGGACCGGAGCAACTTCACCCTGACCCTCTGGAAGAACCTCGAAAAGGTCAAGAGCTACACGGTCGCGGTCGGCCAGGTCGGCCTCGAGACTCCCGCCGGGCTCTACTCAATCCAGGACAAACAGGTCGATCCCGTCTGGACGGTGCCGAACTCGGCCTGGGCCGGAGACATGGCCGGTCAGGTCGTTCCCGGCGGGGTTCCCGAAAACCCCCTGAAGGCTCGATGGATGGGGATTTTCGATGGTGCGGGCATCCACGGCACGGATGAAACCTACTCGCTCGGTTCGGCCGCCTCGCATGGTTGCGTGCGGATGTCGGTCCCGGACGTGATCGACCTTTACGACCGGGTCGATGTCGGCACTCCCATCTACATCGGCTAGCTGCCCCGCCTGGGGCGAGGCTCTCGAGCTCTTCCGGCGCGATCTTCTCGCGGCGGGTACGGCACCGCGAACCCTGAACGCCTACGAAAAGGACCTCGGCCAGCTGCGGGCCTGGGCCGATGGGTCAGGCCTGGGGGTAGACAAGGTCACCCACAAGGATCTTCGCCGCTACGCCGCCTCGCTTTCGGCGGCGGGTCGCGCCCCGGCCACGGTGGCTCGCAAACTGGCCGCGATCCGTGGCTTTTACGGCTTCCTTCTGAGGACCGGAAGGGTTGGTCAGAACCCGGCCGACCTGGTTTCCGCACCCCGCCGGAAGAAGAAGCTGCCGACCGTTCTGACGATGGAACAGATGTCCTCGATGCTGGACGCGGTACCGGTCGAAACCCCGCTTGACATCAGGGACCGGGCGATGTTCGAACTCACCTACTCCTGCGGTCTGCGAAGCGAAGAGGTGCTGACCCTCAGCCTCGACTCGATCGATTTCGACGACGAAGTGATCCGGGTGCTCGGCAAGGGGTCCAAGCACCGGCTGGTCCCGGTCGGCGAGCCGGCCCGGCAGGCGATCGAGCTCTACCTCGCCAGGGCCCGGCCGAAACTGGCCACCGACCCGGGCGAGAGGACCCTGTTCCTTTCGCGAAACGGCCGACCCCTTTCGGCCTCCGACCTTTCCCGTCGCCTGGCGGTCCGCATGCGGGATGCCGCCGCGGCCGGCGGGGTTTCGCCCCATGCCCTCAGGCATTCCTTCGCCACCCACCTGCTCGAAGGCGGGGCGGACCTGCGCTCGATTCAGGAACTGCTCGGCCACGCCTCGATCTCGACCACACAGGTCTACACCCACCTCGACGCGGCCCGCCTGCGGGACGCGTACACCGGCAGCCATCCCCGCGCCTGAAGGGGCGCTTCAGCCGGGAGTCGACCGCCCGGCGCAGGCAATAGATTCCCTGCCATGAAGCTGATCGTCAACGTGGACGGCGGCGCCCGGGGCAATCCGGGCCCGGCTGCGATCGGAATAGTCGTTCGGGACGGTGAGGGCAACGTGCTCCAGGATCTCGGCGAGACGATCGGCGAAGCCACAAACAACGTGGCCGAGTACAGGGCCCTGATCAAGGGCATCGGCCTGGCCCGGGAACTCGGCGCGACCGAACTTCAGATCCACGGTGATTCGGAACTGGTCGTCAAGCAGATGCTCGGTCAGTACAAGGTCAAGCATCCGGACATGAAGCCGCTCCACGCCGAAGCCAAGGCCGCGCTCGAAGGCCTCGACTCGTGGTCGATCAGTCACGTCCGCCGTGAACAGAACGCCGAAGCCGACGCGCTGGTCAACCAGGCCCTCGACTCCCAGGCGTAAACTCAAGCGTCGCCAGGTCTTCCGTCCTGGTGAACCTAGTCAGAAAGGCCTCCCTTTGAAGCCAAACGCATTGCGTGTATCTGTGGCTGCGGCAACGCTTGTTCTTGCCCTGGGAATCTCCGCTTGTGGATCCTCGAGCGATGATTCCGGAGAGAGCAGCGACACCGGCACCACAACCTCGACTACCCAGGCTCCGGCCAACGCCCAGTCCGTCAAGATCAGTTTGACCGAGATGGCGATCAGCGCTTCGCCGGACTCCGTGAAGGCCGGGGACGTGGCCTTCGACGTGACCAATGACGGGAACCTCGAGCACGAGCTGGTAGTGGTCAAGACGAACAAGAAGGCGGGCGATCTGCCTACCGACGCTTCCGGGAAAGCGGACGAGACCGGTTCGGTTGGAGAGACCGAAGTTCAGGCCGGCGAGAGTTCAGAACTCGACCTGAAGCTCGCTGCCGGCCACTACGCGCTCATCTGCAACCTGCCCGGCCACTACAAGGCTGGTATGTACACGGACTTCACGGTCAAGTAGACCGGGAATTCCGGACGGAAAGAGGGGCGGGCAGCCGACCGTCCGCCTCGCTTTTCAATCCGCACCGTTCAGGGACGCCGGCAGAAAGGCGCCTACCGGAGTCGAACCGGTGTAAACGGCTTTGCAGGCCGCTGCGTAGCCACTCCGCCAAGGCGCCGAATGGGAATGCCCCGCAAGGGGTGTCCCGGAAGCGGCTGAAGGGATTCGAACCCTCGACCTTCTGCATGGCAAGCAGACGCTCTAGCCAACTGAGCTACAGCCGCGAAGTCGGCGGAGTATATCCGGGGAAGGGTCTCAGGCGACGCCCCGCCGGTCAGCGACGGTGACGCTTCGGCTTCTTCACCGTGACCGTGCGGAGCTTCGAGTTCGCGGCCTTGAAGCCGGTGATCGCCAGCGCCCGGGCCCGCAGGTTCGTCTTGCCCTTGATGTTCCTGACCGTGAGCGAGGCCTGGCAATCCTTTCCGGTGACCATCTTCGAACCGATGTTCTTCCAGACCCACTTGCGGCCCTGCCTGAGCTGTCGCTCGAAGCGGACTTTCTGCCAGGTGACCGCGGGGCAGTTGCCCAGGGTCGCGGTCGCCGTGACGCTGCCGCCCTTGCGGCTGTAGTTGAGCTTGTACCGGTTCAGCTTCAGGCCCAGGTGGCGGTTCGCATCGCCGGCCTCATGGGAAGGCCCGAAGGAGAGATCGGTGCCCTGGACGGTGGTCTCTTCCGGTCCCGCCTGCGACCAGTCGCAGACCCCGTCCGGGAAGATCTGGTTGAGGCGGGTTATCTGCTCCGGGGTGGGTGAGCCGTAATCGGCCGGATTGACCGGTTTGAGGGTGCACTTGGCGGTAATCGAATCGAGCGGCTTGCCGGCCACGTTCACCGGCAGCGAATGCGGCGGGTAGGTCGTCTCGCAGGTGTTCGTGTCACCGGCCTGGGCGACGCCGTCGACCCGGTTGCCGGCGATCCAGCAGGCGTCGACCGCGTCGGCGGGCTTGTTGTCGACCACCTTCTGGGCCAGTGACTTCGAAGAATCATCGGCGACGATCGAGTCGAGCCAGGTGGAGAGCGTGTCGATCGCCGTGTCATTCATCGCCTTCACGCTGGGGCCGCCGATCGCCCGGAACATGACCTGGTTGTCGTGATTTCCGTTGAAGCGGTCGAGCCGGGCCCGGGTGCGGTAGGTGTTGACGTATTGATGGACGTTGCCGGCCGCTACGTCGTCCTGGTAGTTGCGGACGTCGATGATCGGCACCTGGGTCCATCCCCCGGCTCCCTGCTGGATGCGGCCGGTCTGGTAGCTGGTCTTCAGCGCATCCTGGTCAGCCACGGTTCGACCGGCCTGGAAGTTGCCGTTGTTGTCGTATCCGCCGATCTGCTCGTTCAGGTCGAGGAATCGCTTCATGTTGATCGATCCGCCCTTAAGCGCCCCGAGGCCGTACTGCACCCCGACGTTGTCGAGCGTGCGGCGGGCGTAGCCGGTGGCCGGGTCAGCCCCGTAGACGTTGATCATGTTGTCCCAGAGCGTGCAGCGGACGCCGTCCGGATTGGACAGGGGATCGAAGATCACGGAAACCGGGACCACGTCCTCGTTGCAGCCTTCCTGGGCCCGAATGACGTCGGCGCCGGCCGAAAGCGGTTCACAGCCGCCGTTGGCGTCCGAGGTCATGCCGGTGATCTGTCGCTTCTGGGCGTTCGAGAGGTCCTGGCCGGTGGTCGTGTTGTTGAAGTAGTTGACCAGCAGACGGCAGTCGGGGTAATCGGGGGAGGAGTTGTCGGGAAAGCTCGCCCCCGGATTCAGCCCGTCGAGAAGTCCCGGGTAGTTCTGGGCGATCATCTGGATCTGGACCGAGCCGCCGGAGCTGCCCTGGCCGATGGTCCAGGTGTCGGCTCGGCCGAGTTCCTCGATCGCGCGTTCCTTGATCATCGACGTGGTCTCGGCGGAGATCACGTCGTTGCAGGTTGTGTTGAAGACGTTGAGGCTCGAGTTGAGGACCACGAACCCCCGCTTCAGCAGGCCATCGTCGAGCGGATCCGGCACTCCCGCGCCTTGCTGGTGGCCGGTCGAGCAACCGCCGCCGTACTGATAGACGAAACGGCCGTTCCAGCCGTTACCCGTCTGGCCGCCGGAGGCCAGCGTCGCGAAGTTGTAGACCGCACGGTTGATCACACCCTGCTCGAGCCGGACCACGTAATCGACCAGTTGACCCGTGCGGGTGGTGGTCTGGACCATGTCCGCGGGCCGGTCGGCCGGGCTGGTCAGCGGCTTGAAGGTGTTGTCGCTGGCGCGGTAGTACCAGGAGACCCTGGTCGGGGCGACGCAGTTCGAATCCTGCGCCGGGCCGAGTCCGAAACTCTCGGTCGTGCAGTAGTACGGGGTCTGGTGGGGCCCGGAGAAGACCGGCCCCTGAAGCGAGCTGTTGAAGACCGAAAGGCGGGTCGCAGAATCCTGGCCCGGAGCCCAGGCGGTGATCCAGTTGCGGCCGTTCCACATCCCGGAGACGAGGCCCTTCTTGCGGAGCGAGTTGTCGGGATCGCTGGCGAGGGAGGAAGTCACGACCTTCCCGTTCAGCCGGACGACCATTTTGCTCTTCGCGCTCGAGTCCGGAGCCGTGACGGCGACCAGCGCGTCACCGCCGGAAATCCGGTCGGCCTTGCTCGAGAGCACCTCGATCGAAAGCGGACTCGCCGCCTGCGCCCCCGCGGAGAGCACGGCGAAAAGTGCCGCGACGAGTGCCGGAAGAATGAAAAGCGCGAACCTGGAGTTCGACTGGGGTCTCAAGACTGCTCCTGGAGGGGTGGGGGGAGGGTGACCGCTACTGACCTTCTGTATCTAGATAACGCGCCGCGTTCGCTAGTTGCGGTCGGCGTCGGCTTGACGGCCATCACCCCTGCGGAGAGGATGTTCCCCATGCCAATTCCGGAGAAGATTCAGGGTTTCATTGACAGGCAGGCCGACGAGGCGCCCGTGAAGTACGACGATCTGAGAGCGGTGGTTTTCAATGGCACTCTCAAGCGATCTCCGGAGCCGAGCCAGACCGAGGCGCTGCTCGCTATTCCAATCGGGATCCTCGAACGGGTCGGCGTCAGGGTCGACCTCGTCCGCACCGTGGATCACGTGATCCCGCCCGGAGTCTGGCCGGACATGACCGGGCACGGTTACGAAGAAGATGACTTTCCGGCGATCTACCGTGAACTGGTCGAGCCGGCTGACATCATCATCCTCGCCGGTCCGATCTGGCTGGGTGACCAGGCCTCCCCGACCCGGGCGATCATCGAACGGCTCTACGCCTATTCCGGCGAGGTAAACGATGCCGGTCAGT
>JAIBCJ010000194.1 GCA_019694145.1 Solirubrobacterales bacterium | reverse complement strand
CTCCGACTTCGATCCGGGCCGCCGATTCGAGATCGGAGTTGAGTGCGCCATGTGGCCAAAAGTGGACTCTCGCAAATCGCCTCCGGAGGACCAGGGCAGCCCCACCCCTTGGGGCGGCATGGGTTCGTGTAGCCGTGGGGTCGGGTGAGGGTCGTTGAGGTGTCTCCCGGGTCCGTGTAGCCGTGGGGTCGGGTGGGGGATCGTCGAGGTTTCTCCCCGGTTCGTGTAGCCGCGGGGTCGGGTGGGGGTCGTCCGGGACACTCCAGGACCAGCGCGGCTGAATGCCGCGCGTGCGTCCGTCCCGGCTACCCCCACCTGGCCCCACGGCGTAACCACCTGGCCCCACGGCGTAACCACCTGGCCCCACGGCGTGGCCGGACGGCCCCGTGGCACGGTCGGAAGGTCCGGGATTCCCAGCCGGTTCCCAGGTTTAGGAAACCTTAGAATTTGGCTTAGGAATGGTCAATGAGGGTGGTCTTTATTTCCCCGTCATGAACCAGACTTCCGATGCCCCAAAGCGCTCTCTGCGCTCCGTGTTCCTGGCCGCCCTCACCGGCGGCCTCGTTGTCGCCGTAGCCGGCATGATCGCGATCGCCGCCGGCTGGATCGGCAAAACCGAGACAACCGTGCAGTCGCTGACCGCGACCACCACCAACGCCTCCTCGAAGAACGACCAGAACCTGGTCAACCAGATCTACAACCGCGACAGCGACGGGGTGGGCTTCATCACCGCCTCGGGCATCTCCACCGGTTCGACCAATCCCTTCGATCCGTTCGGCCAGCAGCAGGGCACCAGCACCGCGACCGGTTCCGGTTTCCTGATCGACACCGACGGTCACATGGTCACCAACAACCACGTGATCGAGGGCGCAAAGAAGATCACCGTCACGCTCGGTGATTCGGACGCGGTCTATGACGCGAGCGTGGTCGGCACCGACCCCTCGACCGACCTGGCCGTGATCAAGGTCGACGCGCCGGAAAGCGAAATGAAGCCGCTCGCGCTCGGTGACTCAACCGACGTAAAGGTCGGTGACCCGGTCGTCGCGATCGGCAACCCGTTCGGCCTCGACCGCACGGTCACCACCGGCATCGTCTCCGCCCTTCAGCGGGAGATATCGAGCCTCACCAACTACGCGATTTCGAACGTGATCCAGACCGACGCCGCGATCAACCCCGGCAACTCCGGCGGACCGCTGATCGACGCCAACGGCAACGTGATCGGAGTCAACTCGCAGATCGCCACCGGTTCCGGCTCCAGCACCAGCGGCAACGTCGGCATCGGTTTCGCGATTCCCTCGAACACCGTCAAGGACGTTGTCGGCCAGCTGATCGAGGACGGCAAGGCCGAACACGCCTACCTCGGAATCAGCGGCGCGACGATCAACGAGCAGCTTGCCAACGCGCTCAACCTCGGAACCGACACCGGCGTCCTGGTTCAGGAAGCGCCGAAGGACGGCCCCGCTGCCCAGGCCGGAATCAAGGCCGGTGACACCGCGGTCACGATCCAGGGCCAGCGGGTGATGGCCGGAGGCGACGTGATCACCAAGGTCAACGGCACCGATCTCGGTTCGATGGAAGATCTGATCGATGCCGTCAACGGGGCAAAGGTCGGCGACGAGATGGAACTCGAAGTCCAACGCGATGGTCAGACCAGCACGGTTACGGTCAAGCTCGGCACCCGGCCCGATGACACCCAGCCGTCGAAATGACGGCCGGACGGGCGGTTGTCATACCCTTGACTGGTGAAGGTAAAGGTCTGTGGAATAACCAATCGGGATGACGCCGAAGCCGCCGTTGAACACGGCGCCTGGGCGATCGGGCTGATCCATCACAAGGAGAGCCCCCGGTTCGTCAAGGCGTCGGTTGCGGCCGGCATCGGCGAGGAGTTCCGTCGCCGCTGCGAAGTGGTCGGCGTTTTCGTCAACCCGACCATCGAAAGGGTGGTCCAGGCGGCCGAGAACGCGCAGCTGACGATGATCCAGCTGAGCGGCAACGAGGGCGCGAACTTCTGCAGCGAAGTGAACCGTCGCACCGGCCTGAAAGTGATCAAGGCTTTTCACATCTCCAGCCAGGCGGATGTCAAGGCCAGCACCGCCTACCGCTTCACCGATTTCCACCTTTTCGACACCGGCCGCAAAGGCGTTTACGGCGGCACGGGAGAGACTTTCGACTGGGACCTCCTGGTCAGCTACCACTCGCCGATCCCGACCATTCTGGCCGGGGGGCTGAACCCCGACAACGTGACCGAGGCGATCCGGATCGTCCGGCCCGACGCGGTGGACGTTGCTTCAGGGGTCGAGCGCGAGCCGGGGATCAAGGACCGCGGCAAGCTGGCCAGCTTCTTTCAGGCAGCCCGATACACCCCGGTGGCAGGCGCATGAGCGGCCATTTCGCGGAGTCCACGGCCGGCGAGCTGCCGGGCCGCTTCGGCCCCTACGGCGGCCGTTACGTTCCCGAGACCCTGATCCCCGCGCTTGACGAGCTGACCGTCGCCTGGGCGGAGGCCCGAAAGGACCCGGCTTTCACCGGGGAGCTGAACGTCCTGTTGCGCGACTACGTCGGCCGGCCCTCGCCGCTCTATCTCGCTTCCCGGCTGAGCGAGGAGGCGGGCCGCAAGGTCTACCTGAAGCGGGAGGACCTCAACCACACCGGCGCCCACAAGATCAACAACGCGATCGGCCAGGCGCTTCTGGCGAGGCGGATGGGCAAGCCGCGGATCATCGCCGAGACCGGGGCCGGGCAGCACGGCGTCGCGAGTGCCACGGCCTGCGCCCTGCTCGACCTCGAGTGCGTCGTCTACATGGGCAGCGAGGACATTCGCCGCCAGAAGCCGAACGTCGAACGGATGAAGCTGCTCGGGGCCGAAGTGGTTCCGGTCGAGGCCGGCGCCCGCACCCTGAAGGAGGCGGTCAGCGCCGCGATTCGCGACTGGGTGGCAAACGTCGCCGACACCCACTACATCATCGGCTCCGCGGTCGGTCCGGCTCCTTTTCCGGAACTGGTCCGTGACCTCCAGCGGGTGATCGGGGACGAAGCCCGCGACCAGGCCCTGCAGGCCGAGGGCGAGCTGCCCGGCCGCGTGATCGCCTGCGTTGGAGGCGGTTCCAACGCGATCGGCACCTTCACGGCATTCATTCCCGACGAGGAAATCGAGCTGATCGGCGTCGAAGCTGCCGGTCACGGGCTCGATACCGACAAGCACGGAGCTTCGCTCACCGCCGGCAACACCTCGGTTCTCCACGGCTCGCTTTCGGCCGTGCTGACCGACGAGGAAGGGCAGATCCTCGAAGCCCATTCGGTTTCGGCCGGGCTCGACTACCCCGGCACCGGCCCCGAGCACGCCCATCTCAGGGACATCGGCCGGGCCCGGTACGTGGCGGTCGA
>JAIBCJ010000193.1 GCA_019694145.1 Solirubrobacterales bacterium | reverse complement strand
TCCTGGACGATTCCGGTCGCCACCCCGATCGCGAAGTTGATCAGCATCAGGGTCCCGAAGAAGCGGGTCAGCCGGTACCAGCGTTCGTCCCCGGTCCGGTGCCAGAGGGTCTGCATCACGGCCACCAGCGGGGTCAGCCCGAGGGTCAGCGGAACGAAGAGGAAATGGTAGATCGAGGTGGTCGCGAACTGAAGCCGCGCCAGGTCAACGGTCGTGTCAGCCAGCGGCAGCACACCTGCATACTTCGGCACAAACCGGACAGAACCGTTGTTTGAGCCGGTCAATACGATGGCAAGTACCTATCCATGACTGAATCCGTCGGCAATAACCGCACGGCCTCGCCTGTTCAGGCGTTGCTGGAGCGGTTGCATGCGCGGCATGCGGGGGATCTTTCGGGGGAGGTGGCGAGCTACATCCCCGAGCTGGCGGGGGCGGATCCGGAGTGGTTCGGGATTTCGATGGTTACTGCCGACGGGTCGGTTTACGAGGTGGGGGACACGCGGCGGGAGTTCACGATCCAGTCGATCTCCAAGCCGCTGACTTTTGCCCTGGCGCTGGAGGCGATCGGGGAAGGGGAAGTTCGCCGGCATGTCGACGTGGAGCCGAGCGGGGAGGCTTTCAACTCGATCACCCTGCAGCCCGGGACCGGGCTGCCGCTGAACCCGATGGTCAACGCCGGGGCAATCGCCACGGCCTCGCTGATCGAGCCGCTCGGATTCGAGAAGCCGATCGACCGGATCCTCCATGAGTACTCGCAGTTCGCCGGCCGCCACCTGAAGGTCGACGAGCAGGTCTTCACCTCCGAGAACGAGACCGGAAACCGCAACCGGGCGATCGCCTATCTGCTGAAGAACGCCGGGGTGATCGACCGGGACGTGGAAGAGGTGGTCGAAACCTACTTCCGCCAATGCTCCACCCTGGTCACCTGCCGGGACCTGGCGACCATGGCGGCCACACTCGCTTCGACCGGGGTCAACCCGGTGACCGGCGAGCGGGTGGTCCGGGAGGACACGGTCCGCAACGTGCTCAGCGTGATGGCCTCCTGCGGCATGTACGACGCGGCCGGCGACTGGCTCTACACGGTCGGCCTGCCGGCGAAGTCCGGCGTGGCCGGCGGGATCATCGCGGTTCTGCCCGGCCAGCTCGGGGTGGCCGTCTACTCGCCGCCGCTCGACCTGCACGGCAACAGCGTTCGCGGGGTCAAGGTCTGCGAAGACCTCTCCGACGAGCTTCACCTGCATGTGATGAGCCCGGCCCGGCGGCCACCGCCTCCGGTCAGGATCGAGCGGACCTGCATCGACTCGCGGTCAAAGCGTTTGCGGGGCCCGGCCGAGCAGCAGATCCTCGCCGAGCATGGCCGCCGGGTGAAAGTCCTCGAACTGCAGGGCGAGCTTTCCTTCGCGGCCGGCGAGCTGGTCACCAGTTCGGCCCTCCACCGCGCCGAACACCACGACTTCACGGTGCTCGACTTCCGGGCGGTCAGGGCGATCGACCTAATCGACGTGCCGATCTTCAGTCACCTGGTCGAGAGCTGCGAGGAGGCCGGCAGTGAAATCGCCTTCTCGGATGTCGACCGCCATCCGGTCTTTCTGGAAGAGCTGACCCGGCATCGGGAACGCGAAGGCCACCACCCGCTCAGGACCTTCCCGGACCTCGACCTCGCCCTCGAATGGTGCGAGCAGGGGCTGATCGAGA
This sequence comes from Solirubrobacterales bacterium, assembly GCA_019694145.1. Taxonomy (GTDB): domain Bacteria; phylum Actinomycetota; class Thermoleophilia; order Solirubrobacterales; family 70-9; genus 67-14. The sequence goes on along the minus strand of JAIBCJ010000193.1, from coordinate 1,701 downwards.
AGTACGGCGACCTCGAATCCGACCCGGAACTCAGCCTCGCCCAGCACGGTACGACCCTCGGCATGAGCGTCGAAGAGATCGAGGAGCTGAGTTCACACCTCGAGCACGTTTCCTACGAGGCGGGGGAGATGATCTACGGAGCGGAGCTGGTCGCACCCGACCAGATGCTGCTGGTCACGGCAGGGAAGATCAGCCTGCTGGCCGAGGACGATGAAGGCGGGCACCGGCGCCTGGCGACGCTCTCACCGGGGATGACCCTGGGCGAGATCTCGATGATCGCCGGGACGCCGCTGGCCGGCATGCCCCGCGCCGACACCGAGGTCAAGGCGTGGGTTCTGACCGCAGGCGACCTCGAGGTGTTGCGGGCGAGGAACCCGGGGCTGGTCGTGACCCTGCTGGAGAACCTGCTGAGGCAGGTCGCCCAGCGGGTCGGTCACCTTCGCGCCGAGCTCCTGCGCTGACCGTCAGACCGCCTGAACGGCCGCCTTCGCGGTCTCGAAGTCGGCGTTTGTCAGCTCGCGGTAGAGCTTGATCGCTTCCAGGGTCTTGCCGGCGCGGGCCAGTTCGATCACTTCCTTCGGCAAGCCTTCGCCGGGCAGCGAGTAGGCAACCCCGGCCTTCTCCGAAAGCACGACCAGGTGCTCCTCGATCGCCCGGATGCGGTCGTTGATCCGCTGGAATATCTGCTGGAGATCTCCGGCCTGGTAGGCAGCTGGCATTGACTTCCCCCTTCGATTGACTGGATGTCAGCCGAGCATAACCGGGGTGTCCGGAAGCCGGGCGCTTTCGCGGTCAGACGTTGAACTTGAAGTCGACCACGTCGCCGTCCTGCATCACGTAGTCCTTGCCTTCGAGGCGGACCTTGCCGGCGGCCCGGGCGTCGGCGATCGAACCGAACTCGAGCAGGTCGTCGAAGGAGATGATCTCGGCCTTGATGAAGCCGCGCTGGAAATCGGTGTGGATGACGCCGGCGGCTTGCGGAGCGGTGTCGCCCTTGTGGATCTGCCAGGCGCGGGTTTCCTTCGGGCCGGCGGTGAGATAGGTCTGCAGGCCGAGGGTCTCGAACCCGACCCGGGCCAGCACGTCGAGGCCCGGTTCCTCGACCCCGATGTCGGCGAGCATCTCGCGGGCTTCCTCCTCGTCATCGAGCTCGACCAGTTCGGCCTCGAACTTGGCGTCGAGGAAGATCGCCTCGGCCGGGGTGACCAGCTGGCGCAGCTCGTCCTTCAGCGACTCGTCGGCGAGCTCGTCCTCGGAGCAGTTGAAGACGTAAAGCAGCGGCTTGGCGGTCATCAGATGAAGGTCGCTGATCTGCTCCGGGTCGAAGCCGGCCTCGAAAATCCCCTTGCCGCCTTCGAGAATCTCCTTCGCCTCCCCGGCCGCCTTGACCTGCGGTTCGAGGTCCTTGTCCCGTTTGGCTTCCTTTGTCAGCCTCGGCAGCGCGTTCTCGATCGTCTGCAGGTCGGCGAGGATCAGCTCGGTGCGAATCACCTCGATGTCGTTCTTCGGTTCGACTTCGCCGTCGACATGGGTGATGTCGTCATCCTGGAAGACCCGGGTCACCTGGCAGATCGCATCCGATTCGCGGATGTTCGAAAGGAACTTGTTGCCCATGCCCTCGCCCTCCGAAGCACCCTTGACGATCCCGGCGATGTCAACGAACTGGACCGTGGCGGGAAGGATCTTCTCCGAACCGTAGAT
>JAIBCJ010000077.1 GCA_019694145.1 Solirubrobacterales bacterium | reverse complement strand
AATCGATCTCGGCGATCAGCCCGGGCAGGGCTTCGCTCTCGTTGTAGGCGGGAATGATCAGGGACAGGTCCATTGCTTGCCCGTCAAGGTAATACGCTGCGTCGCGTGACGCACCCCCGGGAGCTGATCCGACGGACTTTTGGCAACCCCGATGAAGGCACCGCCGGACGCAAGGCGAGGCTGGCCGGGCTGATCGGCGTGCCGGTTGCCGGGGCCTTTCTGATCGGCGTGATCCTCGGGGTGATTGGCCAGAGCCTCTCGGCCGGCGCGACCTTCATCCTCCTGGCGATTCCGGTGGCGATCGGCGGCGGCATCCTGACCGGCCGGGCCGTGCTGGGGGGAGCGATGCAGCTGCGCGGCAACCAGAAGGCCGGCTGGATCACCGAGAAACTGGAACCGCTGAACGTCGCGGCCGACCCCGGCCAGCCTTTGCGGGTCGAGATCATCCACCCCGCCGTCGACCTCAAACATTTCTTCGGTGGCTTCATCGCGGTCTTCAACCTGGCCCGGCGGCTGGGCGAGGGCGGCCACCGGGTCCGGATCGTCACCCTGGAGCCACTCGACCTGCCCGATGACTGGCGCCGGCAGGTCGCCGCCTATCAGGGGATCGGTGACTCGGTGGGTGACCTGGAAGTGATCGATGGCAGCGATCGGGCCGTCCCGGTCGCGATGAATCCGGATGACCGCCTGATCGCCACGCACTGGACTGCCGCCCACATCGCCTCGGCTGCTGCCGCGGAACTCGATCAGGAGTCCTTCACTTACCTGATCCAGGAATACGAGCCGCTGATCTTTCCGATGGGCAGCGCCGCCGCCCTCGCCGATCAGAGCTACGAACTAGACCACAACGCGATCTTCTCGACCGGGTTCCTGCGGGACTACTTCCGCGACCAGGGAATTGGCGTGTACCGGCCGGAAGGACCGGGGGAAGCGGGCGCCGCGGTCTTCGACAACGCGATCACCCCGGCGGCCACGGTCACCACCGGCGAGCTTCAGGGCAAGGACCGGCGCCGGCTCCTGTTCTACGCGCGCCCCGAGGCCCACGCCGAACGCAACCTCTTCGAGCTGGGGATCATGGCCCTCGACCGGGCGATTCTCGCTGGCCATTTCCGGGGCTGGGACCTGGCCGGGATCGGGAACGTGGACGGGACCGGGGAGCTGACCCTGCCGCAGTCGAAGGCCCGGCTGCGGATGCTGCCGCGGGTCGCCCAGCGGGAGTACGCGGACACGCTACGCCAGTTCGACGTCGGCCTGGCCCTGATGTACACCCCGCATCCGAGCCTGGTCCCCCTCGAGATGGCGGCCGCCGGGCTCGTCACCGTCACCAACACCTACGCGAACAAGGACCGGGCTTCACTCGAGGCGATTTCGGGCAACCTGATCGCCGCCGAGCCGCGGATCGACCAGATCGAGGAAGCGCTGGCCTCGGCCGAAGTGATGAGCCGGGACTTCGAGGCCCGGGTCGAAGGCTCAAAGGTGGGGTGGCCCGACAACTGGGACCAGGCCCTGGACGACGCAACGATGGAACGGATCGGGCGCCTGCTCGACTAGACAACCTCTAGGGTTGCCCCTCAGGTGGCCGAACAGGGGAAGAGCACTGACGAGAAGATCGACGCGGTCCGGGAGGGCTACGAGTCAACCCTGAGCTGGCGGGTGACCCGTCCGCTCCGGTCGATCAGCGATGCCGCCCGGCGGCTGCGCGGCCGCGAAACGGAGATTCCCTGGGCCGAGGTGATGGTCGAGGAGAAGGTCGAACCAGACTGGACCTCCTGGCTCGACACCTTCTTCGGCGAGGAGCTGGAAAGGATCGACGCTGCCTGCGCCGAGACCCCGCCGGAGGAGGCGTGGCAACTGTTCCGCGGGCTCGGCGATGACCTCTGGGCCGTCCTGCTGACCCGCGAGTACGACCTCTACCCGAACATCAAAGCGCTCCTGCCCGGCGCCCCGGAACCCGGCCTTCAGTGGATGTGGAACGGCGCGACCGGCCTCGAACTGCTGGGCCAGAGCAAGAACTTCTACGCCAGGGTCCGAGAGCTGAACGAGCGGCACGGCCGGGCCCCGCTCGACCAGGCCCGGATCCTCGACTTCGGCTGTGGTTGGGGCCGGCTGACCCGCTTCTTCGCCCGGGACGCAATGCCGGACCGGCTCTTCGGCTGCGACCCCACCCCCGAGATCCTCGAAGTCTGCGCCGAGACCGGCGTGCCCGGCGAACTCCGGCAGACCGGTTTCCTGCCCGAGCGGCTTCCGTTCGAGAACCTCGACCTGGCCTTCAGCTTCTCGGTCTTCACCCACATTTCCGAAGCGGCTCACGAGGCCTGCCTCAAGGCGATCCACGCCGCCCTGGCGCCCGGTGGCCTCGCCGTGATCACGGTGCGTCCGCCGGCCTACCTGGACCACGACCCGCTAATGGAAGCGGCCCGGGCGGAGCTTTCGGATGATTTCGCCAGCCGGGAAATGAAGGAGCCGAGGTTCATCTTCGTGCCCCACCCGGTCGAGGATGGTCACCCTCAATACGACGAGGGCGAGATGACCTACGGCGACACGGTGATCAGCCTCCCCTACATCGAAGAGAACTGGACCGGCCTTTTCGAGATCGTCGAAACCGGATTCCTCACCGGCGACATGTACCAGGTCCCGATCGCCCTGAAGAAGAGGTAGGCCGGGCGAAGCTCGCAGACCTAGAGTTCTTCGGCGATGCGGGGAGCTTCGCGGCTGAAGACTTTGACCGCGAGCAGGCAGAGGGCGATGGTGACGGCGACCGCGGGGAGCAGGCCGAGCCATCCGCCGGCGGCGCTGACCGCGGTCGGGGCGGAGTTGTCGATCACCAGGTGCCGCAGCTCGATGAAGATCGGGGTGAGCGGGTTGATCAGCACGATGTCGTGGAAGCGCTCCGGCACCACCTCGATCGGGTAGAGGACCGGGGTCGCATAAAAGAGCGCCGTGGCCAGCACGCCCCAGATGATCCCGACGTCCCGGAATCTGACGAAAAGCGAGGAGACCAGCAGGCAGACCGCGGTCGTGATCACCGTGAGGACGAGAACCAGGAGCGGGAAGAACAGCCAGGTCCACTCGACCGGAACCCCGGAGGCGAGCAGGAAGACCAGGACCACGACCAGGTTCACGCCGAAGTTGAACAGCGCGGTCAGCACCACCGCGAGCGGGATCACCACCCGCGGGAACTGGGTCTTTCGCACCACCCCTTCCTGGGCCACGACTGAGGTCACCGCGGCGATCGTCGCCTCCTGGAAGAAGGTGAAGACGACGATGTTGAAGAGCAGCATCACCGGGTAATGCGGCACGTCATCGCCGATCCGGAAGATCTGGGTGAAGACGAAGAGCAGCACCGCGAAGAGGATCAGCGGCCGAAACAGCGACCAGACGTATCCCAGCACCGTGTCGAAGTAGGTCTTCTTGAAGTCGTTGATCGAGATCAGGTAGAGCAAATCCAGCGAGCGGCGCCAGCCGCCACCGAGCGCGGTGGGGCCGGTCACTTCCCGCAGTTCGGGTGAATCCGGACTGGAGACCATCGCCTCTTCGGGGGATGCCGCCGCAGTCGCCGTTTGCTCAGCCATTGCTGCCCGCCACCTTCGCGTTGAGGCTGGCTTCCGCCTCGACCAGTCCGGGGGTGCGCTTCATCCCGAAGATCACGAACTCGAAGAGCTTGATCCCCTGGACCACGCGCTCCGAAGTCTCCCGGTTGCGGGTGACCCAGCAGGTCAGCAGGTAGCGGCCGGGGGTGAGCCGGTTGACGATCTCGCCGCTGATCGTCACCTTCTGGCCCTCGTGGATCACGTCGCCGGGGCCCTCCACCTCGAGGGTCTGGTTGAAGCCGGTGACCTGGGTGTGCTTGGCGTCGTTGATCTGGAAGGTGAAAAGCGGCCGTTCGAGGTCACGGAGGGCCTCGATCTCCAGGTTGAGCCGCAGCGGATCACCGATCTCGACGTTGGTCACCCGCTCGCCGGCGCCGTCGTCGAGCCAGGCGTCGATCAGCTTCGCCTGGATGTCGACCCCGGGGATGAAGTCATCCTCGACCTCGCCATCCTCAAGGAAGCCGAGGGTTTCCTGCCGCGGCGTTTCGGCGTCGAAGTTCAGCTTCAGGTAGGCCCGGGCCACATCGCGGGGTTCGCCGGCCTCGATCACGTGGCCGCCCTCGATCAACATCGCCCGGTCGCAGAAGGATTCGACCGCCGCCATGTCATGGGTGACCAGGACGATCGTCTTGCCGGCGTCGCGCATCTGGTTGAAGACATCGGCGCATTTCTGCTGGAAGGAGGCGTCACCGACCGCCAGCACCTCGTCGATCAGCATGATGTCGGCATCGGCCTGGATCATCAGCGAGAAGGCGAGCCGGACCAGCATCCCGGAGGAGTAGTTCTTGAGTTTGAGCTCCTTGAAATCCTCGAGCTCGGCGAACTCGACCACCCGGTCGAGGCGGCTTGCGGCCTCCTGCCGGCTGAGGCCCATCATCACGCCGTTCATGATCACGTTGTCGTGGGCGGTGAGATCGTGGTTGAAACCGACCCCGAGCTCGATGAAGGGGGCGAGCCGGCCGGCCATCCGGACCTTTCCCGCGTCAGCCCGGTAGATCGAGGCGAGGATCTTCAGCAGGGTCGACTTGCCCGACCCGTTGCGACCGACGATCCCGAAGAACTCTCCCTGCCTGACTTCGAAGTCGATCCCGTCGAGCGCCTTCAGCTCCCGGTACTCGGTCTTTCTGAGCGGATGGACGGCCCGCTCCTTGAATGACTCAACCCGGTGCAGGGGGATTTTGAAGCTCTTCTTCAGGCCCTCGACGGAGATCACCACCGGGTTTTCGGTGATGTCCCTGGTCTTGGTCTCGGCGAGCGGATCCGTGGTCATGGAATCGGGAGTCACCGGAGGAACCCGATCACCCGGTCCATCACATCCGGACCAAGCGAGGTCTCCCAGTCACTGCTCCAGTCTACGGACGAACCGGCCGCGCGCCGCTCCCCGTCACCGGCCGCGGCAGCCGCCTCGGCCAGCGCCGCAACCACGCCCGGCACGGTGGGCGGTGCGGCGATCAGGTTCGGGGAGATCGCGGTCAGCTTGTCCGCGGTCTTGTTCTCGCAGGTGTTGGTAACGGTCAGCATCCCGGCCGAAGCCATCTCCAGCGGAGGCAGGCTCGGATGCGGGGTCAGCATCAGCGAAAGGCCGAGATCATGGCCGGCCAGCAGCTCGCCGTAGTCGGCCTGGCTGGTTCGGGGCAGGATCTCGAGGGCGACCTCGTCGGTCAGCCTGAGGCGGCTCTGGCCCTCAACCGTGCCGATCCCGTGAAAGCTCCATTCCGGGCCGAAGACTCCGTCTTCGACCGCCTGCTGCAGGCTCATCAGGCCGATCTCGAACATGTTGCGCGCCGCGTGGGCCTCGGGTCTCGCGTAGAAAAGCAGCCGACGGGTGCCCCGGGCCGAGAGTTCGGCCGCGGGCGGGGCACTGACCGGCGTGATCGCGTTCTGGAAGGAGACCGAAAGCTCGTCCCCGGTGGCCGCTCCCTCCCGATAGACCCCGTAGCCGCGGTCGCGGAAGAACTCCCTGAGCAGCTCGGTCGAAAAGAGTGCCCGGTGCGGGAAGTCGTAGGTCGCATCCGCCATCGCGTACCAGGAGCCGGTCACGAAGGTCAGCGGTTCGTATTCCTGGATCAGGTAAAGAAAGTGATCGTGCTCGGTCCGCGACAGCGCGTCGTTGGCGAGGTGGGCGGTCCACCAGGTGGTCGCGACGAAGCGGTCCCGGGGATTTATCTCGAGCGCCTCGCCGGAGTCGCGGGCGAAGAAGATCTCGATGTTCTCGAATGCACCTTCGAGCCCCTGGTAGGACTCGACCTGTTCGCGCCAGGACCGGGGCAGCGGCGGGGTCGGGTCGACGGTGACGATGCGGGTGCGAAAGCCGGCCTCGGCCAGTTTGCGGGCCAGGTTGAACTTGGCGATGTAGCCGCCGAAGAGGTGCTTGAGGTCAAAGGTCGGGATCAGCAGATTGACCCGCTCCGGCGCCTCTTCGCTGACCGCCAGATCCAGCGGCCGGACCATGCGCTGGATGTGGGCGGTCTGGGGATGGTTGTGGGCCGGGGCCTTGGCGGCCCGGCCGGCCGGGGGCAGGCTGGCGTCATAGAGCGAGCCGACCGGCTTCTCCAGCCCCCGGTTTCTCCAGAAGATGATGTAGCGCCAGAGGATTCCCTGGATCAGCAGCCGCTCGACCCCGAGGGTTTCATTCCGGCCGAAGAGCTCCCGGACCGGCCTGAAGAGCAGCCAGAGAAAACCGGCCGGGCTCTTCTCCGCCTTGACGTATCGCTTCAGGGTGCGGCGCTGGCGACCGCTCAGCTTCCCGTCGCAGCGGGCCAGGATCACCCGGGCCAGGACCGACAGCCTGAGGTAGGCGTTGAAGTAGGCCGAACGCCAGCCGGAGAAGAACTGCCGGACCGCGCCGATGCTCAGATGCTTCGGGCGCTTCGGCCGGCCCGCCTTGATCCCGGCGTTGGCCGCGTCATGTCCGAGCACGGCCGAGCCGTGCTGGACGTAGTCGTAGAGCGGTTTGTCCACGTAGGCGATGCCGCCGGTGGACATCGCGACCAGGGCCAGCCAGTGATCGTGAAACTGCTCGCCCGGCGCCTCCGGGAAAGGCAGGGCGTATTCGAGCATCTCCCGGGTGAAGAGCGACGCGGCACCGGTCACCGTGTTGGCGATCAGCATCGAGGCGAAGTTGGTGTGGTTGTTGCGCCGGCCCGACCAGTAGGTCTCGGCGATCACCTGGCCGTCTTCGGTGACCAGCCTCTGGTCGCTGTAGGCGAGCTGTGGGCCGCGGCGGCCTGACTTGCCGGCGCCCTTGCCCCCGAGGGCCTGCTCCAGCTCGGCCAGTTTCTCCGGGTACCAGCGGTCATCCTGATCACAGAGCGCAACCAGTTCGGCTGTCTCGGGGACCATGCCGAGCGCCCGCTCGAAGTTGCGGTAGAAGCCCAGCCTCGCCTCGGACCGGGAGATCAGGAAGCGGTCGTCGCCTTCGATCTCCGCCTCGATCTCGCGGAAGGTCTCCGGGAGCGAGCAGTCGTCGCTGATCAGGCAGACCCAGTCGGTCACCGTCTGCTCACGCAGCGAATCAAGCTGAACCCTGAGCAGCCCGATTTCCGGGTTGTGGGTCGCCATGCAGATCGCGATCCGTGCCTCCGGGAGGCGGGACCCACGGTTTTCCTCAGTATTTGTGGAAAACCGTTGTTCCTGATCGACCATCTCGATCTCGGCGAGGGGGGCGCGGCTGATGCTGCCATCCGCAAGCTTCAGGGCGACTTCGATCCTGACCTTGCCCGGTCCGGTGGCGGGGATCTCGACCGTGGACCAGAAACCGGAGCGGAAGCTCTTCAGTTCAGGGTCCTCCAGCGAGCCGGCGTCATGGGTCTCGGAGACTTCGCCCTCCGGGATCAGCGGGTGAAGCGACTTGAAGAGGTCAAGGCGGGGCATGCGCCCGACCGCCCGGTTCGGCTGGCCGTCGACCAGGATCTCCAGGCCCTCGACGTCCTGGCGGCGGTGAAATGCGTACCCGTAAAGGAAGAGCGCGTCGGCCCGGCCGGCCGGCAGCTGCCCGGGGATCTTTACCTCCAGCCCGAGCTCGATCTCGGAATCGAATTCAGGCTCGACCATTCAGACGAGACTATTGGGAACTCGGGCCGGATGTGGCCGGGAACGGCCTCCCGCCCGGCTCAAAATGCGATCGGCGCGTACTCCTCGGGGAAGGCCGAGGGTCCGAAGAACCAGCTCTCGATCGCGTAACGCGGGTTCGGCATCGAAGGATCCGAGCCGGTCTGGTGGAGGAACATCTCGTCGAAGAGGAGCACGTCACCGGGGTTGAAGATCGGCCGGACGATGCCGGTTTCACCCGCCGCTTCGGCCGCGGTCTCGTCGGTCACCTGGTAGTGGAGGTCACCTTCGTTGACGCCGGCTGCGACGAACTCGTCGATCCGGACCGGGACGATGTCCATGCTCGGGGCGACATCACCGCAGCGCGAAAGCGAAAGCCACACGTTCAGGGCACGGACGTCACCGAGGAACTTGCCGTCCTGATGCCAGCCGCCCTTCACGCTCGGATCGGCCTTGCGCAGGGTGCATTTCTGGGCGGAAATGGCGGCCCGCTCGCCGAGGTAACCCTCGACCACGTCGCGAACCCCGGCCTGCTCGAGCGAGTCGACCATCTCGAAGAACATCTTCGGCGAGTCGGCCGCGAGGACCCCGCCGGCCAGGGCGACCCAGTGCCGCTCCACGTACTGGACCTGGTAGGGCTCGTTGGGGGCGAACTCCTCGTAGATCCGGGTCGGATCGACTTCCTTGGCGTCGCTCAGGCGCTGGCGGATCTCGAAGGCGTGATCGATGTCATCGGCCAGGGACTTCGCGGTCGCTTCGTCCATCACGCCGGTTACCTTCAGGCAGCCGTACTTGAGGATTGCCGCGCGGAGAATCTCCGGGGTCAGCTCGGCCGGGGTGACGGTCGGAACCTTGTCTTCGAGGCGAAAATCGTAGTCGGCGGGCTCCGGGTGGACCGGGTGCTGATCCCCGGCTTCGACCATTTCCGCGCCGGCCCGGTGGCGCATGGCGATGATCTCCCGCTCGATCTCGACGTTGCCGCTTCCGCGATTGGTCCGGGTCAGCAGATCGATCCCGTCGAAGATCCTTCCGTCAGCTTCGAGAGCGCGGGCTTCCTCGACCACCGGATTGAGTTCCGGCTCGGCCTCGGCGACTGCGGCTGCTCCACGATCCTTGCGACGAAAAATGCCCATCAAAAACCTGCCTTTAGCTGGTGAGTTCGGTTCTGCTTTCTCGAACCCGCTGGACGCTACCAGCCCGGCCTGCAAAGCAGAACAGGTTCAGTACTTACCCGCATGCCCGGTTTCAACCGGGTTGACTGGCCGGAACTCCCACCGCGGTGGTCCCGGCCGGGACGTCGTCGACCACGACCGCGTTGGCTCCGATCGATGAGGCAGCCCCGATGTCGATTGGTCCGATCAGCTTGGCGCCCGTACCGATGTTCACCTGCTCGCGAACTGTGGGACCGACCACGTTGCCGGCCCGCAGGCCGATCGTGACCCAGGGTGAAATCACCACGCCGGGATGAATTTCGACGATGCCGTCGAGCACGACCTGGCCGTGGACGATGTAGACGCCGGGGTGCATCACCACCGGGTCGCCGATCGAAACCTGGGCCAGCATCATCGAAAGCCGGTGAAAGAGCCGGGGCAAAACCCGGACTTCGCGCCGCTGGCAGGCGGCCTTGGCGCGGTAGAGAACCTGGGCCAGGAAGGCGTCGCTCACCCAGGCCAGGCGAAGGGCCGCGACCAGGGCATCCCCCTTGCCGCGGAACTCGTATCGCTCCCCCCGGTGCTGGGCGGTCACCACCGTGTCGGCCAGCACCGCTTCGGTGAACCGGGGGTGCCGGGAGCGCAGGTCCGCCATCAGGCTAGCGGCGTCATTGTGCTGACCGAGGTCATCCATGGGCCGGGCGAATCTATACCCTTGCCGCCGATGGCTCCCGGAAAACGCGTTACCGATCCGCTCCAGTGGGGCTACTCGCTGAGCAACGTCTTCGAGCTGCTTTCGGGCTGCCTGGAAGCGATCGAAACGAAAACCGTGCTCGAAATCGGCTCCTACAAGGGCGAGTTGACGGTCGAGCTGCTCGAATGGGCGCAGACACGCGGGGTCAAGGTCGCGGGAGTCGACCCGCTGCCGCCGGACGAGCTCGAAGCCCTGGCGAAGGCGCACCCGGAGCTTGAACTCCTGCGCCAGACCGGCCAGGAGGTGCTGCGCGAACGGGAATTCGATGACGCGATCATCATCGACGGCGACCACAACTACTACACCCTGAGCGAGGAACTGAAGATCATCGGCGAGCGCGCTCCCGGCGCCGGGATGCCGCTGCTGATGTTCCACGATGTCTGCTGGCCTCACGCCCGGCGCGACACCTACTACGAGCCGGACCGGATCCCCGAGGATCAGCGCCAGCCACTGGTTCACAACGAGGGCATCGCCCCCGGGATCAAGGGCACCGCCGAATGGGGCCTGCCCTTCGTCTGGGCCGCCGCCGAGGAAGGCGGGGAGAAGAACGGCACGATGACCGCGATCGAGGACTTCCTGGCCGAACGGCCCGGCATCCAGCTGGCGGTAGTCCCGGCCTTCTTCGGCTTCGGCGTGATGTGGCACCGGGATGCTCCCTGGGCTAGCGCGGTCGAGCGCGTGATCGCCCCCTATGACCGCCACCCGGTCCTCGAACGGATGGAAGGCAACCGGGTCGAGCACCTGGTCGCCGGCCAGGCCCGGGCCCGCCAGCTGGTCAAGCTGGAAGAGAAGGTCGCCAAACAGGAGGATCTGCTGCGGCGGCTGCTCGGATCGAGCGCCTTCACCGCGGCCGAGAAGCTCTCCGGGCTGAAGCAGCGCGGCAAGCCGCTCTTCACCCGCGAGGAAGTCCAGTCGCTGCTCGACGAGTAGGCATCTGCCCGCGGAGCTTTCGGTGAGCGCGCAGGACAAGCCGCCGTTTCCGCCCCTGGACCTGGCTGACCGGGTCAGCTCCCTGCCGGAGACCGATAACGCGCTCGACCACTTCGAGTGGCTGGGCCTGATGACCCGACAGTCGATCGACGCCGCCTTGCCGGAAGACTGGAACTACGAGGGCAAACGGCTGCTCGATTTCGGCTGCGGGTCGGGTCGCACGCTCCGGCACTTCCTTGATGTGGCCGAGGTGGCCGAGGCCTGGGGATGCGACATCGACCGACCCTCGATCGAGTGGCTGGAAGACAACCTCTGCCCGCCCCTGCGGGTCTTCACCTGTGAGGTGGACCCGCCGCTCAAGTCCGACCGGCCCGGGCTGGAGGCGGGCAGCTTCGACCTGATCTGGGCGGTCTCGGTCTTCACCCACCTGGCCGGAAACTCGGCCGAGTGGCTGCTTGAACTTCACCGGCTGCTGAAACCGGGCGGCATCCTGATCGCCAGCTTCATGGGCCGCCTGACCCATCAGCCGCTGACCGGCGAACCCTGGGACGAGCGGGGTACGGGGATGAAGGCGATCGGTCTCGACAATCCCTGGGAGAAGGGCGGCCCCTCGGTCTTCATGTCCGACTGGTGGGTCCGCGAACACTGGGGCCGGGCCTTCGAGGTCGAGATCATCGACGCGGGCGTCGAGACCCTCAACCAGAGCTGGGCGGTGATGAAAAAGAAGCCGGTCGAGCTGACCCCGGCC
>JAIBCJ010000192.1 GCA_019694145.1 Solirubrobacterales bacterium | reverse complement strand
ACCTTGAAGATGGCGATGAGCCTCGACGGCAAGGTCGCGACCCGGACCGGGGACTCAAAATGGATTTCCGGCGAAGAGAGCCGGGCACTCGTTCACCGCTGGCGGGCCGAGATGGACGCGGTGGCGGTCGGCTCCGGCACCTTGACCGCCGACGACCCGAGACTGACCGCGCGCCACACCGACGGCGAACCGGTCCGGCAGCCGGCGAGGGTGATCTTTGACTCTGGGCTGCTCATCACGACCGGGGCAGCCCTCTTCGCCGATATCGACGAGGCGCCGCTCTTGATCATTGCCGGTCCCGAGCCGGACCCCGACCGGCTGGCCGCGCTGAAAGCGGCCGGAGCCGAAGTGATCCCGGTCGCCGGTGAAGGCTCCGGGGCCCGGTTTGCCCTGGCGATGGAGGCGCTGGGCGAGCGAGGGATCGGTTCGCTCCTGCTGGAAGGTGGCCCGCGTCTCGCCGGGGCGGCACTCACCGCCGGTGAAGTCGACCGGACCGAGATCTTCATCGCGCCCCTGATTCTCGGCGGCGGACGCCCGGCTACCGAGGGTTCCGGCCCCGAGCTCATGGAGGAAGCGACCCGGGTCCCGAAAATGCGAATCGGCCGGGTCGGGCAAGATGTGCTCATGTCTTCGACGATCAGGACCTGGTGATGTTCTCCGGACTGGTGCAGGACCTCGGTGAGGTCAAGTCCATCGACCTTTCATCCGAAGGGGCCCGGATCAGCGTCGCCACCACGCTCGCCGGGGAGATCGGCCTCGGCGATTCGGTCGCCGTCAACGGCTGCTGCCTGACCGCGACCGCGGTCGATGCGGGCGGCTTCACCGCCGACGCGATGCAGCAGACGCTTGACCTGACTTCGATCGGCGGGCTCGAAGCCGGTTCACCGGTGAACCTCGAACTGGCCCTCAAGGCGAGCGACCGGCTCGGCGGCCACATCGTCCAGGGTCACGTCGACGGCACCGCGGCGGTGATCGGCCGCGAGCAGGACGGCTTCTCTCTGCGACTCCGGATTTCACTGCCGGCGGAACTTTCGCGTTACGTGATCCCGCAGGGTTCGATCACGATCGAGGGCGTCAGCCTCACCGTCGCCGATTGCGGCGAGGACTGGGCCGAGGTGGCGCTGATCCCCGAAACCCGGGAGCGCACCAACCTCGGAACGCTTCAGATCGGCACAACCGTCAACATCGAGTGTGACGTAATCGCCAAATACGTCGAGCGCATGGTGTCACCATATGCACCAGGGTCCGAAAGCCACACGGACCGTTGAGAAACCAAAAGGAAAGTCTGAACAAAGCATGGCTACCGAAGAAGGGCGCGGCAGCGTGAGTACCACTGAAGCGACTCCGTTCGCCACGATCGAAGAGGCCCTGGAGGAGATCAGGGCCGGCCGGATGATCATCGTCACCGATGACGAGGACCGCGAAAACGAAGGCGACCTCGTGATGGCCGCCCAGTTCGCGACTCCCGAAGCGATCAACTTCATGGCCAAGGAAGGGCGGGGGCTGATCTGCCTTTCACTCACCGCCCAGCGCTGCGACCAGCTCGGCCTGCGCCTGATGACCGCCAAGAACGAGGCGCCGCTGGAAACCGCCTTCACCGTTTCGATCGAAGCGGCCGAAGGCGTGACAACCGGCATCTCCGCCCACGACCGGGCCCACACGGTCCAGGTCGCGATCGACCCCGACGCGACTCCGCGGGACATCGTCGTCCCCGGACATGTATTCCCGCTCAAAGCCAAGGACGGTGGCGTGCTGGAGCGAACCGGCCACACCGAGGCCGCGGTCGATCTCGCCCGCCTGGCCGGTGTTTCCCCGGCCGGCGTGATCTGCGAGGTGATGAACGAGGACGGCACCATGGCCCGGGTCGACGACCTGGTCGGCTACGCCGAAAAGCACGGCCTCAAGATGGTCACGATCGCCGACCTGATCGCCTACCGGCGCGAGAACGAGAAACTGGTGGAACGGGTCGTCTCGACCGCGCTGCCGACCAGTTTCGGTGACTTCCGCGCAGTCGGTTTCCGCTCCCTGGTCGACGACAAGCATCACGTCGCAATGGTCAAGGGTGAGATCGACACCGGCGAGCCCGCCCTGGTCCGGGTGCATTCGGAATGCCTGACCGGCGACGTCTTCCACAGCATGCGCTGTGACTGCGGCGAGCAGCTCGCGGCGGCGATGGCGATGATCGAGGACGAAGGCCGCGGCGTGCTGCTCTACCTCTCGCAGGAAGGCCGCGGGATCGGCCTTTTGAACAAGCTGAGGGCCTACAAGCTCCAGGAGGAAGGGCTCGACACGGTTGATGCCAACCTCAAGCTCGGTTTGCCGGCCGACCTGCGGGACTACGGCATCGGTGCCCAGATCCTGCGGGATCTCGGCCTGACCAAGATCAAGATCCTGACCAACAACCCGAAGAAGATCATCGGCCTCGAAGGCCACGGGCTCGAGGTCACCGAGCAGATCAAGATCGAGGCCCCGCCGAACACCCACAACGAGAGTTACCTGCGGACCAAGCGGGACAAGATGGGTCACATCCTCCACCACCAGGGTCTTGCCCTCGACGAGGAAATGATCCTCGACGAGCAGATCCACGACAGCGAGAAGGCGACCGAAGCCGAAGGCGGCCGGGGTGCCTGAACCCGAATTCACAGGACGGTTCTGTGTGGTGGTCGGCAATTTCTACACGGACCTCGCCGACCGTCTGGTCGGTGGCGCGAAGGAAGAATTCGCGAGGGACGGGATCTCCGACGCCGAGATCGACGTCTATGAGGTTCCCGGCGCTTTCGAACTGCCCCTTGCCGCGGGCTACGCGGCCCGTTCCGGCCGCTACGACGGAGTCGCCTGCCTCGGCGCGGTGATCCGTGGCGAGACCGACCACTACGACTTCGTCTGCAACGAGGCGGCCCGCGGGATCCAGAACGTCCAGCTCGAAACCGGCGTCCCATGCGGTTTCGGGGTGCTCACCGTCGACAACATGGAACAGGCCCTGGCCCGGGCCGGGGGCGGCGGAAAGCGCGATTCCGGCGCCAACGCGGCCCGCGCCGTGCTGCGCATGAACGAGATCCGCAGGGAGCTTTCGGCCTGACCAAGCCGGATTCCGGCCGGCGGTGGGCCACGAGGCCGCCCGCTCGTCGAATCGGCTAGGATGCTCCGTCCCATGGCACGCGTATGTCACAACTGCGGTAAGGGTCCGGGCTTCGGAAATTCCCGGAGTCACTCGATGGTCGCCACCCGGCGCCGCTTCGACCCGAACCTCCAGAAGGTCCGCATCCTCGAGGGAGGCGCCAAGAAGCGCGTCCTGGTTTGTACTCGTTGCCTGAAGGCCAACAAGGTCACGAAGTCCGCCTGAATCACCGTTGTGGTGACGCCGCGGGATCGGGCGGGCATCACCGGGAAGCGGCAAACACCTC
>JAIBCJ010000191.1 GCA_019694145.1 Solirubrobacterales bacterium | reverse complement strand
TGCTTTCGACCCTGTCGCCACCCTTGATTTCGACCGGCGAGGAGAGAAAGCGGAGCGCGACCTTCTTCGGCTTGCCGGTGGGCTGGCGCGTGGCGTACTCCTGAACGATCTCGACGTTGACCCGGGCTGTCTTGTCGGCCTCGTCCGACTCGATCCACGCCTTGCTGGCCGGGTCGAGCTCGATCTCCTCCGGACTTACGATCACGTCCGCCTGCTCGAGCTCCCCGAGCTCCTTGACCTCGGGGTTGGTGTAGGCAGCCTGGGCCGGGCCGCGCCGGCCGAGCACAACGATTTCCTCGATCGTCGATGCGTCGAGCAACTCGATCGCGTGGTCGGCGATGTCGGTCTTCCGCAGTTCGGCGTCATCGAGGGCGAGCATGCGGGCGACATCGAGGGCGACGTTGCCGTTGCCGATCACGACCGCCCGTTTCGCCTGGTCCAGCTTGAAGTTCCGGTCGGCGTAATCGGGGTGGGCGTTGTACCAGCCGACGAAGGCGGTCGCGGCATAGCTGCCGGGCAGATCCTCGCCGGGAATACCGAGCTCACGGTCCGCTTCGGCCCCGAAGGTGTAGATGATCGCGTGGTAGTGCTGCTCGAAATCCTCGACGTTCAGGTCGCGGCCGACCTCGACGTTGCCGAAGAAACGGAACCCCTCCTTGGCCGCGGTCTTCTCGTAGACCCGGGTCACCGACTTGATCTTGGGATGGTCCGGGGCGACACCGCCACGCACCAGCCCGTAGGGAGTGGGCAGGCGGTCAAAGAGATCCACTTGGGCGTGGGTCTCGGGATCCTTGATGATCTGGTCGGCAGCGTAGAAGCCGGATGGTCCGGCGCCGATGATCGCTACCCGAAGCGGGTTTTCGGGGGTTCCTGGGTTACTCATGCGGTCATCCAGCATAAGGAATCCCTGCCACTGCGATCGTGACCCCGGCTACTTGCCGGCTCGCCGGGCGACCAGGTCGATCTCCTCGACGAAGCGGGGCCAGAGCTGCTCGGGGATGTCGTGGCCCATTCCTTCGTAGATCCGGAGCTCCGCGCCGGGAATGGCGCGGGCGGTGGCCCGGCCGCCGCGCGGGAAGACCAGCTTGTCGGCGGAGCCGTGAAGGACGACCGTGGGGATGTCGAGCCGGCTCAGGGCCCGGTCCCGCTTCGGCTGACAGTTGATGGCGTGGAGCTGCCGCGCCGTTCCCTCGAGGTGAATCCCCCGGTGATAGGCGACTGTGGCGATATCCCGAAGCCGTTCCTTGTTGGTCGGGAAATCAGGCGAACCGATGATTGCCGCGAGCGCTTCCATGCCGGTCAGGTAACTGTCCAGGCTGTCGGTCGGGCGGGTCCGCATCAGGGCGGCCAGTTCCTTCACGCCAGGGAACGCGTCGAGCCGCGCACCGGTCCGGGACATCATCGAGGTCAGTGAAAGGACCCGATCCGGATGGTCGATCGCCATGGTCTGGGAGATCATGCCGCCCATCGAGTAACCGATCACGTGGGCGGCATCGACCCCGAGGTGGTCGAGCACGCCGGCCGCATCGTTCGCCATGTCGTTGAGCGTGTAGGCGAGGTCGCGGGGGATCCCGAACATCATCGCCGGCAGGGCGGGTTTGCCCTTGTGGTGAAGCACCGTCGAAGCGCCGTTGTCCCGGTTGTCAATCCGGACTACGCGGAAACCGCGGTCGGTCAGCATTTCGACCAGGGGCATGTCCCAGTAGACCATCTGGGTGCCGAGGCCGGGAATTACAAGCAACACGGGGTCGTTCGGATCGCCGTGAACATCAAAGGCGATTTCGACCTCACCGACCTGCGCGTGCTGGACGTCGGGTAGAACGGGGGCTTCAGGACCTATCGTTTCCGTTGCCATGCCGTTTCTGAAGATACCGGGGAGGGCCACCGGACCGGCGAATTCCGAAGTCCGACGGGTCCTTTCGCGCACCCGCGCGGTCACCTTCGGTCTGCTGCTCGGCCTTGTGTTTTCGCTCGTCCGGGTCGGCGCGGCCGGGGCCGATGATCTCCAGGTCGCCGACGCCGCGACCGGCCATCGCGGCCAGGTGACAATCATCGTTCTGCCTCCCGGAACCTCGCCCGCCGACCTGTCCGGGCTCGAACACGCGGCGATCGGCCTGATGAACCCCGGTCTGGGCGACGTCCCGGCCCAGCAGACCTGGATTGACGTCTCACAGGGAGGGAGGGCGTTTGACTCTTCGTATGACACACCGTTAGACCGCGTGTATCCAGGCGGGGAATTCGCGCACGGATGGGAAAAGGTTCTGAAACGGGCCAGAAGCACGGACAGCAAGGTAATCCCGGGGTTGATGGCCACCGTCCTCAGCCAGAACGACCTCGACGCCGTGGCTGCCGACTCGGCCGGAGCAGCCGCGCTGGCGGTGGCCCGCCGTGACGGGGGGATCGCCCGCGCCCCGCAGGCCTGCGGTGGCCCAGCTTCGATGCTCAACGCCGATTCCCCGGGGGCGAAGTCGGCGATCCGCGGCTGCCCGGACCCGGTCACCGTCCTTTCGATGCCGCTCGATTCCGCCTTCGAAGCCGCCGCAAACCGAAATCCGCGGGACATGCAGATATTCATCGAGCGCCCCCCGGCCGACTCCGGCGATCAGCTTTCGATCGCCATCGCCGGCCCGGGCATGGACGGTGAACTCAAATCACCAAGTACGAGGACCGAGGGCTATGTGCTTTCGACCGACATCGCCCCGACGATCCTGCGGCACTTCGACATCAAGGCCCCCAAGGCGATGACCGGATTGCCGATCGAGTCGGGAGGCGAGCTGGACATCGACCGGCTGGCCGATCTCGAAAGCCGCTACGAGGAGGTCGGCAAGCGGCGCGGCGCGGCGCTCGCGATTCCGCTGCTGCTCTGGATCGGGCTGGCGGCCCTGGTCTCGTTCGGCAGTCGCGGCCTCTACTCGAGACCGGCGCTCCAGCTCCTCTGCCTCGCCACCGTTCTGCTGCCGGTCGTGCTGCTCCTGACCGCGGCGCTCGAGCCGACGCTGGCGATCGAAAGGGCGATCGCGACCCTGCTGCCGGTCCTGATCGCGGCCCTGCTGATGCGAATCGCTCCCGGCTGGCAGTCCCTCGCCCTGGCCTGCGGCCTCACCGTGATCCCCTACGGGATCGACATGCTGGCCGGGTCGGCACTGACCCCCAGGGCGGTGATCGGCCCCAATCCCGGACTTGGTGCACGCTTCTACGGGATCGGCAACGAACTCGAATCGACCCTGATGATCCTCACCTCGATCGGCACCGGAGCGGCACTGACCAGGGCCCGGGCCGGGGGCCGTCGCGCCGCGATCAGCTTTCTCGTGGCCGGGGCGGTGGCCACGGTCGTCTTCGCGGCCGGCCGGTTCGGCGCCGACGTCGGTGCAGCGATCGTCTTCCCGGTGGCGGCGGTGGTTGGCGCCGCCTTCGCCGC
>JAIBCJ010000076.1 GCA_019694145.1 Solirubrobacterales bacterium | reverse complement strand
ACCAGAATGGCGACGAGAGCCACCGGCTGGCTGAACCTTGCGTTTCGCTCCAGGGCGATCAGGGCCGTCAGCCCGGCCAGGATCGAAACCGTGTACCCCATCTGGAAGGCCCAGAGCAGGTCCTGGTAGGCGGTGCCGAGGAAGAGGATCGGGATAGATGCGATTGCCGCCGCCCACTCGCCCACCCGCTCGCGAATCCACGCGTAGAAGGCAACCACGCTCAGCAGGAAGAAGACGAGACTGGCGATCTGAAGCGACGCCGAGGACTGGATTCCGAACAGGATGTAGAAGATCCGGTAGACCGCCGCCTGCAGAATGACGATGTTCTCGTTCTCCGGGATCAGCAGCGAATCGAGCCCGCCCAGGCTGCGATCCCTCAGAAAGGCCCAGTCGTCGGCCACGAAACCGATGTCGAGCCGGTAGTGAAGCAGCAAGGCGGCCGATGCCAGAAGCGCCACCCCGAAGAGAATCCGGGCGGCTCGCGCAGTCTTCATGCCCTCACTGAAACCGGCTCCCACGATGGGCGCAGCCTATCGGCGGCCGTCGCGGGAGCGGGCGAGCATAGAATCTGACGCCGCATGAGCGAAATCACGATCAGCCAGTCCACGACCCCGCAGGAAGCCGCCGCGATCGCCGCGGCGATTCAGCGCTTTTCGCAGGACACCGCGATCGCCCCCGCGACCGAACCGGCCGGGATGAATCCCTGGCTGAAGGCCGCCCTCGAAGACGGGGTCTCGGCCAAGGAAGCTTTCGGCCCCGGCCAGCCCTTCGGCACGCTCTGACGAGTCCCGCTGCTCCGCCCCCTCGCACTTCTTCGCGCGAGCAACTAGCATCGAGTCAAATCGACCGAGGAGGAGTTCATGGCGGTAGTGAAGATCATCGAGCTGGTTGGCAGCTCACGGGTTTCAACCGATGACGCAGCCCAGCAGGCGCTCAAGCAGGCCCAGGATTCGCTTCGCAACATCCGCGCCGTGGACATCGTCTCGACCGGCATCCGCGGGGAAAACCTTGACGAGTACCGCGCCCACGTCCGCGTCGCGTTCCTGATCGAAGGCAAGGACGTAACTTAGGAGAACAGGAGTCGGGCGGGGTCCGACCCGCCCTCCAGTTGACACCCGCCCCTCCCACTTGAAGTAATTGATGGTTGGGAGGGGCTCTGCCTGGGGTGGGCCAGGCCTGTCCTCCCTGCTACCTTTCCGGACCCATGAGTGACGAAGAAGCAACCGAAGTCCAGCCTTACGAGCGGAGTTCTGCCGAGGTGGCGGAACTGATTGCGGCTGGTGCGCGTTTGATCGATGTGCGGACCGCGCATGAGCACGAGGCTGCGCGCCTGGCCGGTTCCGAGCGGATCGGGCTCGAGGAGCTGCTCGACCGCCGCGATGAGATCGAGCAGGATGGAACGGTCATCTTCTACTGCCGGGTCGGTAACCGTTCCGGCATGGCGGCCCAGGCATTCTCCGAAGCCGGCTTTGACGTGGTGAACCTGACCGGCGGCATCGTCCAGTGGATCGAGGACGGCCAGCCGATCGAGCCGGCCGACGGCTACGTGGCCGAACCGGGCGAAGCCGCCGCCATCCTCGAAGCCCGCGCCAGAGCAGCAGGCAACTAGCCGAGCGGCTTGACGACGGGGCCCGGAACGGCAGTACTTCCCGAAAACCGTCGCTGCGCTCCTCATTCCGGAGGTTTTCGGGAAGCACTGCCGACCCGAACCCTGCAGAACCGGTCCATAGACAGGTACGGGTAGCCACTCGAGGGTCGGTCGGACCGGCCCGACTGCTAATTACATGAAATCCGGTCAGGTTTTGGTCTTTTTGCTACCGTTGTCAGCCCACGTCAGCAACCAAGCCTTTTTCGCAGCAGGAGGAAACCCAATTGGAGCCCACTTCGGCCCCGTCCAAACCGAAGCCCGCCGACAAGCCCAAGCCGAAGCCCGGTGACAAGGGGATCGAGCAGGAGGAAGGCAAGCTCCAGGAAGGCAAGGGCCGGCTGGGAACGCTGACCAACCCGGAGACCTACGAGAACGTCCCCGGTCACATCATCCCGATCATCGAAGAGGAGTTCGTCGATTTCGAGGGTGAGGCGAACGAGTTCCTGGACGGCAACACCCCCGAGGACCAGTTCATCGGGTTCCGCCTCAAGCAGGGCGTCTACGGCCAGCGCCAGCCCGGCGTGCAGATGGTTCGCGTGAAGCTCCCCTTCGGCGGCGTCACCCCGGAGCAGATGGATGCCTTCGCCGACGCGGTCGAGACCTACGCGCCGCTCAACAAAGGTCACATCACGACCCGGCAGAACATCCAGATCCACCACATCCCGCTGAACCAGATGGTCCACATGCTGCGCGACCTCGCCCCCAGCGGCCTCTCGTCCCGCGAGGGCTGCGGCAACACGGTCCGCAACGTGACCGGCGACCCCTGGGCCGGCGTCGCCGAAGACGAGATCTTCGACCCGACCAGGTACGCAGGCGCCTACACCCGCTACTTCGTCCGGCACCCCACGACCCAGCTGATGCCGCGGAAGATCAAGACTTCCTTCACCGGTTCCGACGCCGACCGGGCGATGAGCGGCATCCATGACATCGCCTTCCTCAGCCGGATCAGGGACGGCGTCAAGGGCTTCGAGATCCGGGTCGGCGGCGGCACCTCGATCATGCCCCGCGTCGCCCCCACGATCTACGACTTCGTCGAGGCCGAAAATGGCGACTACCTCAAGCACGCCGAAGCGATCCTGCGGGTTTACGACCGCCAGGCCTGGCTGCGCCCGAACCGGGCCCGCGCCCGGATCAAGGTCCTGGTCGACAAGGTCGGCATCGAAGAGGTCCGCCGCATGGTCGACGAGGAACTGAAGGGCGACTGGGTGAACGAGCGTGATTTCACGATCGACCACCTGGTCTTCGACGTCGACGAGGAAGCCTCGCTGACCGAGCCCCTGCCCCCGAGCGGCTCGCCGAACGGCGACCGCGCCGAATTCGACCGCTACCTCGAAGCGAACGTCCAGCCGCAGCGCCAGGAGGGCTTCCACACGGTCGAGGTCAAGGTGGTCCGTGGCGACCTCACCCCGGAGCAGTTCCGCGGCCTTGGCCAGATCATGCGGGACTACACCGGCGGCTTCGCCCGGATGACCGTTCAGCAGAACATCGTCCTGCGCTGGGTTCGCGAGGAATCCCTCTACGACGTCTGGAAGCGGCTCGCCGAACTCGGGCTCGATGGCGTCGGCCCGCGCCGCATCACCGACGTAGTCTCCTGCCCCGGCACCGACTCCTGCAAGATGGGCATCACCTCCTCGATGGGCCTCAACCAGGCGATCCAGGAACGGGTCGAGTCGATGGACATCACCGACCCCCTGACCCGCGACATCCACATCAAGATGAGCGGCTGCCCGAACGGATGCAGCCAGCATCACATCGCCAACATCGGCTTCTACGGCGCGTCGCTGAAGGTCGGCGACAAGACCATCCCGGCCTACGTGCCGCACCTCGCCGGCAAGTACACCGACGGGGACACGATCTACGGCACCCGCCTCAAGTCCCGCCTGCCCGCCCGCCGGGTTCCGGATGCGGTCGAGCGGTGGATTCGCCTCTACGAGACCGATCGCGAGGAAGGCGAGATCTTCAACGCGTATGTCGAGCGGGTCGGCACCGCCCGCATGGAAGAAGAAGTGAAGGACCTGACCATGCCGGTCGACTTCAGCCTCGACACCATGCAGATGTTCATCGACTGGCAGCGCTCCGACCCGTACAAGGTCGAGCGCGGCGAAGGCGAGTGCGCCGTCTAGGAAACCTTGATGGAGCCGTCCAGCACACTCACTCCGGCGGAAGCCGAAGCGGCGCGCAAGGCCGAGGAGGCCACTCGCGTCCTGGCCGCGCGCTTTGACGCGGAGGCGGAGGCCACCCGGGTCGAGCCGCTGGATGCGAGCCAGCTGCTGGAGTGGGCCTTCGAGCAGTTCGGGCAGGACATGTACATCGCCTGCTCCTTCCAGAAGACCAGCTCGGTGGTGATGCACCTCGCCACCGAGATCAACCCCGAAGCCCGCTTCTTCTACATCGACACGGACTTCCTCTTCCCCGAGACCTACGAGACCCGAGACCGGCTGGCCGAGCATTTCGGAGTCGAGTTCGAGCGCTGGCACAACATCAGCCCCGAGGAGCAGGCCCGCGAGTTCGGTGACCAGCTCTGGAAGCGCGACCCGGACGCCTGCTGCGGCATCCGCAAGGTTGATCCGATGGCCCGGGCGCTCGCATCCGGAGTCGATTGCTGGGTCGCCGGGATCCGGCGCGAGGATTCGGCAACGCGGGCCGGCTCGCCGAAGTTCATGTGGGACAGGAAGTTCAACATCTGGAAGCTGAACCCGATCGCCGACTGGTCCGAACGCGACGTCTGGACCTACCTTCACAAGCACGGAATCCCCTACAACCCCCTGCACGATCAGGGTTATCCCTCGATCGGCTGCACCCACTGCACCCGTCCCGTTTTGCCCGGCCAGTCTTCCCGTGACGGGCGCTGGTCCGGCTCGGGCAAGACGGAGTGCGGCATCAACTAGCCGCTGTCGGACGGCATTTGCCGCCCATAACGGCTAGGCTGTCCGATTCTTCACCGTTCCTGTCAACATTCCCTCCTCCTTATGAACCAAACCATGACTGAACTTGCCCTCCAGCTGTCCGAGCGTCAAACCGCAGACTTCGAAATGATCGGGAACGGGGGTTTCGCACCCCTGACCGGCTTCCAGGGCTCGGCGGACTGGCAGCGTGTCTGCGACGAAATGCGGACCGCCGACGGTGACTACTGGCCGATCCCGATCACCCTGGCCACCGACCTCGAATGTGAGGTTGGCGACGTGGTCAGCCTGACCTCGGACGAAGGCAAGGCGCTCGGCCGGATCACGATCGAGGAGATCTTCGAGCGCGACGTCGAGCATGAAGCGAAGTCGGTCTACCAGACCAACGACCAGGAGCACCCCGGGGTCGCTGCGATCCGCGAGGAGGGCGCCCGTTGCCTCGCCGGCCCGATCGAGGTCGACGCCCTGCCCGATCACGAGGAAGCCTTCCAGCGCCGCTACCTGACCCCGGCCGAGTCGAAGCAGGCCTTCGCCGACCGCGGCTGGAAGCGGGTCGTGGCTTTCCAGACCCGCAACCCGATTCACCGCGCCCACGAGTACCTGACCAAGGCGGCGCTCGAGGTTTCCGACGGTCTCTTCATTCACCCGCTGATCGGCAAGACCAAGGCCGGCGACATCCCGGCTGACGTGCGGATGAAGTGCTACGAACTGCTGATGGAGGACTACTACCCGAACGACCGGGTGATCCTCGGGGTCAACCCCTCGAAGATGCATTACGCCGGCCCCCGTGAGGCCGTGCTCCACGCGATCGTGCGTCGCAACTATGGCTGCACCCACTTCATCGTCGGCCGCGACCACGCCGGCGTCGGTGATTACTACGGCACCTATGACGCCCAGAAGATCTTCGAAGGAATCGACATCGACGAGCTCGGGATCGAGCCGCTGATGTTCGAGCACACCTTCTGGTGCAACGAATGCGAGGGCCTGGCTTCGAACAAGACCTGCCCTCACGATGCCGAAGCGCACCTTTTCCTTTCCGGCACCAAGGTCCGCGAGATGCTTGGCAACGGCGAAATGCCGCCGCCCGAGTTCTCGCGCCCCGAGGTCGCCCAGATCTTGATTGACGCTTACAAGGAGGACAACTAACCAATGTCAGACAGCAAGGGATTCACCCTCTGGTTCACCGGCCTCTCCGGTGCCGGCAAGACCACCATTTCCGAGATCGTCGCCAGGGAGCTGACCGACCGCGGCTCCAAGCTCGAGATTCTCGATGGTGACATCGTTCGCGAAAACCTCTCGAAGGGCCTCGGCTTCTCGAAGGAGGATCGTGACATCAACATCCGCCGGATCGCCTTCGTCGCCGACCTGCTTTCCCGCAACGGCGTCCCGGTGATCACTGCCGCGATCTCGCCCTACCGGGCACTCCGCGACGAGGCTCGAGAGCTGATGGGTGACCGCTTCATCGAGGTCTACATCGAGGCGTCGGTTGAAGTCTGCGCCGAACGCGACGTGAAGGGTCTCTACGCCAAGGCCTTCTCCGGCGAGATCAAGGAATTCACCGGGGTCTCCGACCCGTACGAGGCACCGGAGAATCCGGAGATCGCCCTCAAGACCGCGGAAGAGGAGCCGGAGGAATCGGCTGCCAGGCTGCTCGCCTACCTGGAAGAGCGCCAGCTCATCCCGGCGGTCGTCGCCTCGTAGGCAACCGCGAAAACGTACTTCGCCGGGGCGGGCTTTCGAGCCCGCCCCTTCTTCCCTCTATAAACAACTGTTTAGTTGTGTAGTGATATACTTTGGCCATGTCCGTTTTCCTTACCATCGAACGCGCCGAGGCGCCGGCCGGGCACGAGCCCAGCCGGGTCCCGCTGGTCGATGCCGACGGACAGATCACGATCGACCCCTGGTGGGGCACGATCCAGCCGCAGCGGCTCCACCCCGGGATTCCCACCTGGGGTGAGCTGGAAGTCATCGCGCACATCGAGGCGGGCGGGCGTCTGATCGACACCCGGCTGCCTGAATACGCATCGGCGAGCGGGACGATCCCCGGCTCGCTGGTTCTGCCCTGGGAGACGATCACCGACCACCTGGAGGTGTTCGATCCCGCAAGCGTGACGGTGCTCTTCTGCAACGGGCCGCAGTGTGCGGCAACCCCCAGAGCGGTGGGAAGGCTGCTGGACGCCGGGGTCGAGCCCGAATCTCTCGCCTATTACCGCGGCGGGATCCAGGACTGGGTCGGGCTCGGCCTCCCCACCGCCCCCGTTTCGGGCGGCTGAAAGCTTCCGGGCGGGAGAGCCCGGACCAGAGTCGCGGTGGAGCCCCGCCCCCGGTGGCTCCATCCGCGGCTGCCCGGACATGGGGAAGGGCCGGCGGGAAGGGATCCCGCGGGGGTTCAGGTCAGGGTGCCGGCCTGGGGGGGACTTCGGGCTGGCCCAGGTCGTAGGTCTGGTAGGCGCCGAAGCGGCTGAAGGTCTTGTGGGTGGGGCCGTGGTAGTCGGATGAGGCGGTGGCGGTCACGCCCAGCTCGTTTGCGAGGTCCAGGAGGTGCTTGGTCTGGGCCCTGGTATGAGACGGGTAGAAGACCTCGATGCCACCGATGTCGAGGGCGCGGATCAGCTCCTCGACCTGCTCCGGAACCTTGATGTCCCAGTAGGGGTGGGCGATCACCGGCACGCCGCCGGCCTCGCGGATCAGGGCGCAGGCCTCGTTCGCGTCCGGCCACTTGCGGGAGACGAACGCCTTTGCCCCCGGCACCAGCCACTCCTCGAAGAATGGGCCGAGGTTGCCGGTCGCCCCGGCCGCCTTGGCGATGTGAGGTCGGCCGATCGCGTCGGCGGCGCCCGCCTCGCGGACCGCATCCTCGAAGGTCAGGTCGAAGCCGTGGTCGCGCAGGTTCTGGACGATCTCCTTCGCCCTGTTCCGCCGCTCTTCCTGGGCCCGCTGACAGGCCGGGGTGATCTTCTCCACGTCGACCCAGTAGCCGCAGATGTGAAGGTCCTCCGCGTACTCGTGAACCGAGGACATCTCGACCGCCGGCACGATCTCCACTCCGAGCTGCGCCCCGGCCTCGACCGCCTCCGGCACACCCGCCACCCCGTCGTGATCGGTCAGGGCGAGCACCTCGACCCCGGCCTTCGCCGCCTCCTCGACTACCCCCGCCGGTTCAAGCTGGCCATCAGAGACAACGGAATGAGACTGAAGTTCGATCATCCCCCCGAATCCTAAGCTCCACCCCTGAATTCCGCTCCGCCCCACAAGCCCCCACCGTTTCAACCCCTCCTCCCCTCAATCCCCCTCGAACTCCCTCCCCAAAAATCGAGAAGGCAAAAGTAGCCATATAGCGCTCCATTCAGCCTTCTCGGCTCATCACCCAGCCGCTCGACCACTTCGCTGGCGGGACTCTCAGACCAGTCCGAGTTCGCGGGCAATCCGCTCGACCACACCGTCCGGATCTTCCATGAACTCCTTCCAGGTGATCCGGATGACCGTAAGTCCCTTGCTTTCCAGGAAACGGGCCTTTTCCAGGTCCCGTTGCCTGGCGATGGGATCGGTGTGGAAGGCATCTCCGTCGAGCTCCAGCACGAGACCTTCTTTTCGCCAAAGGAAGTCGACCTCTCGCCCGAAGATCTTCACGTTCACCTCCGGCAGCTTCCACCGTCGCGGCACCCACGACAGGAGAAACAGCCCCTCGAGTACGGACTTGATCCGGTTCAGTTCCGGCACCCACAACCCGAGCAACGGCCTCACCTTTAGCGCGCCTCGTTTTCCCACTGACCGGCGGAAGCAGAACTGCACGTCCTTTTCGCCAAACAACCGGAGTCGGCACAACTCCAGGAAAGCGAATTTCACGTCTGTGTCAGGAGCACTTACGGCAAAGTCGAGCAGGGCCAAAGCTGCTCGCACGACCGCAAGGCCGCCTCTCTCGCGCAGGTCACCCGGGTCGAACCGTCGGCGGACCACATAGACCCAGGTGTTCCTGAGAGCGGGCGACAGCCCTCGGTGCCTGCCAGCGCGGTCTCTGGATGTAGCCACGTGGATCACTGGCGGGATCGGAGTCAAGAGGCGCGCCGCCCCCAGGAGCTCCAGGGCACTCCGTGAGGTCAGGGCAGAACCGGGACCCGCAACCAGGAGAGCCGCCCGCCAGGCCGACTCTCTGGTCTCTATGTCCCGCCCGTAGGCATAGATGCCGTGGAAGAGTTTGGTCAACCGCCTGCCTCTGAGCCAATTCTTGATCCTGGACGGACTGAATCCATGACGAATGAGTTCATCCCTCCCGGCAACATGACGGCGCCGGGACATGAACTGCCAAAGCCGGTCAAGCTCGATGGCGCTGGATGGACTTTCCCCGGAGACCGAATTCATCGGCCCAAGCCTGCCCGAGAAATGCTCACACGTGGCTCTATAAGGGTGACAATTGTGCAACGTCCCGGGAGCCTGAAACGCCCGCGAAGCCTGCCTTGAACTCGCCGGTTCGAGCCGCCACCGCCGAGAAGGCTAAATGGAGCGCTATATGGCCACTTTTGCCTTCTCGATTCTGGGGCTGGCTTGGATCGGATGGCTCTGCGCGGGCTGGCTGGGAGGGGGCGGGGGCAAAGCCGGGACCGGGGCGGATAAATAGACTGCCCGGGCTATGTTTTCGAAGATCCTGATCGCCAATCGTGGCGAAATCGCTATCCGTGTCGCCCGGGCTTGCAAGGAGATGGGGATTACCTCCGTCGCCGTTTATTCGGAGGCGGATCGGGATGCTCCGCACGTCAAAGCCTGTGACGAAGCTTTCCTGATCGGACCGGCGGTTCCGGCCGAGAGTTACCTCTCGATCGAGAAGATCATCCAGGCCGCGAAGGACTCCGGGGCCGAGGCGGTTCACCCCGGCTACGGCTTCCTGGCCGAGAACGCGGACTTCGCCCGGGCACTGGAAGATGCCGGGATAGTTTTCATCGGCCCGCCCGCCTCGGCGATCGACGCGATGGGTTCGAAGACGATGGCCCGCGAAGTGATGGAGAAGGCCGGCGTGCCGATCGTGCCCGGCGCGACGGAGCCCGCCAAGGACCTCGATGAGGCCCGCGCCCAGGCCGAAGCGGCCGGCTACCCGGTCGCCTGCAAGGCGGTCGGTGGCGGCGGCGGCAAGGGCTTCCGCGTCGCCATGACCCCGGACGATCTGCAGGAGGCCTTCGAGGGCTCCGGCCGCGAAGGAATGAAGTTCTTCAACGACGACCGCGTGTACATCGAGCGCTACCTGGAGGACCCGCGCCACGTCGAAGTCCAGGTGCTGGCCGACAAGCACGGCAACGTGATCCACCTCGCCGAGCGCGACTGCTCGATCCAGCGCCGGCACCAGAAGCTGATCGAAGAGGCCCCCGGCCCGCATGTGGACGAAGAGATGCGCGAGCGGATCGGCAAGATCGCGACCGACGCGGCCCGCGCCGTCGGTTACTTCTCGGCCGGCACGATCGAAGGCATGCAGCACGGCGACGAGTACTTCTTCCTCGAGATGAATACCCGGGTCCAGGTCGAGCACTGCGTGACCGAGGAGATCACCGGGGTCGACATCGTCCGGGAGCAGATCAAGATCGCCTACGGCGAGGAACTGAGCCTCAAGCAGGAAGACGTGAAGATCGACGGCTGGGCGATCGAATGCCGCATCAACGCGGAGAAGGCCCACATGAACTTCGCCCCCGCTCCGGGCCCGATCGAGGTCTACGACGAGCCTTCCGGTCCGGGCGTCCGGGTCGATTCCGGCGTCAAGGCCGGTTCCGAGGTCACCCCGATGTACGACCCGATGGTCGCCAAGCTGATCGTCTGGGACAAGGACCGCGAGGCCGCGACCAGGCGGATGCTGCGGGCGCTCGACGAGTACGAGATCGCGCCGCTCTCGACCCTGATCCCGTTCCACAAGACGATCCTCCGGACCGAACAGTGGGCCCGTGGCGAGACCTGCAAGGACCTGACCGAAGACAAGAAGTGGCTGAAGACCACCGCCCCCGAGGACACTTCGATCCCCGAGCCGGCTGACGGCGAAGCCGAAAAGGTTGCCCGCGACTACCTGGTCGAGGTTTCCGGCAAGCGCTTTGACGTCAAGGTGATCGGCGAAGCGACCGGCTTTGCCGCCGCCGGCGCCGCGCCCGGAGCCGGAGGACCCAAGCCGAAGCGCGAGAAGCGCGCCGGTGGCGGAGGCGGCGGAGGCGGCCCCGTGCTTGCCTCACCGCTCCAGGGATCGATCTTCAAGCTCGAAGTCGCCGAAGGCGCCGAGGTGGCTGAAGGCGACCTGATCTGCGTGATCGAAGCGATGAAGATGGAAAACGAGATCACCGCTCACAAGGCCGGAAAGGTCACCAAGGTCAGCATTTCCGTTGGCGATGCCGTCGCGTCCGGGGACCCTCTGGTCACGATTGAGTAACATTTCGCGGTCGGTCGGGGCCTGCTCAGGAAAGTCAGGCAACGGTCGATCCCGCCCACGAGAGGATCACGAATGCACATTTTTGCCTATCTGGACCCCGGCAGCGTCAGCGCTGCCCTCGCCGCAGTTCTGGCCGGAGTTGCCGGAATCGGCGCCGCCATTCGCACTTTCGGCAGCAATCTGAAGAGCAAGCTCATGTTCTGGAAGAAGGACGAGCCTGCCCCGGAGGCCGCCGCCACCGCCACGTCGGCGGCCCCCACCGACGCCCCCGCCGAAGACAAGCCCGCCGAGCAGTAGGGCTGTGGCGGCCACAGAACCGGGCTCGTTCAGGGACCGGGACAGCCGCGTCGTCGTTTCAG
>JAIBCJ010000075.1 GCA_019694145.1 Solirubrobacterales bacterium | reverse complement strand
CTGGGAGGACGCCGGAGAACAAGGCGACCCCTCCCTGGCCTCCGAGATTTAGTCCCAGCAGTTCAGCGGGCAGTTGCAGTACTCACGTTCGCCGGGTTTCCAAAGAGTCTCCCGCTCCTGGTCATACAGCCAAAGCACCATTCCGGCTGTCCTCAGGAAGGGAACCTGCTCATACCCCGAGGGCCCTTCGCCCCCAAAGCTTCGGAACTCGAACGATCGACCGTCACTCCCCAGGTGGAAGTACTTTCGCGTGAAGACGTGCTTGTAGGCCTGGACCGCCGTCCCATCCTCCATCTCGACCTCGAACATCCACATGAACTCGCGGGCTCGCGAGCCAATCATGTATTCGAGGGGATCCCAGACGGGCTCTCGCCGTTGGGAGACAGTACCCATAACAAGTGGTGTTTCGGTCTTCTTCGGCATGCCCCGACCATGCGCGAAAAGGTGTGACGAAACAAGACTTCATAGCAACAATTGGGTGACGAAATGGAGACGAAAGCGCAGCAGACGGGCGAAATGCGCGGGGAAACTCGATCCAGCTTCTCGCCTTCGATTCGCTCACTGGGTGATTCAATCCACGTCCTGGTTCTCAAAGGGCTTCAGTAGGCGACTTTCCTGTAGTAGCGGCGGGTAGTCAGTGGATGATCCCGCTTGACTTCGAGGTGGGCGCTGACCCGTTCCAGCAACGCGGAGGCAATTGCGGGTGAGACCATTTCCCGTACGGGGTCCGATATCCCCGGCATATCGACATCGTCCGTGTCCAGGACTCGTACCTTGTTTGAGATCGTCCCGGCAAATTCCTCGACCCTGTTCTCGAGTTCCCGAGAGGGTCCGCTTCCCTTCAGCAGGATCAAGCTGACTTCGGGCTCGAGCAACTCGAGCGTGCCGTGGAAGAAATCCGCTGCGTGAATCGGCCGGGTCCGGATCCACTGCATCTCCTCGAGAATGCAGGTCCCGTAGTACCAGGCTTCCGCCCAGAGCGGCCCGGCGGCGGAAATGATGTGGTAATCCTCGTCGCGAAAGGCTTCGGCCCACTCCTCGGCGCGATCTTCGAAAGCGGCCTTTGCGTCAACGAGCAGTTCGGGAAGCTTCTTCAGTTCGCTGACGACCGAGTCGTAGTCAACCCTGTCTGGCTCCCGCCGGAGCACCGAAAGCGCGACAAGCAGGGACTGGAGATAGAACGACTCCGACGAGGTGTCATCTTCGGCGAAGTTGGTGAAGTTGTGATCGACCGACCCGGCGATGGGTGAATCCTCGTGACCGGTCAGGGCGATAGTGACGGCGCCGACCTCCCGACTGGCTTCGACCAGTTCGATGCTCTCCATCGTGGTCCCTGACAGTGAGGGGATGATCACGACCGCGTTCTCGTCGAAGTAAACGGGCCTGATCGCCATCATTTCGGCTGGCCGGTCCCAGAAGACCGGGAAGCGGGATCGCCGCATAAGCAGTTGCGCCGCCGGCTGCATCAGCATCCCGGCCCCTCCCGCTCCGGCGAAGATCAAGGTTTTCTTGCCCCCGTCCAGCAGGTCGCCGATTGTCCGGTCCAGTCCTTCGGCGAGGTTGACCGCGCCGGACTGGATATCCAGGTATCTGTCTACATCGAAATTAAGCATCATTCACCTTGTTCATGCGCATGTTGATCGGGGTTATTGACCTGGGTCAGGAAGGCTCCTGCCACTTGCGGCAGGATTCCCGGACGACCAGTTCGGTTTTCAGGCGGAGTTGTTTCGGATCTCCCGTCCAGCCGTTGATCCGGTCGTTCAGCAGCCGTCCGGTTGCCTGGCCCAGCGCATAGACCGGTTGCCGGACCACGGTTATTGGCGGGGACACGAGCCGCATCCACTCCGAATCGTCAAACCCGACGAGCGACAGGTCTTCGGGAATCTTCAGTCCGAGTTCCGCCGCCGCCGCGAGAACCGCTGCGGTCATCGTGTTGGTGGTGGCGAAAATCGCGTGGGGGCGATCGGGAGAGTTCAGCAGTTCAGTGGCAGCGAGCAGGCCGCCTTCAAGTCTGGGCGTGCCTTCCGCTCGTAAGGACGGGGAAGTCGCTAAACCGTTTTCCTCGAGCACCTGCTCGTAGCCCTGGATTCGCTCGCGAACCGACGAGATGACGGGCGGCTCGGTAACCAGCCCGATTTCGCGGTGGCCGAGATTGACCAGATGTCGGGTCGCGCTGGCGGCCCCGGCAACGTTGTCGACCAGCACCGAGTCGACGTCAAGTCCGGGCAGGTCGCGGTCGATCACGACCAGTGGAATCCGGTTGCCCAGCTTCTCGATCGAACTCGCGTCCGAACCGGGCGCGGGAGCGACGACCAGACCGTCGACCGAGCGGGTGTCGAAAACCTCGAGCGCCTGACGTTCCATGTCCCAGTTTTCGTCGGCGTTTGCCAGAACCACGGTGTAGCCCGCTTCCTGAACTACATCGGAAAGTCCGCGGGCCACAGTTGCGAAGAACGGATTTTCGATGTCGCCGATTACCAGCCCGATGCTCTTGGTCGTGCCCGAGGCGAGCGCCCGGGCGACGGCGTTGGTTCGGTACCCCAGCTTGGTCGCCGCCTGTTCGACGCGCTGGCGGGAATCCTCGCTGATCGACCCGTAGCCGCCCAGTGCCCGGCCGGCCGTAGCCTGGGAAACACCGGCGAGCGAGGCCACATCCTGAAGAGTCACCCGACCGTCGGTCATGTTTCCGTCTCTTTCGCTCATGAAATGTCGGCCCAGATCGTCTTCAGGTTCGAGTATTTCTCCATCGCGGCGAGCGACCGGTCAACGCCGATCCCCGACTCCTTGAAACCCCCGAAGGGAAGTGAATTATCGCCGCGGTCGTAGCAGTTGATGTAAACGGTTCCCGCCTTGAGGGCGCGCGCGACGCGGTGGGCCCGGCCAAAGTCCGAGGTCCAGATCGCGGCGGCGAGTCCGTATCTCGAGCCATTGGCGAGTCGCGTGGCCTCGCCCCGTTCTTCCAGCTCGATCGCGGCGAGCACCGGGCCGAAGATCTCCTCTTGCGCAACCGGCATCGAGTTGTCGACCGAGCCGAGAATCGTCGGTTCCATGAAGTACCCCCCTGTGGCCTCGAGGGTCTCGCCTCCGCCGCTGACCACGGTCGCCCCGTCGGACTTTGCGGCGGACACGTAACCGAGAGCCCGGTCGAGGGCCGGCCGGTCGACCAGTGGGCCCATCTTCGCCGAGGCGTCGAGCGGGTCTGCCGGCGCCCACTTGAGGCTTTCCCGGGCAACTCGACTTACGAAGTCTTCATAGATCGGTCGCTCGACTATGAGTCGGGATCCCGCGTTGCAGACCTGACCGGCACCGTGGAAGATCGTCTCCGCGGCAAACTCTGCGGCCCGGTCGAGGTCGGGCGCATCGGCCAGCACCACGTTGGGAGACTTCCCGCCGCATTCCAGCCAGACGCCTTTCATGTTCGACTCGGATGAATAGGCGAGGAAGGCCTTGCCGATCGAAGTCGAACCGGTGAACGTGATCGCGTCGACGTCCATGTGGAGGCCCAGCGACCGCCCGGCCTTCTCGCCGGTTCCCGGCACGACGTTGAGGACGCCGTCCGGAAGACCGGCTTCGGAGGCAAGCTCGGCCAGCCTGATCGCCGCCAGCGAAGATTGCTCGGCCGGTTTCAGCACGATCGAGTTTCCAGCCGCGAGCGCGGGAGCGACCTTGTAGATCGGCATCATCAGGGGGAAGTTCCAGGGCGTGACGGCCCCGATCACTCCCTTCGGCTCGCGCACCGACATGCCGAGTGATTTCGCATCGGTGGGAACCGTATTTCCGTAAACCTTGTCCACCGCTTCGGCGAAGAAGGCGAGCTCGCGACAGGAGGAATCAACTTCACCGATCGCGTCGGTGATCGGCTTGCCCATTTCCAGCGAGATCAACAGACCGATCTCTTCCCGGTCGGCCTGGATCCGATCGACCAGTTCGTGGAGCACGCGCTTGCGTACCCGGGGATGAGCTTCGGACCACTGGCCCGACTCGAACGACCTGCGCGCCGCGCTGACCGCCGCATCCACGTCGGCCGCGTCGCATGCGGCAATCCTGGCGAGCACAGACCCGTCTCTCGGTTTGACGGTCTCCAT
The DNA here is from genome assembly GCA_019694145.1 of Solirubrobacterales bacterium. Lineage (GTDB taxonomy): Bacteria > Actinomycetota > Thermoleophilia > Solirubrobacterales > 70-9 > 67-14. The sequence goes on along the minus strand of JAIBCJ010000075.1, from coordinate 7,245 downwards.
CTGCCCGCCCGAAATCGCATCGGCGTGCGAGCCGTCGATGAAGGCGCGCCCCTCGAGCTCGATCTGCTCCGCCCTCCTGTGCCAATCGATGTCGAATCTCATTGCTTCAGGCTGTCCAGTCATCTACTCATCCTTCGTCGGGCACAGGTATTCGACAAGTTCGGGGCTGGCAGCGACGGCGATGTCACGAGCCGGGTCGGCGATTCGTATTTCGCCTCCGGCCTGGGCTACGAGGAGCTCGCCGCCGATGTAGTCCCAGAGCCGCTCCGAGCGCTCGTAACTGACCACGTCAAGCCGGCCTGCCGCGAGCCAGGCAAAGTCGAGAGCCATCGAACCGGACTCGCGCCGGCCCCGCGACCGACGGAACTCCATCTCCAGGGGCTGGGCCGGCTCGCGGTGATCGTACGGCCGGTTGTCCGCGACCAGGGCATCCTCGATTCGGGCGACCGCACGCATATTCGAAAGACCCGGGCCTGAAGTCAGACCGACATCTTCCCGGGCGACGAAGATCTCCTCTCGCAGAGGATCGAACGTGACGGCCAGCACTGCCTCGCCTCGAATCAAGAGCGCGATCGCAACGGCCCAACGGGGATAGCCGGCAGCGAAGTTGGCGGTTCCGTCGAGTGGATCGACGCACCACACCCGGGCCGATGTGCCGTCTGAGCTTCCGCTCTCTTCGCCCAGGAAGCCATCCTCTGGCCACTTGCTCCTCAGGTGGCCGATGATCGCCTGTTCGGCGTCGAGGTCCGCCTGGGTTACCACGTCCTGACGCACTGCTTTGCTCCGGGTTTCCACGACCCCGTTCTCGAAACACCGGCGAAGCATCGGACCGACCATGACGGCCGCTTCGGTCGCCGCGGCAGCTTCCAGTTCTAGATCCATGCGGGCCTCCCGGACGAGATCAACTGGCGCGCTTCGCCGAGCAGCTTGCGGCTGGCATCGAGCATCCGGGCCTCAGGCAGGGCATCGATCTGATTCGCCTTGCCGACCCCGGTGATCCTTCGGGCGATCTCGGCCCCGGCGAAGCGAATGGCCAATTCGTACTGGCCGACGAGCCAGCGATCGAGGAAGGGGTCGGGGAACGTCCGGTCGGTCCGCCGGCTCCAACCGTCGCGCACCTCTTCCTCAAACGCGTCCCAGAAGCGGGCCGTGAGCAAATCGCAGGCCTTTGCGCCGGCAAGGTCACCCTCGAACTCGAGGGCAACGGCAGCGACCCTCAGGTGCCCGATGAACTCCCCCACGTCCCACGCAATCGGTCCGTACCGGGCGAACTCGGCGTCGAAGACTCGAAGGTCGTCCCCGGCCACCATGACGCTGCCGGTGTGGAGATCGCCGTGAATGAGTCCTTCGTGGACCGTCCGGAAGATGAACTTGAGTTCCCCGATCCTGGCCTGAAGCGACGGGTCGGCCAGCATCTCCCCGAATTCTTCGTGCAGGTCCGCGTGGCAGTGATCCAACGGCTCGCTTTCCCAGGGCTGGTCGAACACGACTTGTTCCATCAGCTCGGCCAGTTCGGGATTTTCGGCCTCGACGAGACGGGCAGAGAACTCCGCCGGGTCGAGAAAGAAGGGCGAAGTGTTGAGAAAGGCCCTGGCGAGCAGGCGACCCACCCGTTCGACGTTTGCGGTCTGGTCGTCGGCACCGAAGGCATCGGCCAGGATGGCGAACCCCGAAAGGTCCTCCATCGCCAGCACGTGGTTGTCCGCGTCGAAATCGAAGATCTCCGGCAGGAGTCCCTCGGCGAAGGGAGTCCACTTTTCGAACAGGTTCGCTTCGCGGGTGGTCCGTTCGGCGGTCAGCTCCCAAGTCTCGATGATTCTGACCCAGGGCAGTCCCTGCTTCAGAACGATCGAACCACGGTCACCCTGCACGATGTAGACGCCGTTGATGTTGCCGTCATCGGGCATCTCGACCTGGGTCACCGTGCCGACACGGTCACCGAGATGCGGTCGCTCATCCAGGTAATCCGGAATGTTTTCCCCGCTCAGAATCATGAAGTCGGCCGGTCGGGTCACTGTTTCGCTCCCGGCCCGGACTCGGGATCTGCTTCCAGCGACGGCGCCATCGCTGCCACCTTCCTGGTGACCGGGTTTGGAATCGTTCCCTGCTCTTCGGCTTTGCCGCTCTGGCGTACGGCGGACCTGACGATATGCGCGCCGATCGTTCGCAGCGGCTCGCGCGGGAGCCGGATTGGCCGCCTCGTGACGAGCCGGTTGCCGCTCCAGAAGTCGTCACGCTCGCAGGCGAGCGAAGCGAGAATCCTGCCGCCGAGGGCCGACCCGACCACACCGCTTCCGCTCCAGCCGACCCCGTAGAGGGGACCCCGCCTGTCGGTCTGGCCAAAGATCGGAAACCCGTCGATGGTCCGGTCCACCGCCCCGGACCAGGCTGTGGCGGGCTCGGCCGACCCGAGTTTCGGATAGACGCGTTTCATCGAAGTGATTACGTCCCGACGCCATCTTGTCGCTCCGCCCGAGTGCCGGCCGATGCGATTGAAGGGAGCGATCCTGCCGCCGCCACGGCCGAATGCGAGCCGGCGATCTCCGCGAAGCGACCAGTAGAGCACTCTCGGCTGTGAATCACACGCCGCCAGTCCGACCTCGGGAAGGTGTTCGTCGGAAATCTCGTGAAGCGGATTGGTCAGCACGATGTCCGAGCCAACCACGTAAAGGTACGGCTGAAGTGCTCGGTTCCGGGCGGCCCACGCGTTGGTGGTCAGGATGACCTTGCCCGCCGCGGTATCCCCGTTCGGGGTCCTGACCGACGCCGGTCCGTGGCCGGAAACCTCGAGTACCGGCGTCCTTTCGAAGACCTCGACCCCGAGTTCGGTCGCTTCCTGCTTCAGCGCGTCAACAAGTCCCTGGGGGTTTACCGTCCCACCGGTAGATTCGAATACCCCGGACCGGGTGACGCTCGTTCCCGTCTTTTCTTCAAGTCTTGCGCCGCTCAGTTGCGCGAAGGGTTCGACACCCTGCGCGTCACACTCGGCGAGACATGCGTCCCAGCTTCCCTGCTGTGCTTCGGTTGAGGCCGTCCAGAGCCAGCCTGACTGCCTGAAGTCGACCTCGGGGTGCCGGTTCGAAAGCTCCCCGATCCGCTCAATGGCCGCCACCGATTCATCGGCGAGGAGCTTTGCTTCCTCGCGTCCGCAGATGGTCGACAGGGTCGGGATCTGATTCCACCAGCTGTGCACCTGCCCACCGTTACGGCCGGAAGCGCCGAATCCGCAGTGTTCGCGTTCGAGCACGATGATCCGCGATCCCGGTGCAGTCCTCGCCAGCTCGATCGCCGTGTGAAGGCCGACGTAGCCGCCGCCAACGATCACGAAGTCGGCCGTTGAAGGGACCGGGCTCCGCGGGCAACTTTCGTTGCCCGCGGATTCGGTATCTGGATTGCCCGGCCTCACTGACCTACTTGGCCGGGTACAGGAACTTCGAGACTTCCGGATCGTCGATGTTGTCCTTGGTGGCAACGACGATGCCGGTCTTGGTGACTTCCGGATCGGGCTTGGTCCCGTTCTCCACGTAGTCGGCAGCCTGCTCGACCGAGATCTTGCCCATGTCGTACGCCTTCTGGACGATCAGGGTGGAAATCGTTCCCTGCTTCAACGCCTGGACTTCGTCCGGGGCGCCGTCATAGGCGACCACGGGGATGTCGCCATCCTTGCCGGCCGACTTCAGGGCGTTCACGGAACCAATCGCCGCCGCCTCGGTCGAGGCGAAGATGCCAGCCAGGTCCGGGATCGACTCGAGCGTCGCGGAGACCTTGGTGGCTACCGCAGCCGCATCATCAATCGCGTAAACGGGCGTCGCCTGACTGACGTTCGGGAAGTCGGCTTCCAGGGTGTCGTCGAACCCTTGCTGGCGTTCGTCGACAGCCGTCGCGCCGGGGGTGTAGCCCACGTAGAGCACCTCGCCCTTGCCGCCAACGGCCTCGCCCAGCGCCTTGCCGGCTGCCTTGCCGCCGACGGTGTTGTCCGAGGTAACCAGGCTCATCCGCAGCGACGTGTCGCTGATGTCGGTGTCGACCATGATCGCCTGGGCGCCGCCGTCGACGATCTGCTTGACCGGAGCGACCAACGCGTTGGCGTCGAACGGCTCGAGAATCAGAACGTCCGGCTTGGTCGCGGCAACCGACTGCAGCTGTTCGACCTGCGAGTCAACTTCGGGCTTGGGCGGCGACTGCACGGTCAGGTCCACGTTATTGGCTTCGGCGGCATCCTCGGCTCCGTGCTGGATCGCCAGACAGAATGCACAGCCGGACTGAAGGGCCAACTCTAGGGTCACCTTCGGCTGGTCTCCCGACCCGTCGGAGTCGCTGGATCCACAGCCCACCCCCACGACCCCGAGGGCCAGGACGGCAACCAGCAGCACCAGTGCCTTCCATTTGTTTTTCAGCGACATCTACTCCTCCTTGTTCAAAACGACGCGTTCTTGTTGCGCCGTAATTGGTCTACGTACACAGCGGTGAGCAAGACGATTCCGACCGCCACGTTCTGCCAGAACGGGTCGATCTGCAAGATCACGAAGCCGTTCAGAAGAACGGCCGGGATGAACACCCCGATGATGGTTCCGAACATCCGCCCGCGCCCGCCGAACAGACTGGTGCCGCCGATCACGGCGGCGGCGATGGCGGCCAGGGCATCCTGGGAATGGGCGGAAAGCGAGGCGACGCCGAAGCGGGAGACGTCGATGGTCGCCACGATGCCGGCGAGGACGCCGATCATCACGTAGAGGATGAACATGTGGCGGTTGACGTTGACGCCGGCCCGCCTCGCCGACTCGGCGTTCGAGCCGATCGCGTAGTTCCTGAGGCCAAACCTGGTCCTCGAAAGCAGAACCCACAGGACGGCTGTGACTGCCGCGGCCACTACCACCGGCCAGGGCAGGATTCCGAATGCCTGACCAAGTCCGAACTTCTCCTGGAGCGGGACCGGAATGTTCGCGACGTTGACCCCATCGGCCAGAACCTGGGCCAGGCCGAGGGCGATCCCGAGTGTGCCCAGGGTCGCGATGAAGGACGGGATCCTGAGCCGCACGATGATCAGGCCGTTGAAGACTCCCCAGGCTGCTCCCGAAGCCAGGGCTACCACGACGCCGACTCCGATAGCCAGCCCGAGGTGGTCGTAGTTGCCGGTCGCAATCGCGTCTTCGGCCCCTGACATTCCCCCGACCACCTTCGCGGTGAGTACCGAACTGAACACGATCACCGAACCGATCGAAAGGTCGAGACCGCCCGCGATCAGCAGCACCGTAACACCCGCCGCGAGCACCATCAGGGTGGAGGCGTTGACCATCACGTTCTTCAGGTTGTCGACGGTCAGGAACGTTCCGGTCGGAGTCAGGATCGCGAAGACCAGCACCAGCACCAGCAGGACCGAACCAATCGAAATGTCTTCGAGCCGTTCCCGCGGCATGCCGGCCAGGATTCCCTTGAGACCGGCAGCCGGGCGCTTGCCTGAGCGTGTCGTCTCCGGACTACTCATGTTCCGGCCCTTCCATCCCGGCGAGGGTCAGGGTCAGGTCCTGAAGGTTGGTCTCGGAACTCTTGAAGGTGGCGACCCTCTGACCGAGGCGCAGCACCGAGATTCGATCGGCCACCCGAAGGACGTCGGGCATGTTGTGGGAGATCAGGAGAATCGAGAGCTTCTTCTCGTCCCGCATTCGGGTAATCAGTTCGAGCACGAACTCGGTCTGCCTCACGCCGAGGGCAGCGGTCGGCTCGTCCATGATGATCATGTTCGAACCCCACACCGCCGCCCTGGCCACGGCTACCGCCTGGCGCTGGCCCCCGGAGAGCGATCCCACCGGTTCGTTCAGCGAAGGCAGGGTGACGCCGAGTTCGGTCAGGTACTTGCGGGTACGTACCCTCATCTCGTTGCGATCGACGAAGCCGAGCCGCCGGGTAAATCCCTTCCTGAGCGGCTCCCGCCCGAGGAAAACATTCTCCCCGGCCGGCAAAGAATCGGCCAGCGCCAGATCCTGGAAGACGGTTTCGATGCCAACTGCCTGGGCCGCGCCGGGGTTGCCGAATTCGTAGCGCTGTCCGCGCACCCGGAGTTCGCCTTCGTCGGGAGTGATGACGCCGGAAAGAGTCTTGACTACGGTCGACTTGCCGGCGCCGTTGTCTCCGACCAGGGCGTGCACCTCGCCTTCGGCGATCTCGAGATCGACTCCGCGGAGCGCCTCGACGTGCCCGAACGTCTTCTTCAGACCCTTGATCTCGACCAGTGGCCCGGCTGCGGTGCTCATGCCACTTTCTCCGGTCGATGGTTCAGCCAGGCCCCGAGGTTCCGGCACATTTCCTCGCCGGCTTTGGTACCCGCCTGCATCGCTGCTTCGAGACTTGACCCTTCGAGGTGCGCGATGACGAAATGCGCGATGAACGAGTCACCGGCCCCGCAGGTGTCGACCGCCTGGATCTCGTTGCCAGCCACGGAAACCGACTCGCCGGTGCCACGAGCCCTGCTCCCGTGGCGACCACACATAGCCACCGCGATCTTCGCTCCTCCTTGGAGAGCGCTCTCAAGAAGGGCATCGGTTTCCGGACCCGGTTCACCTTCCCAGGAATAGAACGCAACGTCCAGGCCTTCGAGGCCTTCGGTCACCGGCCGGACGGAAAAGTCGAAGCTGAGTCCACGACGATCCGCCCGGAAGTCCCGGATCAGATCTGCGGCGTTCGGCGAAAGCGATCCGTGGACCCAGTCGGTGTGACCGAGCACCGCGATATTCGAAGGATCGGGGGCGAATGCCTCGGAGACGCCGAAATGCTCGGCCAGAATCTGCTTTTCCCCGTCCTCGTCGAGACTGAGTTCGGTCAGACCGGTGGCTCCAGGAAGCGTTTCGATTAGGGAATCATCAAGACCGGCCCTGAGAATCTCGGCCCGCAGCCACGCTCCTGCCTCATCATCACCGACCGGACCCATGTAGCTCGCGTTGGCTCCTAGTCCGTTCCAGGCGACCGCCACATTGAGAGCGTTTCCGCCCGGGAACCAGCCCTGGTCCTGGTAGTGATCGATGCAACAATCACCGACCGTCGCCACCCTGAAGTCGCGGACCGTACTCACCGGGAACCGTCTTCCGCGAAATCAGAATTCGAGTGCCGTCGACGGGCGAATGAATCCTCCGCCAAGAGCATTGACTGGACTGAGAGCGCTCTCACTGATTCGCAAAGTAGCAGGTTTGAAATCATCGGGCAACCTGACTCGCCGCCCTGACCGATCGGGATACCCCAGATCGCGCCGCT
>JAIBCJ010000074.1 GCA_019694145.1 Solirubrobacterales bacterium | reverse complement strand
TGCCGGTCCGGCCGCGCTTCAGGTACCAGGTCGGGAGCCGCTCGGCCCATCCGTAGCCGCCTTCGATCTCGATCTCGATGGCCCCGAGGCCGAAGCACCAGAGGAAGAGCAGGACGGTGAGCGTGATGTTGAGGTCTTCGAACATCAGGCCGCGTAACGGGACCCGGTGCCGGCTGCTTCGACCAGCTGCGGCACGGTCACGAAGTCGAAGCCCTGCGGGCGGTAGTGCTCGAGCAGGTTCCGGGTCGTCTCGATCGACTTGTGACGGTCGTAGGCCGGTTCCCGGTCGAAGCCGTCGTGGAGCAGGATGATGTCGCCCTCGCCCGCCTTGAGGCAGTTGCGGGTGATCTTCTCGGTGGTGATGCTTTCCCGCCAGTCGTAACCGGTGATCGACCAGGTGATCCCGAGGTAACCCTTCTCCTTGAGGACCCGCAGGGTGCCGGGCCGCCGCCGGCCGTAGGGCGGTCGCATCAGCTTGCGCCCGGCGATCTCGGTGAAGGTCACCCCGGCCGCCTCGACCGCCTCGCGGCAGGCATCCAGTTCTTCCCGGATCCGCTCGTCGGATTTGGCCGGCATGGTCGGGTGGGTGAAGGTGTGGTTGCCGATCGCGTGGCCGCGGGCGACCACCTCGCGGATCAGCTCGGGCTCCCGTTCGGACCACTTTCCGATCAGGAAGAAGGTCGCCTTGGCGTCGTGCTCGTCGAGCAGGTCGAGCAGGGTCGGGGTCCAGGCCGGGTTCGGGCCGTCGTCATAGGTCAGGCAGAGCCGCTTGCTGGCGCCGGGTTCGCGGCAGACCGTGCGACCGTAGATCTGGGCGGTCGGTATCTGGGCGCCGTAGAAGGCGACCCCGGCCGCCGCTGCGACCCCGGCCCCGATCGCTGCCGCTGCCTTCCTGCCACTCACAGTCCCGGCACCCTTCTGGCCTGCAGCCGGGCTTTGGTCCGGTCACGCCGGCTTCTTCCCGCTGCCGCCTCGACCGTCGATCTGATCACCTTCAGCGCCTCCTTGTTGCCGTCCTGCGTGTAAGTCGAGAGTTTGCCGTGGAAGGTGTCGAGGCCGGAAAGAAACCGGTTCAGCTCGCCGGAGTCGATCGTTGGCGCACAGGTCCCGTAGCCCTCGCGCTCCAGGTATCGCGCGTTCATCAGCTGTTCGAACTGGCCCTTGAGCGGCATCGCCAGGGTCGGCTTGCCGAGGTAGACCGCCTCGGACAGCAGCGAGAAGCCACCGCCGGTGATCACGCCGCGGGAGCTGACCAGATCCTCGAGGAAACCCTCGATCGAGCGCGGCCGGTACTCGATCGCGCCGTCGGTGGTCCCGACCTCGTCGCCGTCGCGCATCCCGTAGAGGTGAACCGGCAGTGGCGCATCCCGCAGGGTGTCGATCAGGTCCTTGCCGCCGCCGGAATAGACGACCAGATGCTCGCCGCGGACCGGTTCCGCTTCGATGATCGCGTTGCGCAGGATCGAGGGGACCAGGCTGGTTCTGCCTCGTGCCAACTCCGGGTAGAAGAAGGTCGGAATCACGTAGTCACCGGCATGCGGAACCATGGCCCGGGTCACCGCCCTGGCGAGCTGGACGTCCTCGACGGCCCCCGCCGTTATCTCGCGGTCGTGGCGGCAACGGTCGATCATGTGAATGTTGTCGACGCAGACCAGCGGGGTGCCGGAAAGCCGGGCGTAGTTGCCGGTCAGCGGCTCGAAGTCACTGACCGCGACTTCGGGCTTCCACTTGTCGATGGTCGAGATCCATTCCCTCACGTTGGCCGGCAGCTGCCTGCGGGCGGAAGAGAGAGTGCCGGTGAAGGAAGCCCAGCGCTGGATCCTTCCCTGGTCCATCGCGAACGAGGGGCCGAAGACCTGGCTCACATCCTCGAAGATCCCGCTCAGGTACCGATACGCCGCTCCGGAGGCAACGACGCGGACCTCATGGTCCCGGAGCAGGTCGGAGATGACGAGCTCGGAGCGGGTCGCGTGACCCATGCCCTCGCCGTTTACCCCGTAAACGATCCTCATTCCGCCAGCCTACCCGGCGGCGCGCTCAGCCCGGGCGAAGTCCGGCCAGGATCAGGTCCAGGTGGCGCTGCCAGTCGGACCCGGCCGGGGCGAAGTACATGGTCGAGGTGATGCCGCACATCAGCATCGGGAAATCGGCGAACGAGAAGTCGCTGCGGACGGCGCCGCTTTCGACGGCCCGGTCGATGATCCGGGTGGCCGGCTCGGCGAAGGCCGCCTTCTCCTGCTCGATCCCTTCCCACTCGAGCTCGTCGGGGGACATCATCGCGAGCTGGAAGCCGGCGTCGCCTTCGACTTCCACGCAGGACTGGCGGATCAGGGTCTCGACCGCCTCGCGGGGGTCATCGATCCGCTCGGCCTCGAGGGCGATCTCGGTGAAGCGCGAGAACCTGGTCCGGACCATCTCGGTCAGGAGCGCCTGCTTGGTCGGGAAGTGCCGGTAGATCGTGCCGACCCCGACCCCGGCGTGGCTGGCGATCTCCTCCATCTGCACCCCCTCGGCGTCGCGGGCAAACAGCTCGCGGGCGGCGGCGAAGATCTTCTCGCGGTTGCGACGGGCGTCAGCCCTCAGCGTTTTCTCTGTTTTCTCGGCGGAAGTCATCGGGTTGACAAACGGAATCTGGTTTCCGTATAGTACCGCAATAAGTGGAACAGGAATTCCGCTTCCGATTTCAAACCGACCAGCGAATCCCAGGAGCACCTCTTGTCCGGACCTGACCTCAGCAGCCCTCGCGCGAAGAACCTTGCGCTAATGGTGCTTGCCCTCACCCAGTTCATCGTGGTGATCGATGCCTCGATCACCAATGTCGCCCTGCCCTCGATCGGCAAGGCCCTCGATATCGACGAAAAGAGCCTGTCCTGGGTGGTCAACAGCTACACCCTCGTCTTCGGCGGTTTCCTGCTGCTCGGCGGTCGCCTCGCCGACTTCCTCGGGCGCCGGCGGATGTTCATGATCGGCATGACCCTGTTCGGCGCTGCTTCACTGGCCGGTGGTTTTGCCCAGACCGAGGCCTGGCTGATCATCGCCCGGGCGGTCCAGGGTCTTGGCGCCGCAATCGCTTCACCCGCAGCACTCTCGATCGTCACCACCACCTTCGCCGAAGGCTCTGAACGAAACCGGGCCCTGGCGATCTGGGGCGCGGTGGCCGGTGCCGGCGGCGCAGCCGGGGTTCTGCTCGGCGGCGTGCTGACCGAATGGGCCGGCTGGGAGTGGGTGCTCTTCGTCAACGTCCCGATCGCGGCATTCGTCGTCTGGCAGGCCCCGCAGCGTCTGGTCGAGTCCCGGGAGGAAGAGGAATCGGAGCGCACCCTGGACATCCCGGGCGCGGTCACGATCACTGCCGGCCTGGCCTTGCTGGTCTACGGACTGGTCGATGCCGTGAATGCGGGCTGGGGATCGAGCACCACAATGCTTCGAATCGCCGGCGCCCTGGTCCTGATCGCGGCCTTCGTGGTGATCGAACTGCGGTCCAGGAAGCCGCTGGTTCCCTTCTCGATCTTCCGCAACCGCACGCTGCGTGGCGCGAACGTGGTCGGACTTTTGACCGGCATGTCGCTCTTCTCGATGTTCTTCCTGATCACGCTCTACCTGCAGCTGGTGCTCGGCCTCTCGGCGCTTGACGCCGGCCTGGCCTACCTGCCGCTCGCGGTATCGATCATCCTCGCCGCGGGCATGGCCGGCCAGCTGGTCACCAGGCTGGGCTTCAAGCCGGTCGTGATCACCGGCATGGTCACGGTGGGTATCGCCCTCGCCTGGTTCAGCCAGATCAGCCCCGACGGCACCTACCTGGCCGACGTGCTGGTGCCCTCGATCCTGGCCGGCATCGGGCTGGGCCTGACCTTCGTGCCGGTGACCATCGCCGCGATGTCAGGCACCAAGCGCGAGGAAGCCGGCTTGGCTTCGGGCCTGATCAACACCTCCCAGCAGGTCGGCGGCGCGCTCGGCCTGGCAATCCTTTCCTCGATCGCCAACTCGACGACCCAGGACTCGTTTCAGACCGGAGCCAGCCAGCTCGTCGCCCTGACCGACGGCTACTCGCAGGCCTTCGTGGTCGGTGCCTGCTTCGCGATCGCCGGTGCGATCCTCGCGGCGATCCTGATCTCGAGCAAGGACAGCTGCGAGCACGCCGAAGCCGCCCAGGCCGGCGAGGTCGAAGTCCCTGCCGCCTAGAGCCGGTCATTGACCATCACCCTGCGGTCCGGTTTACTAGGGCTACTCGTTCACCGGATCGCAGGGGGAGATTTGCGTCACTTCAAGCTAGCCGCCGCCGCAGTCGCCACGCTCGGTTGTCTGTGGTTCGCTTCCCCCGCCTCGGCCCTGAACTTCCTGCAGCCCGCCGGCAGTCCCTATGCGACCGGGAAGCTCGAATCCAATTCGGTCCGGACCGGTGACCTGAACAACGACGGGCGCGACGACCTCTTCACGACCAACGCCGACCCCTCGGTCTCGATCTTTTTGGCCAACGCCGACGGCTCCCTGACCCAGGCACCGGAGAGTCCGATCTTCATCGGTGACTACGCGCCCTCCGGGAATCTCGGCGATTTCAACAACGACGGGGATCTCGACTTCGCAACCGCCTCCGACGAAATCGTCCGGGTCCGGCTCGGCAGTGGCGAGGGTACCTTCGGCTTTCCGACCGCCTTCGTGACCGAGTCGAGCGGAGCGGACATCGCCGCCGACGACTTCACCGGAGACGGGGACGTGGACCTCCTCGTGCTCGGATACGACCAGAACAACGTCAGCCTCCTGGTCGGAAACGGCGATGGGTCGTTTGCGGACCCGGTCACCTTTCCCGTCCCCGGCGGGCCCGTCAGCGTCGCCGTCGCCGACTTCAACGGCGACAACTCCCCCGACTTCGCGGTCGTAACGGAGACGCCCGCGCAGGGGTTGCGGGTGATGCTGAACACGGGCGACGGGAATTTCACCGGCACCTCGTACTCGACCGGCAACTCCGCCCGCGGCATCACCAGTGGTGACTTCGACGACGATGGCGATGCCGACCTGGCGATTGCGCTTCGCCCGGACAACTCGATGCAGGCTCTCTACGGAGACGGAACCGGCAACTTTTCCTCCACTACGGTCACGCCCGACAGCAACTGGAGCAACTCGGTCGCCTCCGCGGATTTTGACGAGGACGGCTTCGATGACGTCCTGCTCGGGATGGGAACCAACATCTCCAATCCGCTGATCAACAGTGCCCCCATCTTCATGGGCAGCTCGAGCCCGCCCCTCGTGGCCTCGCCCGATGGTCCCTGGGCAGCGACCAGCCCCGCGTCCCCCTGGAGGGTGGCTACCGGCGATTTCAACGATGACGGACACCCCGACTGGGTTTCCGGCGACCAGGGTGGGCTGATCTCGGTCTTCATGAACGAGGCTCCGGCCCTGACCGCCGACCCGACCACGCTCAGCTTCCCCAACACTCCCGTGGGCGGCGTCTCGGGCGCGCTCGGCGTCACCCTGACCAGCAGCGGCATCGGGCCGGTGAACATCCCGGCGGGAGGGGTGACGATCACCGGCCTCAATGCCGGCGACTACCAGATCGATTCCGAGGACTGTGCCTCACAGACGCTGAACACCGGGGAAAGCTGCCAGGTCAAAGTGGTCTTCGCGCCGACCGCCTTCGGCGGGAAGAACGCAGCGCTCGAGGTCGCCCACGACGCGACCGGCTCGCCGACCACGGTGACCCTGAGCGGCTTCGGCACGGCGAACCCCGGCATCGCGATCGACCCGGCCAGCCACGATTTCGGCAGTCGCAGGATCACGGTCGACACCAGCAGCCAGACCTTCACGGTCGATAGCACCGGCACGACCCCGCTCTCGATCGGCATCGGTGACATCCAGATCACCGGAGCCGACGCCGGCCAGTTCTCGATTGAAAGCGACGACTGCAGCGGTTTCCTGATCCAGCCGGAAGGCAGCTGCGAGGTCGTCGTCAGGTTCGCACCGACCACGGTGGGCGCAAAGTCCGCATCGCTCAGCGTCTCGAGCAACGCCCCGAACGGTCCGCACACCGCGGCTCTGACCGGCACCGGGACGCCGTTCGCCTACCCGTCGTTCGATCCCGAGCAGCTTCACTTCGGGAAAGTCCCGGTGGGAACCGGGCCGACCGCACCCCTGACATTCACGGTGACCGCGATGGGAGCGTCGCCACTGGAATTCGACACGCTGGAGATCGATCAGCTCAACGGCAACCCGGGCGACTTCTCGATCACCCAGGACGATTGCCTCGGTGAATCGATTCCGGTCGGGCAGACCTGCCAGTTCTCGGTTGATTTCGAACCCGGGGCGGTGGGAGCGAGATCCGGGCGGGTCCGCTGGCACGCGCCGGGAATCCAGGGCCTCCTCTTCATGGACGGAACCGGCACCGATCCCGACTTCACCATCGAACCTGCCACCAGGGATTTCGGCACCCGCCTGACCGACAAAGGTCCCGGGACTCCGCAGACCTTCACCCTGACCAGCACCGGAACCACCGACCTCGAGCTTGGTGCCGCGGCACTTACGGGCGCCGCGTCCACCCAGTTCGAGATCACTTCGGACGCCTGCTCGAACCAGACCCTGCCCCCGTCGGCGAGCTGTGAGATCGGGGTGGCTTTCGGACCGACGACGGCGGGCGAAAAGGTGGCCGAACTCTCGGTTCCGATCGCCGGGGTCGGCCCGGCCACGGCGCAGTTGACCGGTTCCGGGCAGAAGCCGGTCCCTCCGCCCGATCCCTGCGCGCCGGTCGCGATCAGGAAGGTCGCGTATTACAAGCCATCAATCAAGAAGCGCTCGAACATTCCCGGGGTGAGGGCGCGGATCACCACCGCCGGCCCGGCCGTGGTCAGGATTTCCTCGAAGCTGATCTACCACCTGAACGGCAGGCAGGGCCAGATCAGTTACAAGCAGCGGCAGTTTGCCGTCGCCGGGCATTCGGTCAACTACAAGGTCGCGATTCCGGGCAGGCTGCGAGCCAGGCTCAAGCCGAAGAAGCAGGTCCGCTTCGTGATCACCTACGCCAGCAAGGCTCGCAATCCCCAATGCACGAAGTTCGCCCGGAAGAAGACCCGGAACCTGACCACGCGGATCGTCTGGGTCATCCCGAACGCATGATGTCCCGTCGGCTGGCTGACGGATAATCACGCCATGAACCTGCGATTGCTGACGACGCTGGCCGCTGCCCAGTTCCTGATGGTGCTCGACCAGGCGGTGATGAACGTCTCGATCTCCCAGCTGGTCGAGGACTTCGACACCACGGTCACCACGATCCAGGCGATCATCGCTTTCTACGCGCTGGTCATGGCCGGCCTGATGCTGATCGGCGGCAAGCTCGGTGACATCTACGGGCGCAAGCGGATCTTCAAGATCGGCCTCGTCATCTACGCCTGCGGCTCGGCGCTTACCGCCGCTTCCTGGAGCGTCGCCAGCCTCGCCCTGGGCTGGTCCGTCCTCGAGGGGATCGGTGCCGCGATGGTCATGCCGGCGATGGTCGCGCTCGTCGCCGGCAACTTCGAAGGCAAGAACCGGGCGATCGCCTACGGGGTGCTGGGCGGCATGGCCGGGGTCGGGATCGCGGTCGGCCCGATCCTCGGCGGTTGGATGACCACCGACTTCACCTGGCGGTACGTCTTCCTCGGCGAGGTGGCCCTGGCCGCGGCAATCTTCATCGGAACCCGCTGGATGCTCGAACCGCCGGCGCTCGGCCGGCGTCCGCGGCTTGACGTGGTCGGCGGGGTGCTTTCCGCACTCGGGCTGGCGGTCATGGTCATGGGCGTGCTCCAGGCCAGCAACTGGGGCTGGCTCAGGCCGATGAACTCTCCGGTCGTGATCTTCGGCTTCTCGCTGACCCCGTTTGTGATCGTCGCCGGCCTGATCCTCCTCGGTCTGTTCGCCAGCTGGGAGCGGCGCCGGGAAGAACGCGGCGAGGATCCGCTGGTTCACCTCGCTCTCTTCCGCAACGTCCCTCTGCGTTCGGGCCTCTCGATGATGCTGGCCCAGAACCTGATCCTGATGGGCATCTTCTTCACCATCCCGCTCTACCTGCAGGTCGTGCTCGGCTTCGACGCGCTCGACACCGGGGTGCGGATGCTGCCGACCTCGGCCGGGCTCTTCTTCACCGCCCTGGCCGGTTCCGCGCTGGCGTCCCGGTTCGCGCCGAAGAAGCTGGTCCGGCTCGGCCTCGTCGTGGTCTTCGTTTCCGCCCTGCTCCTGGTCGGGACGATCGAGCCCTCGCTGGACAACACCGACTTCCTGGTTGCGATGGGCGTGCTCGGGGTCGGCATGGGGCTGATCGTTTCCCAGCTCGGAAACGTCGCCCAGTCCGCGGTCGGGGACGAAGACCGCAGCGAAGCCGGCGGCCTTCAGTACACCGCGCAGCAACTCGGCTCCTCGCTTGGCACGGCGATCCTCGGGGCGATCCTGATCACCGGGCTGCTCACGGCATTCAGTTCAAACGTCGGCAACCACGGCGACATCTCGGAGCAGACCAAGTCGACCGTCGAGCAACGGCTCAGTTCCGGCGGCAGCTTCGTCTCCTCGGAGACGGTCCGGCAGGCGGGCGTGGACGCGGGCCTGCCCGAAACGGAAGTGAACGCAATCGTCGAGAGCTACCAGGACGCCCAGCTCCAGTCGCTCAAGCTGGCGCTGCTCTTCGCGGCGCTGCTGGTCATCCCCTCGTTCTGGTCGGCCCGCAACCTGCCCGACCGGGTGCTGGGCGAGCCCGAAGCCGCGGACGATGGCGAACCGGCCGCCGTCACCTGACCCCCAACCTAAGCCCGCAACCGTGGTGGGTATGTAATTCGTCTATATAGACGAAACTCATACCCACCTAGCGTAAAGAGCGCTACTTTGACCGACCTGACGGGTTGTAAAACTTGACACGGATCAGGTTTTGGTTATGCTCCCGGCTGGAGAGGAAAGCGGGGAGCGGGAAGGATGAGGATGGAGCGTCGCATGATCGAAAGCAAATTGGGCAAACTCGCCACCGGCGGCCTGCTGGCTCTCGCCTTCTTCGGGCTCCTGATGATGATCGGCGGACTGCATGAGAAGGCCTGGTCGGCCCCTCGCAAGCAGCTCTCCAATCTGGGCAACCGGCCCAACATCATCCTGATCCAGGCCGATGACCTGGTCCGCTCGGACATCCGCTACATGCCGAACGTCAAGAAGTACCTGACCGCGGCCGGCACCACCTTCACCAATTACAACGCCCCGTACCCGCTTTGCGGCCCGGCCCGTGCCGCGCTTCTCACCGGCCAGCTCTCGCACAACAACGACGTGCTGTCCAACTTCAAGGCCAATGACGGCGGCTACTACCAGCTGGCCCAGCTGCCGGGCAGGCAGAACCAGAAGAACTCGCTCGGCCCCTGGATGCAGAAGGCCGGCTACCGCACCGGCTTCGTCGGCAAGTTCCTCAATGACTACGGCACGCTCGACCCGAACGAGGTCCCGCCGGGCTGGAACAGCTGGCAGGCACTGATCGACCAGTCGACCTACGACTACTACAACTACGCGATGAACCTGAATGGCAAGGTCAAGTACTGGGGTGACCCCGCGTACGCCCAGCAGCAGTTGAACCTCGGAACGATCGCCGCGACCAATGCGCCGACCACCTTCGCCGAGTTCCTCGCCACCTTCCACGAGGCGTTCCCGGTCTGGGACTACTTTGGATGGCAGCGCCCGCAGGACTACACGATGGACGTCAACGGCAAGATGGCCAACACCTTCGTCCAGAATTCGGTCCGGTCACGCAAGCCGTTCTTCCTCTACTACGCGACCCCCGGGCCGCATGCCGAGGACACCAACCACCTGCAGGGCCTGCGCCCCGGCGCACCGAACCCGGACCCGCGCCCGCCCAAGCGCTACGAGCACACCTTCGACAACGTCAAGTTGCCGCAGCCCCCCGACTTCAACGAGGCGGACGTTTCCGACAAGGCGAGCAACGTGAAGAACCTGCCGCTTCTGGACGAGGCGAAGATCGAAACGGTCACCGCCAGCTATCGCGGCCGGCTGGGAGCGGTGAAGTCGATCGACGACCAGGTCGGCAAGATCGTCAAGACGCTGAAGAAGAACCGCGAGCTGAACAACACGGTGATCATCTTCAACTCGGACAACGGCTACCTGCAGGGTGAGCACCGCCTGGCCGCATCCAAGTTCCTGCCCTTCGAGAATTCGCTGCGGATCCCCCTGATCATGCGGGGCCCCGGGATCAAGGCCCACGCCACGGTCTCCAACCCGAGCCTTGACGTGGACATCGCCCCGACGATCCTCGCCGCCGCGAAAGCGAAGGCGAAGCCGGGTCGCCTCTTTGACGGCATCTCCCTGCTGGCCGCGGCGAAGAAAGTCAAGAAGCTGCCCTACCGCGACATCCCGATGGAAGCGGAGCGGCCGCTGTTCAAGTTCACGACCCCGCTGACCCAGTTCGACCTTCCCTTCTACGGCGTCAAGACGAACCGGTACAAGTACGTCCACTGGTCCTTCGGTGACGTCGAGCTCTACGACATGAAGAAGGATCCGTACGAGCTCGAGAACCTGGCCAGCGACCCGGACATGGCGGGCGTGGTCAGCCAGCTGGAGGCCAAGGCGCAGCAGCTCCAGGACTGCAAGGGCAAGACCTGCCGGTGAGTCCCGTGATCGATCCGACTCCGGAGCAGTTCAAGGCCCTGGTCGAGTCCGATGACGATTCGCCGATCGTGATGGTCAACCTGATCCGCTTCAAGGATCAGGCGACCGGAATCGACGAGGGCCGGACCGGGGCGGAGGCTTACGCCACTTATGGCCAGAACATCGCCCCCTACCTGGCTGAAGTGGGCGGCGAGGTGCTGATCGCCACCGCCAGCGTCGAAAGCATCATCGGGCCGGAGCAGGCCGAGTGGGACGCGGTACTGCTGGTCCGCTACCCGTCGCGGAAGGCGTTCATCCAGATGATCACCAACCCGGGCTACCAGAAGGAACATGAGCACCGGGCAGCCGGGGTCGAGGAAGCCCGCCTGATCCTTTCCGGCCTGCAGTACCTCAAAGAGTCTTGAGCGAAGGGGCCGGGGAGACCGAAGCGCCGCCGGCCGTGGTCGAGGCCGGCGCCTACTGGCCGAGGCCCTGGTCCGGTGAGGACGGAGGCCCGCGGCGACTCTGCAAACCGGAAGGCCAGCCCGGTCTCGGCATCCAGCCCGGTGAGGACCTTCAGCTCGAAGTCTTCCGCGACAGCTTCGCCGCCGACATGCTGATCCGGCGCGAGCCGGGCGAGCTCTACGCGCTCCGCCACGACATGCCGAGGGGCGACCCCCTGGCCGGTGACTGTGAGGGCTGGGTCGAAAAGCTCGACCCCGAAACCCTCAAGCCGCTGACCGT
>JAIBCJ010000073.1 GCA_019694145.1 Solirubrobacterales bacterium | reverse complement strand
TCCAGGACCAGCGCGGCTGAATGCCGCGCGTGCGTCCGTCCCGGCTACCCCCACCCGGCCCCACGGCGTAACCACCGACCTGGGCAAAGCGGCGTTACCTGGAAGCTTTGATGCAAGTAGAAAAGGCCCCCGAGGGGGCCTCTTCCTTAGTGGGTCTGTAAGCCGGATCCTGTCTTGAACGACCATCTATCTCACCGGTTGATCGGACCGGTGGGCCTGCCGGGGTTCGCTGAGCGAATCCCGGACTTGCCTGCGACCTACCTGGATCTCGCCGGGCCGGGTCGACGATCCTGTTTGGTCTTGCACCGGACGGGGTTTACCTGGCCGCCGTGTCACCACGACGCCGGTGCGCTCTTACCGCACCTTTTCACCTTTGCCTGATCGCGACTCACGTGTGGTCGCGCCATCGGCCGTGTATTTCTGTGGCACTTTCCCGCGGGTTTCCCCGGGTGGGCGTTACCCACCGTCCTTGCCCTTCGGTGTCCGGACTTTCCTCGAAGCGTTTTCTCTCGCCCCGCAGCCGTCCGACCCACAGATGAATTGTACCGCCGGCCTGGTAGCGGCGGGCTGAAAGTGGGGGAGCGCCCATGTCGATCCGGCATGCGGCACTGATCGGCGCGCCACTTTGCGGGGATCGGAGGTGGCGCCGACGACGTTTCGGGCCGAGGAGGCGGTACCTCCGGTCCCCGCCCGGAGTTCTCGCGCCTCGTTTTCAAGAAACGGACGTACATCACACAAATGAAATGCACACATAACGTGAGTGTTTGCTAATCTTCCCGAACCTTCTGCTGAATCTCCGCCTCAAGATCGCGGAGAACGGGGGACCCAAAGGACATCGGTCCAGGGGCGAATCACTGGCATCCGCCAGGTAGCGCTGCTCTTTCAGCGCGAGCCCGACAGCTAACCCCGCAAGCCTTACGAAAGAGAGAAGAAGGAATGGAACGCAGCCATCGGCTGGGCAAACTGAATATCGCAGTCGTCGCCGGGATTCTTCTCGTGCTGGCCCTGGTCGTGGTTCTGGCCGGCAGCGGCAACGACAAGGCAGCAGCCTCGACCGGTGGCATCGGCCTCGCTTCTTCCAAGAAGTCCCAGGCCCGGACTTCTTCCAGCCTGGTCAGGGGAGCCCGGCTCGGCGCCCGGACGCTTCGCGAGGGCATGTCCGGCCCCGACGTGAAGGTGCTGAACAGCATCGTCCGCTTCAAGAACTTCCTCTCCGGCGCGGCCACCCCGACCTTCAGTCGCCCCACCACCAGCGCAGTCCGCCGCTTCCAGAACTCGGCCGACATGGCCAGCAGCGGGGTTGTCAACAAGACGACCGCCCGGGCGCTGATCGGGTCGCTCCATACTTCCGAAGCTTCCTGGTACGGCCCGGGCCTCTACGGCAACGGGACCGCCTGCGGCAAGGTCACCCTGCGTCCGACCACGATCGGCCTCGCCAACAAGAACCTCCCTTGCGGCACCAGGGTGCTGATCGGCTACCGCGGCAAGTTCATCATCGCGCCGGTCATCGACCGTGGTCCCTACGGGCCCGGACGCACCTGGGATCTGACCAAGGCTGCTGCCGATGCGGTAGGCCTGACCAGCGCCGGCGTCGGCCGGGTCCGCCACGCGATTCTCAGCCGCGGCTACTAACCGCATCACCGGAAATCAGGCGTCGGCGGGGGGCGAAACCCCCTTCCGACCTTTTCTTTGCAGGGAAAAACCGATCCATCGCGGTTTTTCGACTGTTTGTACCGTGACCCGCCGCGCCAAATACCTGACTTGCGCCGCGAGACTTACAACAAGGAGCTAGTGAAACTGATGTCAACGAAGACCTTCCCGACCGTCGGCCGCCGCACGCAGGCCGCCGCCGCGTTTGCGGGCCTGATCGCCCTGATCGCCGGCCTGGCTTTCATGAGCGGCCCCGGCAACCAGGCCGGCGCAGCCAGTGGTGCCGCTGCCGCCGCTGGCAAGGCGGTCTATCTCGGCAAAGCGAGCGCCAAGCGCATTCCCCTTTGCCCGCAGAATTGCCAGTCCGTGGTCATCGTCAGTGGTTTCCAGGCGAAGGCCGGTGGCGTCGGGAACGCTTACCGGGTCCCCTTCATCGGCAACATCACCCGCTGGCGCCTGAAGCTCGGCAAGCCCACCGCCAAGGACCGCCAGTTTTTCCAGGACCGGTTCGGCGCCGTTCCACAGGCTGCGATCGGCGTGCTCGCGAAGCGTGAGCAGAACGGCAAGATCGTCTACAAGCTCCGTCGCCGCTCGGCGATCCAGAACCTGAACCGGTTCCTGGGCAAGACCGCGACCTTCAACCTGGCCGCCCCGATCAAGGTGAACAAGGGTGATTACGTCGCCCTGATCGTCCCGACCTGGGCTCCGGCCCTCGCCGTTCCCGACGCCTGCTCGATCGTCCGGGTGAACGGCAAGGACCAGATGAAGAACCCGAGCGTCTGCAGGCAGTTCAACGCGAGCAACAGCTGGGTCGCCAGCCGCGATCGCACGACCTGCACCCAGAAAGTCACGATGAGGAATTCGCAGCCGCAGATCGACGTCAACAGCCTGGCGTCATACGGTTGCCGGTTCAACGGCGCCCTGACCTACGGCGTCCGGGTCGAGAGCCGCTAGCGCTTCGACACAGTTTCGAGAGGTACGAAAGAAAGGACGGCCCCGATCGGGGCCGTCCTTTTTTTTAGGGGGAGAGGTCGGCCAGGGGAGAGAGAGGGGCCGCCTCGATCGGACCCCGGGGGAGGGTCCTTTTATGGAGGTGATCAGGCGGCGTCGGGCAGAACCCGCGGAGTTGCCTGATCTTTCGGGAGGGCTGCGGCTGCAGCCATCACGCTTTGGAACTCACCCATTGCCACGTGAGCCAGGGCTTCGAGAATCTCTTCGTCATCCCAACCGGCCTCGCGGGCTTCCTCGTGAAGGTAGATCGGCGGGTCGCCGTCTGCTTCGAGCGCGGCCTTCAGGTAGGTGAGCAGCGCCTGCTCCTTCGGGTCCGAGGAAGTGAAGCTGCGGGCCCGCGACACTTCATCGAGGCCGAGGCCGGCGTTGCGGGCAGACTTCGCGTACTGGACGACGCTGTAGGCATCACCCCTGTGTTCGGCCACCGCGAGAGCGATCCGCTGCCGGGTGGCCTGGGGAAGCTCACCCTGCTGGAGTTCCGCACGCATGCGGGTGTAGGCGCGAAGCACGGCGGGGGAGCCGGCCAGCACGCCGACCAGCTTGTTCACCTGGCGGCCGCCCACCTGGATGCTCTTGAGAATTGGCGCGCTCTCGTCGGGAGCGGTCAGTTCGTCGTGGATATGGAATCGGCTGACTTCTGTCTTTACGGTCACGATGTCACGCTTCCCAGTGTTCTCCGAGTTACGGCTCGTCCCCGGCCTTTACCGTCCGTTTAACGAGCCATTACTTTACTTTTAGCTAGTTACTTACCGCAAGTAAGTTATACCCACTCCGGCGGCGTTACGCAAGCCCCTCGCGTATCGTTTCCGCCTGAAGCACCTCGATTCCGGCTCGAAGCCGCTTATTTAGCCCCTCCAAGGAGTCCGATGGCAGTACAGACAAATACCCCGGAAGCCGTCTTTCAAGCAGTCAGGGAAAACGACGTCCGTTTTGTCCGCCTCTGGTTCACCGACGTGCTGGGCAACCTGAAGAGCTTCTCGATCAATTCGAGCGAACTCGAACGGGCCTTCGAGCAGGGGATCGGCTTCGACGGGGCCTCGCTGACAGGTTTCAATCCGGTCGAGGAATCGGACATGGTCGCCCGGCCCGACGCTTCGACCTTCAGCCTCATTCCCTGGCGACCCGGCGGGACCGACGCGGTCGCCCGCATGTTCTGCGACATCCAGGTACCGGGCGGTCTCGCCTACGAAGGTGACCCCCGCTGGGTTCTGAAGCGGGCCCTGGAGCGGGCCGCGGACCTAGGTTTCGACGACTTTGTGGTCGCCCCCGAACTGGAGTTCTTCTATTTCCGGTCCGCCCGCCCGGAAGGCGGTGTGCCAGAGGTTCTCGATGAGGGCGGCTACTTCGACCTGACCACCCTTGACGCCGGCTCCGACGTGCGGCGCGAGACGGTCCTGGCGCTGGAGCAGATGGGGGTCCACGTTGCTTCGACCCACCACGAGGCCGGGCCTTCCCAGCACGAACTCGACCTCAAGCCGGCCGGGGCGCTGGCCACTGCGGATGACGTGATGACCTCGAAGATCGTGGTCAAGGAGTACGCGGTCCAGCAGGGCTGGCACGCGACCTTCATGCCGAAGCCGATCGGTGGCGCCAACGGTTCCGGGATGCACCTTCATCAGTCCCTGACCAGGGACGGTGCCAACGCCTTCTACAACGGGGAGAAGCCCGGCGCCCTTTCACCGACCGGCAAGGCGTTCATCGCCGGTCAGCTCCGGCACGCCCGCGAGATCGCGCCGCTCTACGCGCAGTGGGTCAACTCGTACAAGCGGCTGGTGCCCGGCTTCGAGGCCCCGGTCTACCTTTCCTGGTCGCGCCGCAACCGTTCCTCGCTGATCCGGGTTCCCCAGCAGAACGGCGAGGAGCCGGACGGAGCGAAGGTCGAGATCCGCTGCCCCGACCCTGCCTGCAACCCCTACCTTTGCCTCGCCGGGCTGCTTCAGGCCGGTCTCGAAGGGATCGAAAAGGGCTACGAACTGCCCGAGCCGATGGAGGAGAACCTCTACCACCTCGGCCCCGACGACCTTGCCCAGCGCGGCATCGAACAGCTGCCGGCCACACTCGGCGAAGCGATCGAACTGGCCGCCGACTCGGAACTGGTCCTGCGCACCCTGGGCGAACACACCTTCCGCCGCTTTATCGAACTGAAGCGCCAGGAATGGGATGCCTACCGCGTCCAGGTAACCCCCTTCGAGGTCGAAAGCTTCCTGCCGGTCCTTTAGCCCGGCTCCGGTCAGTTCCTCAGGCTCTTCAGCTTCCTGATCGTGGCGGTCTTCGTGTTGAAGGCGGCGGCCATTGCCTTGTCGGCGATGGAACCCTTTGCTGGTACCGCGCCGAGCTGGCGGGCCATGTCCAGGCCGTTGAGAATGGCCGTGATGTGGACGATCTTCCCGTCCTCCAGGGTGACGAGATCAACCCCCTCGATGTCGATGCTCGCCCCGTTCGGTCGAAAGCCTTCGAAAATGCCTTCTCCGTTGAAGGTGCCGGTCGCCCGCCAGTGGACCGAGGCCTGCTCGCCCTCGGCGACGATGCTCTGCGCCTCCAGTTTGAAGTCAGGGAAGCAGCCGAACAGGTTGCCGAACCACTGGTCGTAGTCCTCGGGGGCGTTGAGTTCGTCCATCCCGACGAAGGTGGCGCGGCTGCCCGGCTTCCAGCAGGCGACCATGCCGGGAATGTCCTGGCGGCTCACACATTCGAAGTAGTGGGTGGCGATTTCACTGGTCGAGGGCATCGAGTTCCTTTCCAAGCTCCGCGGGGTCGTTGACTGGCGCCTGACAGGTGAAGCTCTGACAAACATATGCGGCTGGCTGGCCTTCGAGTGAAGTCCGGTCCTGCATCAGCGGCGGGGTCGATGATCCATCCGGTCCGCCGGCGATCACCAGGTTCGGACGGTAGCGCCGGCGGGCCTCCGCCACCAGCGGCTCCGCCGCCGCGGGAACAGCGCAACCCGGTCTATCCGCTTCCGCGTCCGCATCCGCCGGCCAGGCGATCGCCAGTTCGGCGCCTCCCGAGTGGTAGAAGGCCAGGGCCTGGAGCAGATGGCCGAACGCCGCCGGCTGGCGGGAGGTGGCCGGGGCCAGCAGCTTTAGTACCTCCTCGGCCTTGCGTCGATATGCCGATTCACCGGTCATGGCCGCGAGGCGGAGCAACCCGAGCGCCGCCGAGGAGGAAGAAGCCGGGATCGGGTGGTCTCCGACGTCCTTGCGGCGGGCGATCAGCTCCTCATGGTCGTGCGAGGTGGTGAAGAAGCCGCCACGCGCCGGGTCCGAGAAGCGATCGATCATCGTTTCCGCGACCGCCCTAGCCCGATCGAAGACGACGGGATCGAAGCAGGCCTGGTACAGGTCGAGCAGGGCTTCGAGCAGGAAGGCATGGTCTTCGAGGTAGGCGTTCAGTCTCGCTTCGCCCTGACGCCAGGTCCGGAGCAGGTTGCCCTGCGGGCTCCGCATCCCGTTCCAGATGAAGTCGGCACAGCGCTGGGCGGCTTCGAGATAGTCGGTCCGTCCGAGCACCGCGCCGGCCTCGGACAGGGCCGAGATCATCAGCGAGTTCCAGGAACTGAGCACCTTGTCGTCGAGGTCCGGCCGGATCCTCGCCGAGCGGGCCGCGAGCAGTCGGTCGGTCAGTTCCTCGAGACCCGGATCGATCTCGTCGGGAGGGGCGCCACCCGGGAGATGGAGGACGCTGCGACCTTCGAGGTGGCCTTCGGCCGTGACCCCGAACGCTTCGATCGCTTCCCCCGCGTCTTGACCGAGCGCCTCCTCTATCTCGGCCGGGGTCCAGGTGTAGAAAAGTCCCTCGTGACCCTCGGAATCGGCGTCGAGCGAGGCGTAGAAGCCGCCGGCCGGGTCGAGCATCTCGGCCATCGCCCAGTCGAGCGTCTTCTGGGCCACCCAGCGGTACCGGTCGCGACCGGTTGTCTGCCAGGCCCTCAGATAGGTCCGGGCCAGCAGGGCGTTGTCGTAAAGCATCTTTTCGAAGTGGGGAACCAGCCACCGGTCATCGACCGAGTAGCGGGCGAAGCCGCCGGCGAGCTGGTCGAAGATGCCGCCGGCCGCCATCCGGTCGAGGGTCACCCCGGCGGCTGCCGTCTCGCCCTGACCCAGCATGAAGTCGAGCGCGGAGGCCGGCGGAAACTTCGGGGCCGGCCCGAATCCGCCGAGGTCCATGTCCGCCTGCTCGGCCAGGTTTGCGGCCCGGCGCTTCGGCAGTTCGGGGTCGAGATCTCCTTCCGGGGCGCCGATCAGCGACACCGCCCCGAGCCTCGAGCGAACATCGCCGGACTGGGCGAGGATCTCGTCCCGCTTCTCGTCCCAGGCCTTGATCACCGCCTCCATCACCATCATGAAGCTCGGCATGCCGCGGGAAGTGTCGGGTGGAAAGTAGGTCCCGCCGTGAAATGGCACTCCTTGCGGGTCGAGGAAGGCGGTAAGCGGCCAGCCGCCCTGACCGGTGATCGACTGGACCGCCTCCATGTAGATCGAGTCGATGTCCGGCCGCTCCTCCCGGTCGACCTTGACCGGCACGAAGTGCTCGTTCATGTAGGCCGCGGTCTTCTCGTCCTCGAAGGATTCCCGCTCCATCACGTGGCACCAGTGGCAGGCGGCATATCCGACCGAAAGCAGGATCGGCACCTCCCTTTCCTGCGCCTCGGCCAGCGCCCCGGGACCCCAGGGCTGCCACGCGACCGGGTTGTCCTTGTGCTGGAGGAGGTACGGGCTGGTCTCTTCGGCAAGGCGGTTGCTCATTGACACATGATGGGGGTTCGGACATGCGGGCGTTGGTCGTGGCAGGATTGGGGGGCGATGGGAATGGAGGCGTCGATCTTCAGCAGGTTCTGGCATGACCAGATCGAGACCAACCATCAGGAAGCGATCTTCCTGCTGTTCGTGGGCTTCCTGCTTTCCTTCGCCTTCATCCGGATGAGCACGCGGTTGATGCGATCCCCGAAGGTTCCGTGGTGGCCGGGCAGCATCGTCAGCGAGGGCGGGCTACACGTTCATCACCACGTCTTCGGCATCGTCCTGATGATGATCTCGGGGGCGATCGCCTTCGCGCTCGACGGGGGAGGCACCGCATTCAACCTCTGTGGCCTCGCCTTCGGGGTCGGCATCGGTCTGACCATCGACGAGTTCGCGCTCTGGCTTCACCTCGAGGACGTCTACTGGTCCGAAGAGGGTCGTCGCTCGATCGACGCGACTGTCCTGACTGCGCTGGTCCTGGCGCTGCTCATGTTCGGGGTCCGACCTTTCGAGATCGGTTCGGACTCGATCGGCGTCCTGATCGGCAGCATCATCACCGCCCTTTTCGTCTTTCTTGTGGTTGCGATCTGCTTCCTCAAGGAGAGGGTGATGCATGCCTTCGTCGGGTTCTTCGTCTGGCCGGTCGCCCTTTACGGCGCCTGCCGGCTGGGCAAGCCCGGCTCGCCGTGGGCGAAACGCCGCTACTCGGAAAGGAATCCCTCAAAGCAGAAGCGGGCCGAGGCGCGCTTTCGCCCCGGCCGCCGCACCGACCGGTTCAAGGAGAAGTTCCGCGATCTGGTCGGCGGCGGGCTGATCCACCCTGAAACCGACTCCCCGGACGACGGGTCGGGTACCGACACCTGAAGACGGCCGGAGGCTGGCCGGCCGGCGATCAATCGACCGCCGGCCGCGCCTGATCAGGCGGTGACGTCCTGCGCGAACGCCTCGAACGCGTTCGCGTAGTTGTCGAGGTCCTGCTCGGTGTGGAAGACCGAAAGGGTCCACTCTTCCTCGACGCCGGGAGTCATGAAGATGCCGTTGTTCATGTGGTAGAGCCAGCCCAGGGTTGAGAGCTCGGCGTCCACGTACTCGGCGTAGTCGCGGTACTCATAGAGCCGCTCGGGCGAGAAGATCACGCAGCCCTTGGCGCCGATGCCCTCGGTGTACGCAGGCAGGCCGTACTTGTCGATGATCTCCTGGCAGCGGCCCTTGAGGTACTCGTTCTTCTCGTTCAGCTCGACGTAGGCCTGCTCGGTCAGGACCTCG
Source organism: Solirubrobacterales bacterium (assembly GCA_019694145.1). Classification (GTDB taxonomy): domain Bacteria; phylum Actinomycetota; class Thermoleophilia; order Solirubrobacterales; family 70-9; genus 67-14. The sequence continues at coordinate 2,805 of JAIBCJ010000073.1, read as the reverse complement.
GTCAGGGCGGCCTTCGCCGCGGCCATGACGAGCGGATTGCCGTTGAAGGTGCCGTACTGCTTCACGCGGTCGTCCTCGACCAGCTGGGCGACCTCGTCCGACATGCCGATCGAGCCGCCCGGGTAACCGCCGCAGGTCGCCTTGGCGAGGGTGATCATGTCCGGGGTCACGCCGTAGTAGCCGGTGGCGCCGCCGTGTGACATGGTCGCGCCGGTCTTGACCTCGTCGAAGATCAGCTTGATCCCGTACTGCTCGGTCAGCTCGCGAACGGCCTGGAGGTAACCGTCCTTCGGCGGGATGATGTTGATGTTCATCATCGCCGGCTCGACGATCATCCCGGCGACCTGGTCGCCGATGTTCTCGAGCACGGCCTTCAGCGCGTCAACGTTGTTGAAGGGGACGGTGTGGGTGAGGTCGGTCAGCGCCTTCGGGGTGCCTTCGCCGTAGGGAACGGAGATTGGATCCTCGCGGGTGCCGATCTGGTCCAGGGGCGGGGCGACCGAGACCATCACCGCGTCGTGGTGGCCGTGGTAGGAGCCCTCGACCTTGAGGATCATGTCGCGGCCGGTGGCGCCGCGGGCGAGGTGGACGGCATCCATGGTCGCCTCGGTCCCCGAGTTGATGAAACGCCAATGGGGAAGCCCGAAGCGCTTCTTCAGTTCTTCCGCCACTTCGATCGAGTCGTTGGTCGGGGCGGCAAAGTGGGTGCTCTGGTCGATCCGGGCCTTGACCGCCTCGCCGATCGTCGGATTCGCGTGGCCGATCACCATCACGCCGAAACCGGCGTGGAAGTCCGTGTACTGGTTGCCGTCGACGTCCCAGACCTGGGATCCCTTGCCCTCGGTCAGGTAGACCGGCCAGGGGTCCATCATCTGGAAGGAGGAAGGCACTCCCCCCGGCATCACTTTCACCGCGCGCTGGTATTCCGCGGCGGACTTGCCGGTGCGATTGCGATAGATCTCCTGCTGCGCCTCGGTCAGTGAGGCTATTCGCTGGGGGTCAAGGCCGCTGTCAGACATCTGCTCTCCTCGGTCGTGGGGTAGGGATCAGCCTATATATCTGCCCGCCGCCGATCCAGACTCAAACGTCAGAGGTTCCGGACCGGGCTGGACATTTTGACAAGCAGAGCCGACCCGGCCATCTTCAGGTCTTGCGGTCAGGTTTCCCTGTCCCTGAGTTCTGCCCTTCGGATCTTGCCGGAGGCCGTTTTCGGGAGCTCGTCGGTGAACTCGATCAGCCGGGGGTACTTGTAGGGCGCGGTTTCCCGGCGGCAGTGTTCCTGCAGTTCGGCGGCCAGGGCCTCGTCACCGTGGCGGTCGCGCAGCACCACCACGGCTTTCACGACCGAACCGCGTTCCGGGTCGGGCGAGGCGATTGCCGCCGCCTCGGCCACCGCGGGATGCGAGAGCAGCGCCGATTCCACCTCGACCGGACCGATCCGGTAGCCGGCCGAGGAGATCACGTCATCGTTCCGGCCTTCGTGAAAGAGATAACCCTCATCGTCCTCGCGGACCAGGTCGCCGGTCGCCCACCACTCGCCTTCGAAGCGGCTTCCGTCGATGTAGCTGTGGAAGAAGGTGGGGGAGGTGGCTGCCATCACCTGGAGTTCGCCCTCGACGATCCGGGTCTCGATACCGGGCAGAGGCCGGCCCATCGACCCTTCGCGACCGGCCACGGCCTCGCCGGGCCGCATGCCGGTCACGGCGCCGGTCTCGGTCTGGCCGTAACCGTCGGCGATCTCGAGTCCGGTCGCCTCGCGGAAGGCACCGATCACTTCGGGGTTCAGCGCCTCGCCGGCCGAGACCATCCTCCGTAGGGAGGGGGCGGGGGAGAGAGTGGTTCGCTTGGCCAGGATCCGGTACTCGGTCGGGGCCTGGCAGAGCACGTTGACCTCCTGCTGGCGGACGATGTCCATCCTTGTGGCGGGGTCGAAACGACCCTCGACCAGCAGCGACTTCGCTCCCCTCAGCCAGGGGGCGATGAAGGAGTTTCGCGAAGACTTCGACCAGCCCGGGGCGGCGGTGCACCAGCAAAGGTCGTCCGGCTCGGCCCCGACCCAGTGCTGGGCCTGAACGGCCTGGCCCATCAGATAGCGCTGCGAGTGGACTACGCCCTTCGGTTCGGCGGTGGTGCCGGAGGTGAAGACGATCAGGGCCGGGTCATCCAGAGCCAGGCTGGCAACCTTGGCCGGCGTCGCCTGGGCGAGGTCCTCGTCAAAGATCCGGTCGAGGTCTTCCAGATCGAAGGCGGGTATCCCGTCCGGCAGGCCGGCCAGGTAGTCGGCCTCGCCGATCGCCAGAGCAGGATTGGTGGCGGCGACCCGGTAGGCGAGGTCGTGCTCGCTGAGCTGGGGGTTGAGCGGCAGCGCAATCGCCCCCATCCGGAAGCAGGCCAGCATCGAAACGACCCACTCGATCCTGCTTCCGACCAGGATCATCACGACATCCCCGCGCCGCACTCCCCGGTCCAGCATCGCCCCCGAAAGGCCCAGACTCCGCGCAAAAAGGTGAGAAAAACAGAAGACCGTCCGGTTCCCCTCACCGTCAATCGCAATAACGGCCTCCTGCGAAAAAGGGAACTTCTGGATTACGTCATCAATGAAGTTCAAGGTCCGCCGAGTCTAGCCAGCCTTGGCGCTTGCGTGACCGGGTCCGGTCAGTGCGCCCCGACGAGTTTCGGGTCGGACAATCGAGATGCCCGGGCGACCTGGTTGCGGGAGTGCCCGCCGACGACGTTTCGGGCCACCCTTTCGAACGAGTTTGGTTGAGCGGGTCCGGGCAGTGCGCCCCGACGACGTTTCGGGCC
>JAIBCJ010000072.1 GCA_019694145.1 Solirubrobacterales bacterium | reverse complement strand
TGATGTTCATCAAGTGAGTTCGCTCGCTTGATGACCATCATCTGAACACAATCGTTCTGATGTTCATCAAGTGAGTTCGCTCACCTGACGCACCGCTTCACCTCGGGGGAAACGAGGAAGCAAAGGAAGGGCCCCAAAAGGGGCCCTTCCCGGTTAAGCCCCGGCCCCACCCAACCCCCACCCAACCCGCCCCACCCCAAAAATCCCTTCCGGGGGCGATCACTCACCGATTCGGGTGTTGATCTCCCCCGGAAACCCCGGCCCGCAACCAACCCCTCCTTCGCCCCCCTTTCCGGGGGCGAACGACCACGAATCCGGTGGCCTTTCGCCCCCGGAAGGGAGGGACTGCCTGTCGCTCAGCCGGAACCGGCCGGAGGAAAGACGGCTACGATTCCCTCAAACCCCAGCTACCAGGAGGAATGATGGAAGCCAGCGATCCGGAACAGGATCTTCGAGACCAGGCCGTCCAGAGCCTCAACGACAAGCACGACTTCATGATTCACCTCGCGACCTTCATCGGGGTGAGCATCCTCCTGATCCTGATCTGGGCATTTACCGGCGCAGATGGCTTCTTCTGGCCGATTTTTCCGATCGCGGGCTGGGGAGTTTTCGGCGTGATCCCGCATTACTGGTCCGTTTACAGATCGAAAGGAATCACCGAAGACAAGATCCAGGCGGAGATGGAAAAGATCAAGAGCCAGCAAGGTTCGGACCGCTAGGCGGCCGAAGCCTCAAGGCTCTTCAAGAGGAGGCATTTCGCCTTTTCCTGTTTGACCAAACTCGCCACCTTTTCGGGCTCGAGATCGATCTCTTCGCTTGAGAAGCGGATCACCTGACGGACTTTGAACCTGAGCTCATTCTCACGGTGAGTGTCGTCGAGGTAAGCGAGTCGACCGGAGTGGAATTCGGCACCCTCTACCTCTACCAGCAGACCTTCGTTCTCGAAAAGGAAGTCGGGAAAGTGCCTGCCCATTCGCCTGTTCACGACTGGTCTGCCCAGGTCGTAGCGCTCGCAGATGTCCAGGAATCCGCCTTCCTTGGGTGACGCTGAATCTTTCATGTCGGGATGCCGCCGGTAAACGAGCTTCCGGTACCGCCGAATGCCCTTCCATCCCCTCCCCAGCGCAGCGCACCTGGCGAGTTCCGTCTTGTTCAGGTACCCCTTCCTGTCCGCTGCCTTGAATGATTCGTAGAGAGGCTTGTCACCGAGTGACGCCGAGAGGTCCACAAACAGCCTGGCTACGTTCATCACCGGAATACCATGCTGGCGGGTTCGATCCTCGCGCGGCAGGTGCCGGCTCCGGTGGACCACCACCTTGTGCCGGCCGATGACACCCTCTCCGTCAAGCCAGAAGGTGCGGGGCTTGCGGCTGTTGACGCGAACCACGTCAACCTGACCTCTGAACTCCCGAAAGCCCCAGAGATCTGCTGCGGCCTGCCCCGAGACCATCGAGTTGTCGCCGGCAACCAGGGTGGCCGCCATGCAGATGGCCCTCCGGCTTTCGATGGGCCGCCCCACCGCATATACCCCGGCGCCGGTGCCGACCGGCAGCAGCCTCCAGTTTCGAATCCGGACATCGATCTTGCGCTTGCTCATCCCAAGATCCCGCAGCTGCGCCCTCGTAACCATTCCGTATTGCCGGTTCGCGACTTGAAGTACTTCCAGCGAGCCTGGCCGCGACGATCTGTCGCTCTCGACCGAAGATTGTCCGCTGCGGAGGTCCATCGGGAAAGCATGGCCGGAGAAACCTCAAATGTGTGCAACCGGAGCAACAATTCAGCGACGGACCACTGACCGAAGTGCAACAAGTTCGTCCCCTTAAAGCCCTTCGCCGGCCCTGTCGGCCACCCGACCTCAGATCCGACCTCAGGCCCAAAGTCCCGCGAGTCGGCCACCCGACCTCCCAACCCAACCGGGGGCGATCTGCCACCCGATCGGTCGCAGAACGCCCCCGGAACCTTCGAGGGCAGGACGCTGACCGCATTCCGGGGACGATTGACCACCGAATCCGTGGCCGATCGCCCCCGGGAATCCCGGGTGGGTTCTTGAAGCTCCGATGATCAACGCGATGTCCGCTACGCCTCAGGAGCGAACCACGACCACGGTTCCAAGCCGGGCGAACCGGTAGACCAGCGGGGCTTCCGGCGCGGGGACGCGGACGCAACCGTGGGACGCGGGGTACGGCGGCACGTCGGGGTATTCGTGGAAGGCGATCCCGTTGTTGAAGTACGAGGCATACGGAAGCCAGGTGCTAAACGGAACCGACCAGGACTGGAGTTCCTTGCGGAAAATCCTGTAGCGACCGGTCGGGGTTTCGTTACCGGGCCCGCCCGCCGAAACGTGGATCACCCGGACCGTCTTCCCACCCCTGACAAGAAGCAGCACGCCCTTGCCGATCCGCACCTCCATCAGTCGCTGCGGACGCCTGGCGCTCGGCTGAGGGGTCTTCGCAACTCGGAGGGCGGCCTTCGTTACCGGACCGGCCACCCCGTCCCGGGTCAGTCCCTCAACCGACTGGAACGCCATCACCGCCTGTTGGGTCTGGTAGCCGATCACCCCGTCCACCCCGCTCTGCGGCAGGTAACGGAGGTCCGCCAGCTGTTGTTGGAGCTGAGTCGCCCCGGACGCCCTCGCGCCGTACTGATCGCCCTGGCCGGGCAGTGGCGGGGCCTTCTGCGGCTCCCTGAAATCTGCCCGATCCTTGGTCTTCGTCACGGCCAGGCCGCCAGATTCCACTTTCACCTGGTCGACGCTCTTCAGCGAGGTCAAGGTGTATGTGACCTGGGCGACCCTCCCCTCGACCGCGTCGTTCTCGCGCCGCGTGCGCTCGGCCGGATCGGCGGGGATGTCACCCAGGAACTCGTCGGAGAGCTTCACCGTCGCTTTCCCGTCACCTGTGACAGTGACATCTTTCACTTCGGTTCCTTCGGGTATGTACGTTCGGTCCGCCGGCGCATCGAGGAGGGCCTGGGTCGCGGCTTTCGGCAAGTCGCCCGCGGGTACTTCCTTCTGGACCGGATCGAACTGCTCGCCTTCGGTAGTGAAGACCTTGACTTGCTCGGTTTCGCTTCCGCCAGAGGCCGAATCACCGCCGGGACTCGAGCCATCCCCGCCCTCCGAGCCACAGCCAGCGATTGCGAGCAAGAGGACGGCAGCTGCGAGCGGAATCAGGCGACGGAACGGCACGGCCACACCCTATTGCCGCCAGCCACCGGAACCGGGGGCGATTGGCTACGGATTCGGTGGGCGATCGCCCCCGGAACGGCGGGAGGCTGGCCAGGTTCGTCCTTCCGGGGGAGTCTGGCCACGGAAATGGTGGGTGATCGCCCCCGGAACGGGCGGGGTGGTTGGTGGCTTCTTCCTGGTTTTCGGGGGAGTTCGGCTACTGGATCGGTGGGTGATCGCCCCCGGAAGGATTCTGGTGGGAGGGGTTTCTTGGTTTGGTGGGAATTTGGTGGGCCCTGGCTGGGGGTTGGGGTTGAAGCTTGGTTGGGATTGGTGGTTGGTGGTTGAGGTTGAAGCTTGGTTCTTGGGTTTTGGTTGGGTTTTGACTTGGGGGGTTGGTTCTCTAGGATCGGGTTATGAGGATGAGGGCTGCTGTTCTTGAGGAGTTCGGCAAACCGCTCGTGGTCCAGGAGGTCGATCTGGCCGAGCCGAAAGAGGGTGAGGTGCTGGTCCGGCTGGAGGCCTGCGGGGTCTGCCACACCGACATGTACACCGCCTCGGGGGCCGATCCGTCCGGGTACGCGCCCTGCGTGCTCGGTCACGAGGGCGGCGGGATCGTCGAGAAAGTTGGCGAAGGAGTCACCTCGGTGGCGCCCGGCGACAAGGTCGTGACCCTGTTCTCGCCGCAGTGCCGCGAATGCGAACACTGCCTCGATCCCCGGACCAACCTCTGCATGGCGATCCGGGCCGAGCAGAACCTCGGCCACCTGCCCGACGGCACCACCCGCCTTTCCCGCGACGGCGAGGAAATCCGCCACTTCATGGGCACCTCGACCTTTGCCGAGTACACGGTGATGCCGGAGATCGCCCTGGCCAAGATCAATCCCGAAGCTCCGCTTGACCATGCCTGCCTTTTCGCCTGCGGCCTTTCAACCGGGCTGGGCGCGGCGATGTTCACGGCCAAGGTCGAACCGGGCACGACCTGCGTCGTCTTCGGAGCCGGCATGGTCGGCCTCGGCGCGGTCGCCGGGGCGCGCCTGATGGGGGCAGAGCGGATCATCTGTGTCGACCTCTCGGATGACCGGCTCGAACTGGCCCGGGGCCAGGGCGCGACCGACCTCCACAAGGCAGACGAAAACACGGTCCAGTGGATCCTCGACGAAACCGGCGGAATGGGCGCCGACTACACCTTCGAAGCGACCGGCCTGGTAGGGGTGATGCAGCAGGCGGTCGAAGCGGCCCGCATGGCATGGGGGCTCTGCACGATCGCCGGCGTGGCCGGCAAGGGCGAGACTCTCGACATCATTCCCCGCTGGCTGATCACCGGTCGCCGGGTCGCCGGCTCTTCGTTCGGGGGCGTCAAGGGCCGCGACCAGGTGCCGCAACTGGTCGATCGCTACCTCGCCGGCGAGATCGACGTCGAACCGTTCCTCTCCCACCGGATCAGCCTCGACGAGGTCAACAAGGGCTTTGACCTGATGGAAGCCCAGGACGGCATCCGCAGCGTGATCGAGTTCACCTGATGCCCCGCCCGCAGCCGATGCCGCGCTCCCGGCCGAAAACCAGTCACTCTTCCTTCCATCCCACCCGAAAGGACCGCGCATGATCATCCAGCGAGTCGAACAGTCCGAATGGCTCTCCAACTCCTACCTCGTCTGCGACGAGACCGGCGGTTCGGGGGTTCTGGTCGACGGCAACGGAGTGATCGAGCCTCTGCTGGAGCGGGTCGACCGGGAAGGGATCACCCTCACCCACATCCTGCTCACCCATGAACACTGGGACCACGTGGTCGACCTGCGCGAGGTCGCCGACCGTTACGGGGTGCCGATCGTGGCCAGCCAGAAGACCGCCGACCTGGTCGACTTCAAGGTTGACCAGATCGTCGAGGACGGGGACGAAACCGTCTCGGGCGGACTGACGATCAGGTGGATCGCCACCCCGGGACATTCGGACGGCCACATGGCCCTGCTGATCAATGGCACCGACGTGATCACCGCCGACGTGATCTTCAAGGGCACGGTCGGCGGCACGGTTGCCCCGGGCGAGACCGGGTTTCCGGAGCTCAAGAGCTCGATCATGGACCGGCTGATGACCCTGCCGCCCGAGACCCGCATCCATCCCGGCCACCGCGAACCATCGACGGTCGGCGAGGAATGGGAAAACAACCCCTTCATCCGGGTCTGGCGCGGTCTCGACGAAGAGGGCGACGATCCCTGCGAGGTCAACAACTTCGGCCCGGCGACCCTGATCCTCTGGGCGCCCGACTACGACGGCACCAACAAGGCCTGGATCCGCCTGCCGGACGGCGAAGACAAGATCACCGGCGGTTCGCAGATCCTCAGCCGCGGCTGAGACGACGAGCTAGAGCCGGAAGCGGATACGGCGGAAGGCCCCGGTGAAGGCGCCGGCTTCGGCCAGCCCGCCGAGGCCGAGCAGGGCGCCGATCCCGAGCGCAGCCTTGGCGCCGTCCGGGATGCCCCCGCCGCCCGAGCCATCGTCCGGGCTCGCTTGCTCGGTCGCCGCGGTCGAGTCACCGGTCGAAGGGGTCGCGGTGGCGATGCTGGCCGGATCGATCAACTGCCCGGTCACGGTCTGGCCGCTGCTTTCGTTCGCCGGCTGCTGCTTTTCCCGCTTCGGCTGACCGGGGCTGGTGTTCGGCGAAGCCCCGGGGCTGCCGCCGCCGGTTCCGCCCGTGCTGCCGCCCGAATACCCGGGAACGTATGGGGTCGATTCGGTGGTCTCCCCTCCGCCCCCGTTGTCGCTGTTGTCCGGGTTCTTCTGGTTCGGATTCTGGTCGGCCGGCTTCTTCTTCACTTTGCCGACGGTGATCGTGGACAGGTCATCGGCGCTGCGGGGGTTGCCGGTCGAAGTGACGCTGACCACGACCGTGTAAGTCCGGTTGCTGCCCTTGAAGGTGTGGGAGATCGAGCCTTTCGAAGTCGTCTTTTTGGTCCCGTCGCCGAAGTCCCACTCATAGGTGACGGCGCCAATGTCCCCGCTGACATCGGTCGTGAACCTGACCTGGCCGCCGCTGTCGATCTTGGCGCTGGGCGGCGAAAGGTCGACCGACATGTCGTCCGCTTTCTCGATGTAGATCTGCGGGTTGTAGTCCCGGTACTCGACCTGCCTGGTCTGCGAGCCGGCCTTGTAGCTCATGATGGTTGCGTCAGGGGTGGACCGGAAGGTCGGGCACTGATTCGAGTTGCCGCGGATCTGGTCGCCGGAGCAGCCGGGTCCGGTCAGCTTTCCGGGGAGATTGATCGTGACACGGGGGATCTGACTGATCCGGTACTGGCCGTTTTGCCCTTCCTCGAGGATCTCGAGGACCGTGTACCTGCTGCTCCCGTTGTTGGTCGGTGCGATGTCATTCAGGTCGACCGCGACCGGGTTCACGGTCCAGGCGTATCCGTTCACTTCGACGATCCCCTCCTGGATCGCGGCCGGGGATTGAGCAGCCAGGGACATCGAGCCGACGACTGTCGCCAGCAGGGCCGCCCCGAAGGCGAGGATCCGCCCCGAAGTCGATGTCCGGCTCGGATCGACCTGGCTCAATGGTCCGTGTTCGGGAAGGTGTAGGTGATCGAGAAGTAACCGAACCGGTCGGGGCGTTCGGTCTGGGGCTGGCCTTCGTAGTCCGGACTGAAGGCCGGATAGAAGCCGGCGAAAATGCCCGTGCCCTCGGCCGGCACGTAGCCGGGGATCTTCTCCCAGGTCACGGTGCTGTAACCGTTCATGTTGTCGACCACCGTGTGTGACTGGGCCCGGCTCGGGATCAACTTGACCATGACGGCCGGCTGCTCGGGGAAGGCGGTCCCGTCGGTTCCGTGGACGGTGAAGATCAGTCGGGAGTTGGCGTCACCATCGATTTCGATCACCGGACTGGCGGCGGTGAAGTTGATCGTGTTGTGGCAGTAGCGGAAACCGACCAGGCCGGTTCCCCTGATCACGGTGTTCTCGGGGCTGTCGATTGCCTCGGGCACTGTCCAGCCGCTGTCGAAGGGGAAGTTGAACGAGTAGACGAGATGGTCCGGGCCGCTCGGCGCGTCAGCCGTGGCGCCGTCCTCGACTCTCGTTCCTTCTCCGCTGGCGACATAGTTGATGAAGCTGTCGCGGACGAACCACTTGACTGTCGCCGCCGAGGCAACGGTCTTCGCCTCGATCGGCCGTTCCTTCTCCGGCGGCACTTCGGGAACCTCGCCGGTCGGATCATCGACCTGGGTCACCTTGTAGAGCGAGTAGAGGTTCATGTATCCCCAGACCAGTCCGGCCTTCAGTCTGCTGCGGCGGAGGCGGAGGTTGCGGTTCAGTACCCGGGCGCCGCCGGCGGTCAGCCGGGCGGATCCGACCTTTGAGAGCTTGCCGCTCGCAGCGTTGAAGATCCGCTTGCCGGCTTTGACCCGGAACAAGGTGTGCCGGGTCCGGCCGAGGCGGCCGTCGATCCTCGCCGGTTTGCCGGCCGGAGAGACGACCATGAGGTCGCTGATCCGGACCGCTCGCCTTCCGTGAGAGATCCGAAGGCCTCCCCCGAGTTTCACTCGTGCGGATTTTCCGTAGCGGACCCCGGTCACCGGAAAGGTCGGGCGACCGGTCAGGGCGCTGGCCGGCCTGGTCACCCGTTGGCTGATGCCGCTGCGCTTCCAGGCTCTGCGGGTGGACCGAACCGGGGTGAGAGTGAGCTGGCCGTCGAGTTCGACGATCGGCCCGGTCGGATTGGTCGCCTCGCAGGGCTCGAGGGTCGCGGCCCCGGCCAACGCCGGTCGGGAACCGAAGCCGACGAAAACCGCGAGCAGAACCGCGACGAGGGCGAACCCGTACAGGGCCGCCCTCGTGGAGGTCACATCAGTGACGGAATATGAGGTCCTGCGACTCAGAATCGGTCCCTTGTCGGTCTCCAGCGAATCGAGCGAAGTTCCCGAAGGTTAGATGCCGGCCCTGGCCTCGACCGTAACCGGGTCCATCGCGGTGCCGGTGCTGTAGGGGCATTGCGGTTCGGTGACGCCGCAAATCGCCTTGCCGCCGTTTTCGGTCATCGCGGCGGGAACGTTCTCCCACTTGGTGCCCAGGGTGCCGCTGAGCAGTGAGGTCGTGCCGCCGGCCAGGTTCAGCGTGGCGACGTCGATCCGCTGGGCCGGAGTCCAGACCCCGGTCAGGTTCGAATCGACATCGGCGATGATCCGCGAATTCGCCCCGTCGACGACGATCGTCGGATCGGAGATCGCGACGCGGAAGCTGTGGCCGGTCGCGCAGAGCACGACGGTTCCGCTCAGGTTGAGGATCGCCTGGTCATCCGACGGATCGTTCGGGGTGCCGTTGTCGGCGTACTGGCCGTCCACGAAAGTCCAGTCAAAGCCGGAGTAAGCCGGGGCCGAGCCGGTGGCGGTGGCACCGTCCCTGGCGTGGATGCTGCCTGCCGCGGCCGGGCTGACCATGTAGTTGCGGAAGCTCGACTTGATGCCCCAGCCGACCGTGGTCAGACCGGTGATGGCCTGTGGGTTGGTCAGGGTCGGCAGCGGGGCGGCAGCGGGGAGCGAACCGGTCGCCTTGCTGGTCGCCGCCACGTTGCATTCGGTCAGGTACGGATCGATCACCGGGCAACCCTCGGCGTCCGGGTCGAGCTCACAGGGGTCGACCGGGACGGTCGTGTCCAGGAAGGCGTTCACGAAGAGCGTGCCGATCGGTCCCGTCGGCGCCGTCTTCAGTTTGAGCCTGTTCCTGACGAGGTTGGCAACGCTGGCGGGGAACCTGAGCTTGCCGCCAGTGAACTTGACGCTGCCCGGGTCGGCGCTCAGGGTGCCTTTTCCGGCCGCGGTGAAGACCACAATGTTCTTTTTGCCCGCGACGTTGCCGCGGACGACGGCCAGTTTCCTGTCGATCGTCAGCTTGAGGCCGGTGAGCGCCACGCTCCGCTTGCCGTTGGCGAGGCGGAGACCGCCGGCCGCCTGGAGGCCGCTCGCGACCTTTTCACCGAAGCTGCCGTTCTTCGCGGCGGTACTGACCTTCGCGCCCTTTTTGCCGAACCGCTTTACGACACTGGCCGGTGAAATGGCCGAGACCTTGCCGGCCTTGCCGGAGGTCATGGAGAAGACAATCGGGCCCTTGGTGGTCTCGACCGCGGCGGCCTGGCCAGGGTTGAGACCGATCAGGAGCAGGATTGCCGTGGCGAGGACGGTGAGGGCAGCCATGGTGCGGCGAGCGGCTGAGAGGGACGAACTCATGTGTTGAAAATCTCCTTGGAAACTTCGCTGAGGGGTGGAAACTGGAAAACGAATTAGGGTTGCCTTATGAATTCACACTAACAGGATCGGATTAGTCATGTCTGGTGCTGATCCAGCCATTCGACGTGGAGCGCGGAGCGGCCTTCGCGGTGAACCAGTTCGGCCTGCACTCCCCATACTTCGCTGATCAATTGACCCGTTAACACCGCTTCAGGGGTGCCAGTTGCGATCGTCCTTCCGTGAGACATGACCACAACCCGGTCGGCGATCGCCGCCGCAAGGGCGAGGTCATGAACGATCAGCACCACGCCCATGCCGCCGGAGACCAGTTCGCGGAGCATCTTCGAGATCGCGGCCGTAGCCCCGAGGTCAAGCTGGGCGGTCGGTTCGTCGGCGACCAGTACCGGGGCACCCTGGGCCAGAGCGACCGCGATCTGGACCCGCTGCATCTCGCCCCCGGAAAGGGTGCTGAGGTCACGGTCCTCGAAGCCTTCCAGCCGGGCCCGGGCGATCGACTCTCTGACCGCTTCGCGATCCTCTCCGGAAAGGCCCTGGAGCGGCTTGAGATGGGTCGAGCGGCCGATGTTGACGGCAGCCTGCACGGTGACCCCGGTGGGGACCTGGGCCCGCTGCGGCACATAGGCCCGGACCCCGGCGAGCTTGCGGCCGCGAAGTTCGGTCAACGGCACCCCCATCCAGCGCACCTCTCCCCCCTGCGGCCGCCGCAGCCCGCAGAAGGCGCGGGCGAAGGTCGACTTGCCGGCGCCGTTGGGCCCGACGATCGCGAGCAGCTCGCCCCGCCGGAGATCCAGGCTGGCCGATTCGAGGATCTCCTCGCCGCCGATCGTGACCTGGACCTCTTTCGCCTCGAGCAGCGGTGCCTTGCGCTCGAAGGCGGCGGTTCTTCTGCCGGGGGCCATCAGACCGCCTTCCTCAAGAGCCAGAGGAAGAGGGGCACGCCCAGCACCACGAGGAAGGGACCGACCGGCATCTCGATCGGTGCGGCGATGGTCCGGGCAACGGTGTCTGCCGCGGTCAAAAGAGCCGCTCCGGCCAGGGCCGAAACCGGGATCACGAAGGTGTGGTTCCTGGTCCCGCCGAGCAGACGGACCAGATGCGGGATGACCAGGCCGAGGAAGGCGAGCAGGCCGGCGATCGCGGCAGCGGCTGAGGCGAGCAGGGCGGCGGCGAAGGCGGCGGTGAGGCGGATCAGGCGGGGCCGGGAGCCGAGCGAGGCGGCAACGTCATCGCCGAGCATCAGCCGGTCCAGCGGCCGGATCATGAAGGCGGCGATCACGAAGCCCACCGCCAGGTAGGGCCAGATCGTCTCGAGCGTGTCCCAGCCGTCCGAGGAGGTCAGGCCGCCGACCAGAAAGAAGACGGCGTTCGGCACCCGGTCCGGATAGGCCGACAGAAGCCCCGCGGTCGCCGCCGAGAACAGGGCGGCGATCGCGATGCCGGCGAGGATGATCCGGGTGATGTTGCCGCCGCCGCGCCCGGTGAAGCCGATCAGGAAAACCATGGCGGCGGCGATCAGGCCGAAGGCAAGGGCGCTGATCGGCAGCAGCGCCACGCTGGCCGGGCTGAACAGGAGGACCAGCATCGCGCCGAAACCCGCTCCGGCGGTGACCCCGATCACGTCCGGCGAGGCGAGCGGGTTGTTGAGTGCTCCCTGCAGGCAGGCCCCGGCCACGCCGAGCGCCGCCCCGACCACGATCGCCTCGACCGTGCGGGGCAACCGCAGCACTTCGATGATCTGCCGGCTGGCCTCGGGGACCTTCTGGCCCAGCAGGGTGTCGATCACCTCGCCGAGCGGGATGTGGACCGCGCCGTACGCAAGCGAAGCGCAGGCCGCCGCGACCAGGGCGAGGAGCATTCCGGCCGCGACGAATATCGGTCTGGCTGAAGTCAGCTCACTCCCCCGGTTTCGGGATCAGGACCGGACGGGCCGGCCGTTCACCAGTTTTTCAGCCACTTGGTCCGCAGCCCGCTGATCACTGAACCGACATTGGTGCCGGCCTGGAGCAGCTCGTTGTGGATCGAAACGAAGACCTTCCCCTTCTCGACCGCGGTCGTGGACTGCCAGGCATCGT
>JAIBCJ010000071.1 GCA_019694145.1 Solirubrobacterales bacterium | reverse complement strand
TGTCCCCGTTGTTCTCGGCCACGTCGAAGGGGATCTCGTCACCGGTGGCCACCAGGGAGGTGAACCGCGTCGATGCCTCGGCTGCGAGCCGCTTCAAAGCCTCATCAAGAACAGGATCGTGCATGGTGATTGGGAGTTCCCTTCTCATCAGAGGCATCCTGCGAATGCAGGATTAACTGCAACTCACCCCCTCGAATACGGTTATGGGAGCGTCAAGCCGTTGTCCCGGTCATCCAAGGAGGGGTCTTGTTCAAATTCGCGCGTCTTTCAGGCTTGGTCGCGTTCCTGACCTTGTCGGCTGCGGTTCTCGCACCCACGGCGGCCGCCCGCCCGGGTGATCTCGACCCCGATTTCGGTGTTGGCGGCAAAACGGTCATCACGCCTGCTTCCGGTGGCATGGAGATCCCGGCAGACATGGCCATGACCCCCGACGGGGGTTATGTGGTGGCGGGGGCCGACCGCCACGCAGGCAAATCGCTGGTCGTCAGGTTCGACGCGGACGGGAATCTCAACACGGACTTCGGCGACCAGGGTGAACTCAGGACAGCTGGCAACGGCTGGCAACAGGTTGAGGTAACGGCCGACGGCCACATCGTCCTGGCCGGTGGCAACAACTCGCAAATGGTCTTCGAGCGCCTGAATGCTGATGGCACCCCCGACACCGGCTTCGGCGGAGATGGCGGGGTAGCCCTGGATGTTTCGAGCCTGACCCTGCCCGACGGGGCAACCAGGAAGGCAGCCGTATCGGCAATGAGGATTCTCGGCGACGGGAGCATCAGGGCGATAGGCACGGGCTTCGACTGCACCGGTGAATGGACCGATTCGTCCTGTCCCGAGGCTTTGCTGCTCGGAGTCGACCAGGACGGATCGCTTGCCGCGGGCCTCGGAACGGGCGGCGTCAAGGACCTCGGCATCAGAGGCTGGCTCGACGCCGCCTCGATCTTCGCGGACGGCAGCGCCTTGGTCATCCGCAGCCACTACTGCGACCCCCAGTACGGCGGGGCCCTGACCACCAACACCGTCTCCGCTAGCGGCATCGTGGGACCGGATGTGAACCTGACCGGTGGCGAGTACAGCTATTACTGCCCGGACTTGTCCTCACCCCGGCGAGCGGCAACGATCGACGCCCAGGGTCGGGTGCTCTTCGTCACCGGGCAAAGCCTTTGGCGCCTGAATCCCGATGGAACTCCGGATGCCGGTTTTGGCGATCAAGGTGAGGCTCCGATCAACGATTCCACTCGATTCGTGGACGGCCACCCATATCTAAAGACAACCGGGATAACAACTGACGACCTGGGGAGGATTCTCCTTTCCGGCGGCCTCGAAGACGGCGGCAAGGGCGAGGGTGGTGGTGACACCTGGGCGAGCATGGGCGCTGTAGCGAGACTGACCGGCAAGGGAATCGTCGACAGTTCCTTCGGCGATGGTGGTGTCCGGATTGTCTGGCCCGGTCGCAGGGCGTACAGGAAACTGACCAGCCAGACACCCGTTTTGACCAGTGACGACAGGATCGTGATCGCAGGCCTGGGACCGGCTGGCGAAGATTACGGTTTCACTTTGGCCGGGCTCGAGAACAGCGAGGCGACCATGCCGGTTTGCGCCGGCAAGACGGCCGATTACCTTGGGACGCCGGGCATCGACAAGATTCAGGCCTTTGACGCTGTGGTCTTCACCGGCGGCGGTGATGACCGAATCATCGGTGGTTCCGGCGCCACGATCTGTGCCGGAGAAGGTGATGACACCGCGACCCTGGAGTTTGGTCCTTCCCGTGTCTTCGGTGGCTCGGGGGATGACACCATTCGACTCAGCAAGGGAAGAAACGACGCAAGCGGCGGCGGAGGCGACGACCTGATCATCGGCGGTCACCAGCAGGATCTGATCAAGGGTGGAGCAGGAGAGGACAGGCTCTACGGAGGCGGCAGGGACGACAGGCTGTTCGGCGGCCCCGGACAGGATCAGATCTTCGGCCAGGGTGGCCGAGACTGGCTCTTCGGCGGTGGCGGCCAGGATCTGCTCCGGGTTGGCCCGGTCCGCCCCGACCCGACCGATTACGTGCCTGCCCAGCCCGGCGGATTCATGCGGGTCACGACTCTGGGACGCAAGGCCAGCACCTTTGTCCGTCTTCCGATGATCTGCGAGGGCAGAGACCCCGCGCCGGCCTCCCAGTTGACGATGAGAAGTATCGACTTCGACCCGGTGACCGGGGTGTTGTCCAACGTGGGCGAAGGTTCTACCTCGCTGGACGACGATTTCGTCTGGATCTCGGAGATCCAGGCTCGGGTGAAAGGTGACCGAATCATCGGTCGCGTGAGATACATCGAGGGCGAGAACTACTACGACCAATACGTTTGCCGCACCGGGTCCGGCCCGATGAAGGAGCGCAGCATCCTTAAGGATGCCTGGGTTCCGTTCACTGCCAAAGCCGAGCTGAAACCACGGCAGGTCGCTCGGCAGAACTAGATCCGGCGTTCAGGCGCTTACGGTTTGTGCAGGCTCTTCGACGTCGAGCCAGCGGATGCCGTACTCGCGCATGTCGTCGATCAGGGGGACGAGGTCCTTGCCCTTGTCGGTCAGGGCGTAGGTGACCCGGGGCGGAACCTCGGGGAAGGTCTGGCGTTCGACGATGCCCGCCTCTTCGAGAGTGCGGAGGCGCAGCGAGAGGGTGCGGGGGCTGATGCCTTCGAGCGAGCGCTCGAGTTCGCAGAAACGGCGGCTTTCTCCGGCCAGGTCGCGGATCACGAGGAGGGTCCACTTACCGGAGATCACGTCTGCGGTGCGACATACAGGGCACTGATCGTTGTCGATGGCGCTCATGGTGTTTCGGTGACCGTGTCGGTTGCGGCCGGGCATCCGCTCGGGCCGGTTGAGTCACTTCAACAAGTATAGGCATATGGCTTCACTTACTGAAGCGCACCGCCGGTAGCGGCAAGCATGATTCCCGCGCCCGCCGCCAGAAACGGGGCCAGCGGAAGGGCCGTCCGGGATGGCGGGAGGCGCCTGCCGAGGGCAATCAGGACCCCGGTCAGGCCGGCCAGGGCGAGACCGATGACGAGAGCGATCCAGACCTGCTGGCCCAGGTAGAGGCCGACTACCGCCACCAGCTTGACGTCACCCATGCCCATGCCTTCGGGCCGGATCAGGTTCGCGAGCAGGAACGGTGCGGCCGCCAACAGGCCGAACAGGACCGCGGAGCCGGCCCGGCCCTCGGCGGCCGCCAGTCCGATCCCGGCCAGGGCCGCCCCGGCCATCAGCCAGTTCGGGATCTCGCGGCTGCGCAAATCGGTCGCCGAGGCGATCAGGAGCGTGATGACGAGGACGGGAACGGCCATACCCCGACCCTGCCCGATAAAACCTCACACGTGGCTCTACAGGTGCAACGATTGTGCAACAGAAAGGCCAGCCCGGAGGCTGGCCTTTCGCAGTTGATTCAGATCCTGAGGATCAAGTGGCCTCACGAAGCTTCTGCGCTTCATTCAGCGACTGGAGCTTCTTCAGCGACTGATTCTCGATCTGACGGATCCGCTCGCGGGTCACGTTGAAGGTGCGCCCGACCTCGTCGAGGGTGCGGGGGTGCTCGCCGCCGAGCCCGTAACGGAGCTCGAGCACGCGGCGCTCGCGGTAGGAGAGGTTCTCCAGCGATTCCTTCAGCGCTTCCTTGGTCAACAGGTCGGCTGCCCGGTCAAAGGGCGACTCGGCCTTCTCGTCGGCAATGAACTGGCCGAACTCGGATTCCTCCTCGTCACCGACCGGCTTCTCGAGCGAGACGGGTGACTGGGCGGAACGCTTGATCGAGTCGACTTCCTCGGGGTCGATGCCGGTTACTTCGGCGATCTCCTCCGGGGTGGGCTCGCGGCCCAGTTCCGTCACCAGCTTGCGCTCGGCACGGCCGATCTTGTTCAGCTTCTCGACAACGTGGACCGGGATCCGGATGGTCCGGGCCTTGTCGGCGAGGGCGCGGGCGATCGCCTGGCGGATCCACCAGGTCGCGTAGGTCGAGAACTTGAATCCCTTGCGGTAATCGAACTTCTCGGCCGCACGGACCAGGCCGAGCGTGCCTTCCTGGATCAAATCGAGGAAAGGCAGGCCCTGGTTGCGGTAGTTCTTGGCGATCGAGACGACGAGCCGGAGGTTCGACTCGACCATCTTCTGCTTGGCGTCGAGGTCACCGCGCTCGATCCGCTTGGCGAGATCGACTTCTTCCTGGGCGGTCAGCAGGCGAACCTTGCCGATGTCCTTGAGGAAGAGCTGCAGTGAGTCGGTGGTCATGTCCGGCTTGAGGTCGAGCGCCTCCTTCTTGCGCCGGCGGCCGCGGCGGCCGTCGGAGCGCTCGTTCTCGGCCGAAGCCTTCTGCGCCGGATCCACATCCTCGACCAGCTCGATCCCCTGCTTTTCGATGTGACCGTAAAGGTCTTCGACGTCTGATTCGTCGAGATCGACCTCAGCCACGGCAGTGGCAACGTCACCGAAAGTGAGGACGCCGAGCTGCTGACCCCTGTTGACGAGGGTCTTTACTTCTTCTAGTTCCTGGAGTTCGGCTACAAGCATCATGTCCCTATCTGGTATTCCGTAAGACGGCGTCTATACCTGTCTACCCGAAAATGAGGGTCCGGGTCACAGAAAATCTTGCGAATCACTCGTCAGGATCCGCATCGCTCCATATGTAAACCGGAGCAGGAAAAACCGCCGCCGTCTGTAAGTGGTCAAACGAGTGACCGGATAATAGCCACTTCACTTAGTAAAGTCAAGGGCTGCGATCCGTGAACTCTGCTTCACTCAAGGAACGCGTACCGGCCCCATGAGTTGCACTGACTGTGACGAAAATCATCCGGAGCATCCCAACGATGCCCCGCTTCCCCTCTCCGAGCAATGGAAGCACCTCCACTGGCTGCAGGCCTTCTGGACCCGGGCCTGGCGGGAAAACGTAACCGGGCTCTCCGGCATGGTCGCCTACAACCTGATGCTGGCGATCTTCCCGTTCGCGTTCCTCGTGCTGTTCATCTTCTCCCAGGTACTGCGGGTCGAAGGAATCGACCAGGGCATCATCAACGACCTTCAGCGGCTCTTCCCGAACGCCGAGCAGGGCACGCTCGACGACATCCTCAAGGCGATCCGCAACAACTCCGCCACCCTCGGTGTGGCCGCCGTCTTCGGCTCGCTCTGGATCGGCGCCTCGTTCTGGGGGGCGATGGACACCGCCTTCTGCCGGATCTATCACGTGCAGTGCCGCGGCTGGTGGGAGCAGAAGCGATTCTCGCTCGTCATGTTGCTGGTGGTCACGATCTTCCTGCTCGGCAGCGTCCTCCTCCCCGCCCTCGAGGGTGCCCTGATCCGTCAGACCGACAACCTTCCCTTCGGCCTGAATGAGGTCCAGAACCTGGACAACGCGGTATTGCTCGCGGTCACACTCAGCCTGAACTTCACGGTCGCGGCAGTGATCTACTGGGCGGTGCCGAAGGGCCACATGCCCTGGCGGGCGGTCTGGCCGGGAGCCCTCTTCACGACCCTGGTCGCCGCCGCTGCGAACTGGCTCTTCCCGGTCTACCTCAACAACGTCTCGACCCTGAACCGTTTCGGCTCGACGATCGGCTTCATCCTGATTGCCCTTTTCTGGTTTTACCTGGTCGCCCTGACCATGCTGGCCGGCGCGGTGATCAACTCGATCCGCCACGAGTACCACGACACCGGGAGCCTGCCCTACGGCATCCTCAGCCGGGCCCAGCTGCTGGCCAGGGCCCAGGCCGACGAGGCGAAGGCCGCACAGCGACCGATGGCCGAGCCCTACCGCTCGCTGGTCAGCGGTGACGCCTGGCCGAAGCCGGAGGCCGGCCCGGACGAAGAGAGCGAGGCCGAGACCAAGGTCATTCCGCTGCGCCGTCGCAAGCGCCAATGAGCGTCAGGATCGAGCTGATGCCGGACCCGGTCCGGCACGGACTGGCCCGGACCGGCGGCGTGACCTGCGAGCAGGAGGCGGTGATCACGGTCGACCGCGAAACCTTCGAGCAGATCTGGACGCCTTCCACCCTGGAATTACTGGCCAGGTCCTACTGGGATTACATTCGCCGTTTCACGCTGGGGGCGATTCGGGTCCAGTACCGGGTGGACTCCCAGACCGTGACGCTGCTGGGCCGGGTGCCGCTGCTCCGCTTCCGCACCCCGGTCTTTTCGACCGGCAACGACCGGGCCTCGATCGAGTGGCCGGTCGAAAAGGGACTGCTGGTCGCCCGCGACGGCCGCGGCAAGGGTTTTCTGCGGATTGAGGCTTCCCGCGGCCAGGCCGAGGACGCCGGGTGCCCGACCCTGATGGTCTCTTCGACGGTTTCGAACTTCTATCCCTGGTTGAGGGGGACCGGCCGGTTCGCCAGGTTCGGAACCTGGCTTTACTCGCAGACCCAGCTGCGCATCCACATCCTCGTGACCAAGGGCTTCCTCCGCTCGCTCGACGAGCTGCCGGACGAGGTGCTCCGGCGGGGCGTATCGCCGGGAACCGGTTAGCCGCCGGCTTCGATTTCCGCGACGGCCTTCCGAAGGACCGTTCCGAGCGATTCGGGCTGAACCCCCAGCTCTTCCGGGCCCGGCGGCTGCGTCACCACCGTTTCGGTCGAAAGCCCCTCGATCAGCGGCCGGGCGACCCCGACGTCAACCGGCGTGATCAGTCCGAGCCAGAGCGAAGACAGCCTCGGGGTGAGAAAGGGCACACCGATCCGGAGCGGTGGCCTTCTCCCCATCGCTTTCGCGGTCTCGTCCATCAGTCCGCCGTAGGTCGTCACGTCCGGCCCGCCAATCTGGATCTCGCTGTTGCCGTCCAGCTTCAGCGCCCGCGCCAGGCACTCGACCACGTCGTCGATGCCGATCGGCTGGGTGCGAACCGAAGTCCAGCGGGGCGTGACCATCGCCGGCAGGCGGCGAACCAGCCAGTAGATCGTCTGGAACGACTCGCTACCGGCACCGATCACCACGGCGGCCCGCATGTAGGTGACGTCGATCCCGGTCGAGCCCAACGCCTGCGCGGTCTCGTGGCGGGACCGCAGGTGCCGGGAGCGACCCTCCCCCAGGCCGCCCAGGTAAACGATTCGCTCGACGCCGACCTCGGCCGCCGCTTCGGCGAAGTTGCTTGCCCCCTTCAGATCCGATTCGGCGAAGTCACCGCTCGCCCCGCGGCCCATCGAGTGCACCAGGTAGTAGGCGACCCGGACTCCGGAAAGTGGCCAGCGGAGCGATTCCCGGTCAAGCACGTCGCCGGCCACCACTTCACAGCCGGCTTCTTCCAGGTCCCCCGCCCGGGCCGGGTTCCGGGCCATGCAGCGAACGGCGTTGCCGCCCCGGACCAGCCTCAGGGCCAGCCTGCGGCCGATGTAGCCGGTCGAACCGGCGACAAGTACCGGCTCAGCCGAAGAGGCCACCAGTCACTTCACGAAGCTTGGCGCGGTCGTGGCGGGCGCCGATCTTGCGGACGGTGCCGGAACGGGAACGCATGACCAGAGACTCGGTGCTCGCCCAGCCCTTGTGGCGGCGGACGCCGTCGAGCAGGTCACCGTCGGTGACGCCGGTCGCGGCAAAGAAGACATCGTCCCCGGAGACCAGGTCGTCGGCCGTCAAAACCCGGTCGAGGTCGTAGCCGGCGTCGATTGCCGCCTGGCGTTCCTCGTCGTTTCGGGGCCAGAGCTTGCCGATGATCTCCCCGCCGAGGCACTTGATCGCAGCCGCGGCGAGCACGCCTTCGGGGGTGCCGCCGATGCCCCAGAGCAGGTCGATGCCGGTGTCGTCCGAGACCGCCAGCAGGGCGGCCTGCACGTCGCCGTCGGTGATGAAGCGGATCGTCGCGCCGGACTCCCGGACTTCCTTGACCACTTCCTCGTGGCGAGGCCGGTCGAGAATGGTCAGGGTGACGTCTTCGGGTCCGCCGCCCTTGCGCTCGCCGATCTTGCGGATCACTTCGCCGATCGGCTCGTCGAAGGTGAGCAGGTCCTTGAACTCGGACGCGGCGGCGAGCTTCTCCATGTAGACACAGGGCCCGGGGTCGAACATCGTGCCGCGCTCGGAGAGGGCGATCACCGCGAGGGCGCCGCCGAAACCGCGGGCGGTCAGGGTCGTGCCTTCGAGCGGATCGACGGCGATGTCAACCACGGGCGGGCTGCCGTCCCCGATCTTCTCGCCGTTGTAGAGCATCGGCGCTTCGTCCTTCTCGCCTTCACCGATCACCACGATCCCGTCCATCGGGACGGTGTCGAGCAGGATGCGCATCGCGTCGACGGCGGCGCCGTCGGCGGCAAGCTTGTCACCCCGCCCGATCCACCGCGAGGCGGCGAGGGCCGCCGACTCGGTGACGCGAACCAGCTCCAGGGCCAGGTTGCGGTCGGGCTTTGATCCGGATCGAACGTCGTGCGAGATAACACCCATGCGGGGCAGGCTATATAGGCTGCCGCCATGAGCGCACGCTGGGGCTTGACCCTCCCCCTGCCCGGGGTCTCACTGGCCGACACCAAGGACTTCGTTCAGCTGGCGGAGGCCGAGGGTTACACCGACCTCTGGACCGGGGAAACCGGCGGCCCGGACGGCTTCACGCCGCTCGCCCTGAGTGCCGCCTGGACCAGCAAGGTGCGGCTCGGCACCGGCATCGTCGGGGTCTTCCAGCGCGGACCGGCGCTGCTCGCCCAGCAGGCCGCCGCCCTGACCGACGCTTCCTCCGGCCGCTTCGCCCTCGGCATCGGCGCCTCCTCCGACCGCATGGTCGAGGGCTGGAACCAGATCCCCTTCGTCAAGCCGCTTTCCAAGGTCGAACAAACCGTGGACTTCCTGCGGGTAGCCCTCGCCGGGGAGCGCACCGACACCGGCTTCAAACTGGAGACGGCCCCGACCCACGAAACCCCGATCGTGCTGGCCGCCCTGCGCGGCAAGATGCTCGAGCTGGCGGTCAACAAGGCCGACGGCGCCTTCACCAACTTCCTGCCCCTGGCCGGCCTGCCCAAGGTGGTCGACGGCATCGAGGGCGCCGGCAACGACTTCGAGCTGCTTTGCCGTTTCTTCTGCATTCCCGGTGAAAGGGAACAGGTCGAGGGCCTCGCCCGGTTCATGTTCTCCAGCTACATCACGGTGCCGGTTTACGCGAACTTCTTCCGCTGGCTCGGCTACGGCGAAGAGATCGAAGCGATGGTCGAGCACTGGAACAACAAGGACCGCCAGGCCGCCGCGGCGGCCGCGCCCTGGGAGCTGATCGAAGACACCTTCCTGCTCGGCAGCCCGGAGCAGATCCGCGCGAGGCTCGATGAATACGTCGCCGGCGGGATCACCCTGCCCGTGATCACCCCGGTCACCACCCCGGACAATCACGCCGCGATGATCAAGGCCCTGGCTCCCTGAAGCCTTCCTCCAATCGAGAAGGCGAAAGTGGCCACATAGCGCTCCATTCAGCCTTCTCGGCTGCTCCCGACATGCGGGCAGCTCGAAAGCCAGCCGGCTAGCCGGTTCCCTCGGCTTCGGGTTCGGTCCAGACCTCCTTCTCCCAGGGCGGCGTGATCGGATCGAAGTCGGCCGGTCGTGCGAGCGGACCGTCCTTGACCGATTCCAGCGGGACCAGCCTGACCAGGGCGGACGGAGTATAGGAGGGGTAGTCCGAGTCGGCGAGGCTGGCGGCGACGTTGCCGGCGTGGCTGCCGCCGGCGATCAGGTACTGCCCGGTCGCATCACCCCAGCCTCCCTTCTCGCGCAGGCCAACCTTCTCTGCCGCGTCGGTCAGAAAGCCCCAGCCGAGGTCGGAGCCCCAGTTGACCGACGACCGCGTGTGGTTGTAGCCGGCATGGGAGGAAGCCCGTTCGCTGACCACTCCGTCGGGATCGACCCTGATCTGCATTGATTCCCAGTCATTCCGGTGGTAGCCCTCGTCCTCGAGGAGCGGTGCCCCTCGAAGCGAGGCGCTCTCGGGGTAGTAGGCCCAGTACTGGATGTAGATGCTGCCGTCGGGCTCGTGGATGACCCTGGTGAAAAGCGTTACCGGCTCTCCGGCAGTGGACCGGCTGACCTCGCCCTCCCCGGTTCCGTCGGCGCACCAGGGCGATCGGCAGGTCCGGTAATCGACCGGCAGGCCGAGCATGTCCTTTCCGTACATAAGGGCCGGCGCCCCGGAACGAACGAGTTCAGCGACTTCCGGACCGTAGGCCTCGTCGAGCGAACCCTCGCCGGCGCAGGAACCGGACAACGAGGCGGCGCAGAGCAACCTGGTCGAGACGGAATGGGCAAGCCCGACCGCCGGCACCTGGATTCCCGCCGCGGTGAGCGCCGCCATCAGGGCCGCGACCAGGGTGATCAACCCGACCCACTCGATCGTCGATTGGCCCCGCGTCGATTTCAGCCTCACGCCCATCGCCCAATCGTGGCGGGAAAAAGCTCACAAGTGTGTTACCGGTGCAACGATTCAGTGACGGACGGCCGAGGTAAAATCGGTCCATGGCCGATCGCAACAAGATGACCCCGCCGTCCAGTGCTTCGAAGAAGACCCCCGAATGGAAGTGGTGGGCCTTCGGCATCGCAGTCCTCCTGCTGCTGATCGTGGTTCTGCAGAACTCCCAGGACGTGGAGTTCAAGATTCTCTTCCTTGTCGACACCGCGGCGCCGCTCTTCGTGCTGCTGCTGTTCGCCGCGGCGATCGGCGCGATCATCGGCTACACCGGCCCGATCCTCCGCCGCCACCGCCACAACACCCGCAAGGAATACGGCAAGGACTGAGCGGCGCGATGTCGCTTCCGATGATCGAACCGGTCCGCCTCGAAGGCGACCGGGTGGCACTGGAGCCGATCCGTGCCGATCTCGCCGACGATCTCTGGACCGCCGCGCAGGACCCGGAGATCTGGCACTGGACCACCCATCTGAACCACAGTCGCGAGTTCTTTGACGGCTGGGTTGCGGGCGGCATCGAAGGCTGGGAGAGCGGCGAGCGCAGCACCTTTGTGACCAGCCTCCGGTCCGCGGGAAGCGACGAGCCAGCCCGGGTTGTCGGCAGCAGCAGCTACCTCTTCTACCGGCCGGACGAGGACGTGGTCGAGATCGGCTCGACCTGGCTGAATCCCGGGGCCTGGGGCACGGGCGCCAACACCGAAGCGAAGCTGCTCATGATGACCCACGCTTTCGAGACGCTCGGCTGCGTTCGGGTCGAGTTCAAGACCGACCGTCGCAACGAGCGCTCGCGAGCGGCACTCGCGGCTTTGCCGGCGCAGTTCGAGGGGATCCTGCGCAAGCACACGAATCCGTTCGGGGTCGGCCGCCGAGATTCCGCCTACTACAGCGTGATCGATGACGAGTGGCCCGAAGTTCGCGCGGCGCTCGAGGCCCGCCTGGCCCGCCGATCCTGAGCCCCGGCCCCGGGGCGCCGCTTCAGTCCTGCCCGATCCGCTTTCCCGCGATCTCCACGGCTTCCGGGTTCTCGTCGATCAGCAGGTAGTCCCGGCCCAGTTTCCGGCAGACCGCGCCGAGCGTTCCCGAACCGCAGAAGGGGTCGAGGCAAAGGTCCCCCGGCCGGGTTGATGCGAGCACCATCC
>JAIBCJ010000070.1 GCA_019694145.1 Solirubrobacterales bacterium | reverse complement strand
GAGTGGCCGCCCGCCAGAAGGCCGCGCTTGCCGCCAGGCAGGCGAGGGCACAGGCCAGACGGGAAGCACGGCAGGCCCGGGCCAGGGCTCGCCGGGCCGCGAGGAAGGCCCGGGCCGCCAACCGGCGGATCCGGATCCAGGCCAGGTCGCTCGCCCGCCGGGGCGGTGACGTTGACTGCGGCGCATTCGCCAGTCAGGCAAGGGCCCAGCTTTACCTCTTGCCCGGTGACCCGTTCGGCCTCGATGCCGACGGTGACGGGATGGCCTGCGCCGATCTGCCCTGCCCCTGTTCGAAAGCGGCCGGCGGGGGCTCCGGTTCGGGTGACGGTTCCGCCGCAGACGGTTCGACCGGCAGCGAACCGCCCCGCCGTTTCAAGGGCACGGTGGTTGACGTGGCCGACGGCGACACGCTGGACGTGAGCACCCCTTCCGGCACCGTCGAGACCGTCCGGGTGATCGGCATCGACACTCCCGAGGTCTATTACGGCACCGAATGCGGCGGACCGGCCGCCTCCGGTGCCATGAAACGCCTTGCCACCGGCCAGCAGGTCACGGTCACCTCCGACCCCACCCAGGATCGCCGCGACCATTACGGCCGCCTCCTCGCCTACATCGACAGGGGCAGCCAGGACCTCGGCTACACCCTCGTCAAACGAGGCCTCGCCTCCGCCTATCCCTACGACGGTCCCTTCCAGCGCTACCCGCGCTACGCCCGAGCCAACAACCACGCCCGCACCAACAACATCGGCAGCTGGTCCCACTGCGACATCTCACCGGGTTAGGGCCGGTGGCCATCCCGGTCTGATTCGGCCAGCTCGACCACCTTGTCGCGGGCCGATTCGCCCTGGATGATCCGGATCCTTGTTTTCGGGGTCTTGAACTCCTTGGCGAGGAGGGCGATCAGGGCTTGGTTGGCCTTGCCGTCAACCGGCGGGGCGGTTACCCGGGCCTGAAGGACCTGCTCGCCTGAACCGGGGTCCTCTTTCCAGCCCTTCAGCTCGTTCTTCGAGGCCCTGGGCTGAAGGCGGACGCGGATTCGCCGGCTGAATCCTCCGGCTCCGGCCGTCACGGTTCAGTAGCGGTGGCCGGAGGTGTACTTGCGGGTGGTGGTGCCGAAGTGCTCCACCTTGCCGGAGGCGACCACATCCACGAACTGCTCGAGGTGTTCGGTCTTCCAGCATTCGAAGGCGCCGTCGCAGAACGGGGTGTAGGCGCTCATCACCGAATCTCCGTAGTTCCAGTAGAGCTCCGGTTCCGGGTTGAGCCAGAAGGTGCGGTTGGCGCGGTCGGCGACCCGGGCGAAGGCGTCCTCGGCCGGCGGACGGCCGTTGGTCCTGGCGTCGCCGAGCACGATCACCGTCGAGCGGGGCCCGAGGTCGGCCGAAACATCGGCGTAGAACTCGTTCCACACCCGCCCGTAATCGGTGTAACCGGAAATGTCAGCGACCCCGCCGGTCGCGGTGATCTTCTCGGCGATCGCGGTGAAATCCCGTTCGTCCTCGAATACGTGCGTCACCTCCGAGATCCGTTCGATGAAGACGAAGCTGCGCAGCTTGCGGAACGAATCGTGGAGCGCGTGAAGGACCGAAAGAAAGAAGGTCGAGGCCGAGCTGACCGAAGTCGAGACGTCGCAGAGCACGTAGATCTCCGGCTTGCGCGGCCGGCGCGGGCGGTACTTCAGATTGAGCGGAACCCCGCCGGTCTCAAGCGAGGAGCGCATCGTTCGCCGCATGTCAACCGTCCGGCCGCGCTTCGCCCCGCGCGGGTCGTGGCCGAGCGTGGCCAGGCGGCGCTTCATCTGGGCGACCGCCTTGTGCACGGCCGCGAGGTCCTGGGCGCCGCGCATCGGCAGGGCCCGGTTCAGGTCCGAGAGCGGCCGGGCCGGGGGCAGCTGGCCCTGCTTCTGGATCTGCTGGCGCTGGAGTTCGCGCCGGAGCTGGCGTTCGAAGCGTGCGATCTGGTCCCGGTCAAGGTTCTCGCCATCGGCTTCGCCGTCACCGCTTGTGTCGGATGAGGGGGAGAGGCCGAGCCCGCGGCGGATCCGCTGCATGTCGACCCCGACCACCCCGGAGCTTTCACCCTGGCGGCCGAAGGCCTCGATCGCCAGCCGGGCCAGTTCGTTCATCGCCGATTCGTCGCCCTCGGCGATCGCCTGGCGAATCGCCTCGGCCAGGGCCTCCATGCTCAGTTCCTCGCGGACCTCGTCGGAGAGCGCGGCCTTGCGGCCCTCGCCACCCTCCGGCGCGAACTCGAGCGAGGCGGCTTCAGTCGCCCGGAAGAAATGCCGGTCGAAGACGAGGTCGAAAATCTCGCGGTCCTTCGGCGACTTGGCCAGCGTGGTGGCCAGCGATTCCCGGAAGTCGACCGGCTCGGTCCAGGGCACGATCTCCAGCGCCCGGAAGGCGTCCTGGATTTCCGAGGTGCCGATCGCGACATCCTCCGAACGAAGCTCCTCGCAGAAGGCGAGGATCTGCTCCGCCATTCCCGAAGGGGTCTCGCTCATCGGATGGCTCCCGTCCTAGCCGGCGCCGTTGGCGGAGCTGCCGTTGGACGATCCGGAACCGCCGAGCCGTGGCACGATCTTCTCGGCGACCAGATCGAGGTCGGTGCGGTGTTTGATGATGATCGAAAGCGACTCGCGAAAGACCTTCTCGTCGATGTCGTCGGCGCCCATCAGGATCAGGGTCCGGGCCCAGTCGATCGCCTCGGCAATCGAAGGCGGCTTCTTCAGATCCAGCTCGCGCACCATGTCGACCACGTCAACCAGCCGGCCGGCCAGGGCCTCGTCGATTTCCGGCGCGTGAAGCCGGATGATCTCGATCTCCCGATCCCGGGCCGGATAATCGAGCCAGAGGTAGAGGCAGCGCCGTTTCAGGGCCTCGGTCAGCTCGCGCGAATTGTTCGAAGTCAGCAGCACGATCGGGTGGGTCGTGGCGCTGATCTGCCCCATCTCCGGAATCGTGATCTGGAAATCGGAAAGCAGCTCGAGCAGCATCGCCTCGAACTCCTGGTCGGTCTTGTCGATCTCGTCGATCAGCAGGACCACCGGGTCCGGGTTGGCGATCGCCTTCATCAGCGGCCGCTCGAGCAGGAAATCCTCGGTGAAGATCTCGCCCATGCCGACCGGAGTCGCGCCTTCGTCCTGGGTCGATGCGGTGGCCTGAATCTGCAGCAGCTGCTTGCGGTAGTTCCACTCGTAGAGGGCCTTCGCCTCGTCGAGCCCCTCGTAGCACTGGAGCCGGACCAGCTCCCGGCCGGTTGCCCGGGAAAGGGCCTTGGCCAGTTCGGTCTTGCCGACCCCGGCCGGGCCTTCGACCAGAACCGGCTTGCCCAGCCGCTGGGCGAGGAAAGCGATCAGCGCAGTTGAATCATCGGCCAGATACGACGCATCGCGAAGAGCTTCGGCGACTTCGGCGGGACTCCGGGGAACGGCTTGAGGGGTGGCTGCCATGCCTTGGACAATACGCCGACCGCGCCGGAACCCGGGTTCATGCCGGTTTCAGTCGAGGGGAATGTCAGTGACCCGCGGGGTCGCCGGCTCTTCGGGCTGATCCGAAGGTGACGGCTCCGGGCCGGAGGGACCGCCCGGTGAGGAGTTGCCGCTCTTGTCGGCGTATGCGTCGAGGAATGCCTTCAGCACGCCGATCGCCTCATGCTGGATCGATTCCGCCTGCTGGCGCAACTCGGGTGAGACGGTGTGGCGAAAAAGCTCGGCCGAACGGCAGATCGGGCACCACTCGAGGCATTCGGCGCCGTGCCCCTGACCATCCGGACCTTCGCTTCCCGCTTTCGCCGATTCTGCTCCCGAGCCGTTTTCGGCCGAACTCCGGCCGGCTTTTGACTGTGAGAACTGGCCCCAGAAGCGGTCGGCACCGGGTTGCTGTTCGGTTTGTTCAGGCTTGGGTGGCATGCGGATCCTCGAAGATGATCTCCAGGGTCTCGTCCTCGAATGAGGCTTTCGACGGGCTGCGTCTGGCAAGCCCGGACGGGAGCATGATAGTCCGCCTTGCCTCGCCGACCTGAACCATCAGCTCTTCGCCGGCCTGCTGGAGTTTCACTTCGCCCTTCTCGGTGAATGGCGCAAGGATGCGAATTACGGTCCGGCCATCCTCGGTTGCGACCTCGCGCGGCATGCCGGAGTGGAGCAGGCCGGAAGGATCGATCTCCCCGTAAAGATCGTCGGCGAGCCGCTCATGCATCTCTTCGCCGATCACTTCCCGGTCGAAGTAGCGGGCGGTAAGTACCGGCACCGGGGAGAAGCCTTCCTCGACCGATTCGAGCTGCGTGGCCTGCTGCTCGCGCCAGCCGGCGAAATAGGAATCGGCGACTTCGTCAGGGAAGACGCGGTTGACGATCACGGCGTCGGTCAGGTACCCGAACAGGCAGAGGTGGGTGAAGGTGCGCCGCGCTTCGTTGATCACCATCCGGTCCGGATTCATGACCAGCCGGATCGAGCAATGCTCGTGGTCACGGAGGATCCCGTCCATCGCCAGCAGGTTCTCGATCAGGTGCTCGACCTCGTCCATCAGCTCGGGCTCGGGCATCGGGATCTCGAGCGCCTTGGCGATCGGCGCCGCCTTGCTCAGCAGGCTGCGGTTCCAGGGGAAGACCTTTCGCACCCACCAGCTTGCGACTTCCGGGTAGCCGAGCAACCGCAGGGTTTCGCCGCTCGGAGCGCAATCGACGATCACCACGTCAAATTCCGACTTGTCCCAGTGGCGCTTGATCTGAAGCAGCGAGAAAAGCTCGTCGAGTCCGGGCGGGACGCTCAACTCCTCGGCCCGCACCTGGTCGACCCCCTTGCTCTGCAGCAGCCCGCTCATCCAGGCGGCGACCCGGTCCCAGTTGCGGCGCATCTCGGCTTCGGCGAGCACCTCCTGGCCCCAAAGCCCGGGCGAAACCTCGACCGGATCAGGGCCGAGTTCGACCCCGAGGGAATCGGAGAGGCTGTGGGCGGGGTCGGTCGAGAGGATCACCGTGCGTCTGCCTTCGGCTGCGCAGCGACGGGCGGTGGCGGCGGCAACGCTGGTCTTGCCAACGCCTCCTTTGCCTGTGTAGAGGATGGTGCGGGGTGGCATTCAAGGGCGAGCGTATAGCCTGCCCCGACTTGGAACGGACGCGGATCCCCCTTGTTCTGGTGCTCGTGCTGGCGTTCTCGCTGGTGATGCAGGCCTGCGGCAGCAGTGACCCGGACCCGGCGACGATTCTGGACCGGGCCCTGACCAGGGAGCATCTTTCGAGCTTCGGCAACGGATCGGGCGGTCCCACCGGGGGCATCGTTTCGGTCGAGGCACTTGGCTACGAGGACCGGGTTCTGGACGAGCGGAAGGTGGCGGCCGACCCGCAGGTGATGTCTGACATCCGCAGCGCCCTGGGCTCCGATTCGGGGCTGCGCGGACTGGTCGGCGACCTTCGGTACGACGGGACCGAAGAGGTTTCCGGGGTCGGGACCGACCACATCTCCGGTGAACTCGACGTGGCCGGCCTGGCCAGGGCACTGGAAGCGGCCGGGGGCGGGGAGGTGGGCCAGATCGCCGGGGTCAAAACCGGATCCAGCCTTGAGGATTCACTCGTTTCAGCCGATTTCGACCTGTACGCCGGCCAGCAGGATGGCGACATCCGCCGGCTCGATCTGACCCTGGCCCTTGACGACCCGGACAATGCACTTCCGCCTGCCCGGATACGGTTCAGCCTGACGCCGCGACCATCCGGCGCAAACCAGACCTAGAGGACCTCCCCCTTACCCATGGAATACCTGCTCCTGCTTTTCAGCTTCGCGATCATCCTGACCGGCGCGCTGCTCTTCACCAACGCGATCGAGTGGCTCGGTCACAAGCTCAACCTGGGTGAGGGCGCGGTCGGTTCGATCCTGGCGGCAGTGGGCACCGCGATGCCGGAAACCCTGATCCCGATCGTCGCGATCATCGGCGGGGTCAGTGGCTCCGACGAGGTTGCGGTCGGGGCGATCGTCGGGGCGCCGTTCCTGCTGGCGACGATCGCGATGGCCCTGGTCGGCATCTCGGCGCTCGCCTACATCAAACGCCGGCCGCAGGGCAAGCACCTCGACGTCCACGTCGAAACCCTCGACCGGGACCTGGTCTTCTTCATGATCTTCTTCACCCTGGCCCTGGTGGTCGGGGTGGTTGACGTTCCACAGTCGGTGCAGATCGGCGGCGGAGTGATCTGCCTCCTGGCTTACGTCTACTACGTGGTGCAGACGATCCGCAACAGCGGTGACGTTGCCGAGAGCCACGAGATGGATCCCCTGATCATGGATCGCCGGACCGACCGCACCGGCGGGCCGCCCAACTCGATCATGATCATCCAGCTGCTGGTCGGTCTCGCCTCAATGGTCGGCGGTGCCCATCTCTTCGTCCACGAACTGCTGAGCGTGGCCGAGCATCTCGGCGTTTCGGCGATCATCCTCTCGCTGATCCTCGCGCCGCTGGCGACCGAGCTGCCGGAGAAGGCGAACTCGTTCTTCTGGGTCCGCGACGGCAAGGATGCCCTCGCCCTCGGCAACATCACCGGAGCAATGGTCTTTCAGTCGACCATCCCCGTCGCGATCGGCATGATCTTCATCGACTGGTCGCTGGACAAGTACGCGGTCCTCTCGATGCTCCTCGGCCTCGCCGGCGGTGTCGTCGCCTACTGGTCACTCCGCCGGAACGGCCAGTTCAACAAGCCTTCGATCGCGATCTGGGGTCTGCTCTACCTGACCTTCCTCGCCTTCGTGATCCTCAGCGGCGACACCGGCCACTCGACCGCGCATTAGCCGGAAAAACCCAGGCGAGACGCAACGTCCCGTCTCGCCGCAGGACCACAAAACGTCAAATCCAGACGAGACGCAACGTCCCGTCTCGCCGAAGGACCACAAAACGTCAAATCCAGACGAGACGCAACGTCTCGTCTCGCCGCAGGTTCACAAAACGTCACATCCAGGCGAGACGCAACGTCTCGTCTCGCGGGAGTTTTTTCAGACGGGGCTGCCCTCGAAGAGGAGGTAACGCAGCGTGTTGCGGAAGCTTCCGTCGCTGGCTTCGTTGTGGGATTCGACCACCGGCAACGCCTCGCGGCGCATCTCTTCGTAGGCCTCGTCGCCGATCACTTCCTGCATGGTGATCCAGATCGGGTGAAGGTCGAACCAGCGGTCGTTCAGCGCTGCGGCCGATTCCTCTTCGATCACGAGTTCCCTGGTTTCGACCTGCAGCATGAGGCCGCTTTCGGAGAACAGTTCACGCACGGCGACCTCGTCGCCCCACGCGAACGGAGCGTCGGCGCCTTCCGGCGGCGCCTGGCCAAAGTGGGAGGCAACTGCCGCCTTCGCCATGTCCTGCATGTACTGGAAGAGACCTTCCTCGACCCATGAAGTGAAGGCGATCCGGCCCTGGGGCCGAAGGACCCGGCCGATCTCGGCGGCGGAATCCTGCGGCGAGCCGGTGAAGATGAGCCCGAAGACAGAGGTGACGATCTCGAAGCTGTCGTCGTCGAAGGGAAGCTCCGCGAGGTCGCCCTGAACCCGTTCCAG
The DNA here is from genome assembly GCA_019694145.1 of Solirubrobacterales bacterium. GTDB lineage: Bacteria > Actinomycetota > Thermoleophilia > Solirubrobacterales > 70-9 > 67-14. Next base: position 4,037 of record JAIBCJ010000070.1, on the reverse strand, counting down.
CTCGAGTCCCTCGGCTGCGGCTCTCTCGCCCGCCACCTGGAGCAGGCGCGGGGCACCGTCATATCCGGTCACCCTGGCGCCGCGGCGGGCCAGCTCGAGCGCTTCGTTTCCGGTGCCGCAGGCGAGGTCGAGGGCGAGCTTGCCGGTGACCGGTTCGACGGCATCGGCGACCGCGGGAGTGGCGGGCGCGATCTGTTCGGCAGTGACCTCGTATGAGCCCTTGTCCCAGTTAGACATCTCGGTTCTCCTCGTTGATCTCGGCCAGTGCCCCCAGGACGAGGCCATCGTGCTTCTTCGGCTGGACCTTGGGGAAGACCCGCAGGATCTTTCCGCCCCGGATGATGAAGGTTGCCCGCTGCACGCCCATGTACTTGTTCCCGTACATCGACTTTTCGACCCAGGTGCCATATTTCTCCGCGACCTTGTGGTCCTTGTCGGCGACCAAGGTGAACTCGAGGTCGTTCTTGGTCGCGAACCTTGAGATGTCCTTGACCTCGTCCGGCGAGATCCCGATCACCGTCGCGCCCGCCTTCGCGTAATCGGCACTGTTGTCGCGGATCGAGCAGGCCTGGGTGGTACACCCGCTGGTACTGGCCTTCGGATAGAAGTAGAGGACGACCAGTTCCTTGCGGTGATCGGAGAGCTTTACCTTCTCCCCGAGCTGGTCCTCAAGTGTGAAATCGGGAGCTTTGTCGCCTTCTTCGAGCATGGCGGGATCTTATGGGGCACTCATGGCGCGAGCCGCCGGGTCATCCATTCAGGGTTCCGCGCAGCAGTTCGGCCAGCTCCGTCCCGCATCTCTCGTCGGGATCCTTTTCCGGGTTGAAGCAGGTGACGTCAACCCCGATCAGGCCCGGAGAGGAAGCCAGGGGCGCGAACAGGGCGCGGAGCTCATCCATGCTCAACCCGTCGGGCATCAGGTAGTCCGTCGCGGGGAAGGCTTCACGGTCGAGGACGTCGACGTCGAGGTGAAGCCAGAATCCGGAGCCACCATCAGTCAGTTCGGCCTCGAGCGAGGCGCCGACTTCGTTCAGGTCGGCGTGCCTGAGATCGTCGCGGAACTCGATCCGGCCGATGCCGAGACCCTCCGGCAGCGGCGAGATCAACTGGAGCTCCTCCTTGTCTCTTGCGCCGACCAGAGACATCCGCCCGGGCGCGACCACCGGTGTCTCGCCAATCACCTCGAGCAGGGGATCGGGAGCCATTCCGAGCGATGCGGCGACCGGAAAGTCGGCCCCTTCACCGGTCGGCGAAGTCAGCCCGGTGAAAAGGTCGAGATGGCCGTCAAAGTAGGCGAGACCGAATTCGCCGAGCGAATCCCGGGCTCCGGCCAGCGCGCCCGGCAAAAGGGTGCAGCAGCCGCCGAGGAGCACCGGCACCTTCCCGGCGGCGGTCAAATCCGCGACCCGGCCCCTCACCTCGCCGGTCATCGCCAGGATGTCGTCGAAAGCCAGCCAGCCGTTGGCCCTGTCCCGCTCCAGTCCGCGGATCTTGCGGCTGGTGTCGCCGGCGTCCTCGAACCCTTCGGGCCCCAGCAGTTGCCGCAAGACGTTCGGTCCGAGCTCGGTACCTCCGGCCGTGCCCACGCTGTCGATCGGGACGCCCAGGAGGGTCAGCGGCCCGCGATCGGCCATCAGTCTTCGCGGCCGATTTCCTGGCCTTCTTCGTCCTCGTCGAGCTCGTCGTCACCCTGTTCCAGGGCGGTGCCGGAAACCGACCCGCCGTTTCCGGGGTGGTAGTGAGTCTGGAAATGCTCGAGCAGTTCATCGCGTTGCTGCTCGTCGACCGCGACATCGTCGGCGATCCTCACCCAGTCGGCGCCCTCGTAGGACTCCATGTTGAAGATCTCCTGGTCGATCGACGCTGAATCGTCAACCACGACAACGACTTCGGTCTGCGGGTTGAAGTAGGTCCCCGGTTGAACCACCAGCTCTTCAAGTTCGTAACGGGAAGTCGAGTCATCCATGAGCCAATACTACCCACGACCCGTCGCCGCTAGCCGAACTCGGCCAGCATCCGCTCGACTTCGGATTCGACGTCAAGCGGTTCCTCGCCCCGGCGCTCGCGGCTCTCGTTTTTCGCAATGACCACCTCGCGGATTTCCGCGCGAATTCCTGCGGTCGCGGGATCCGGCGGCGGAGCGGCATCGGCCGTTTCTTCCGGTTCTCCTTTCGAGAGCCGCTCGACTTCCCGCTCGACGTCAACCGGTTGCTCGCCCCGTCTCGCCTGGCGGTAGGCCTTGGCCTCGACCAGCTGTCGGAGCTCCTCGTGATGGTCGGTCTCGCTGCTGTCATCGAAGTCGACTGCGAATCGTCCCTTCCCGATTTCTTCGTACGCCTTGCCCGAGCGGGCGAAGGCGATCGCCGCGACCGGCACCACGACCACGCAAAGGAGGATCAGGACGAAAGAAAGTTCCGCAACCATCCCCCCAAGAGTAAAGGCGCTTGGTACCCTGTTCGAAGAGTTATTGATTGACAAGTCAATCGGGAGCCGCCCGGGCCTCCTCGCCCCGGCCCCGCATCGAGCAAATCGAACGGTTCCAACCGACCTAAGGAGCTTGAAGAGTGGTTGATTTCACGCTGAGCGACGAGCAGAAGGATCTGCGCGAAATGGCGCATAACTTCGCCGAGAAGGAGATGCGAAGCGTCGCCTTCGAATACGACAAGGACGGCACCTGGCCTGCCGAAGTGATTCAGAAGGCCTGGGAAGTCGGCCTCATGAACACCCATGTAGACGAGGCTTACGGCGGCCCGGGACTGGATTACCTTTCCGGCTGCCTGATCGAGGAAGAGTTCGGCTGGGGCTGCTCCGGCATCGGCACCTCGCTCGCCTGCAACGGCCTCGCTTCGGCCCCGGTCGCCCTCGGCGGCTCCGAAGAGACCAAGGCCAAGTACCTCGGCATGCTCTGTGAGGAGCCGAAGCTCGCCTCCTTCTGCCTGACCGAGCCGGACGCCGGCTCCGATGTCGCCGGCATGAAGACCCGCGCCGTAAAGAAGGGTGACAAGTACGTCATCAACGGTTCCAAGTGCTTCATCACCAACGGTGCCCACGCCGACTGGTTCACGGTCTACGCCAAGACCGATCCGGACGCCGGCAGCCGCGGCATCACCGCCTTCGTGGTCGACAAGCAGGACGGCATCACCGTCGACAAGAAGGAAGACAAGATGGGTCAGCGGGCCTCGAACACCGTTACCCTGACCTTCGACGACGTCGAGGTTCCGGCCGAGAACATGCTCGGTGAGGAGAACAAGGGCTTCAAGCTCGCCATGATGACCCTCGACCGCACCCGTCCCGGTGTGGCCGCCATGGCAACCGGCATCGCCCGCTCCGGCTTCGACGCCGCCGTCCAGTACTCGAAGGAGCGCCAGCAGTTCGGCGTGCCGATCGCGATGCACCAGGCGATCCAGTTCCTGATCGCCGACATGGCGGTCAAGGTCGACGCCGCCCGCCTGCTGACCTGGCAGTCCGCCAGCCAGCTCGACAACGGCGAGCGCAACACGCTCACTTCATCCGAGGCCAAGCGCTTCGCCGCCGACTCGGCGATGGAAGTCACCACCGACGCCGTCCAGGTCTTCGGTGGCTACGGCTTCATCAAGGAGTACCACGTCGAGAAGTTCATGCGTGACGCCAAGATCATGCAGCTCTACGAAGGCACCAGCCAGATTCAGCGCATGGTGATCGCGAGAGAAGTACTGCTCCCTCGCACCGTGTAGCCAAGGCGACACCTGTTACCTCGAAAGGGCCCGGCAAACGCCGGGCCCTTTCTCTTTGGAGGCTTTGGGGGGCTAACCGAACGTCCGGAAATTTCGCGGGTGTTAGGTTGGCGGGGATGGAATCCACTCTTGCCGCTCCCAGTCAGTCCCAGTCCTCCGAGAGCCCGATCGTCAAGGCCGTCGGCGTCGAACGTGTCTACGGCGAAGGCCAGGCGGAGGTGCGTGCCCTCGACGGGGTGGACGTGACCTTCTAAAAGGGCCGTTTCACTTCGATCATGGGCCCTTCCGGTTCCGGCAAGTCGACCCTGATGCACATCCTCGCAG
>JAIBCJ010000069.1 GCA_019694145.1 Solirubrobacterales bacterium | reverse complement strand
CGGTGGGCGGTGTCCAGGTTGGTCACGTCGTTCATCAGGATCGAGAAGGCGAATCGCCGGCCGGAGCTGTTGAAGCAGTATCCGGAGAGGGCCGAGACGCCGGTCAGGGTGCCGGTCTTCGCATGGCAGTTGCCCTGGGCAGCGCTGCCGCGCATCCGGTCCTCGAGGGTGCCGTCCACCCCGGCGGTCGGCATGCCGGCGACGAGGGCCTTGCCCCAGGGTTCGCTGCGGGCGCGGAAGAGCAGCTTGACCACGTCGTGAGCGGTGGACCGGTTCCCGTAGGTGAGGCCCGAGCCGTCGATCGGCCAGACATCCACCTTCAGCGAAGCCATGGTCCGGCGCACCACCTTGACCCCGTTGGCGGTCGTTCCCAGGCCGTGGAAGGAGGCCCCGAGCACCTTGAGCAGGGTTTCCGCGAAGAAGTTGTTCGAGTCCAGCAGGGTGGCCCGGGCCATCCAGCCCATGTCGGGGGAAACCTCGCGGGCGACTACCCGCTTGAGCAGCTTCACCGGTGTGTCCCGGGGTGAGAATCGCGGGCGGATCTTCACTCCGCGGGCCCGCATCGCCCGAACGAAGGTCCGGGCCGCCAGCCTGGCCGGGTCGTTGCTGAACCGGGAAAGCGAAGGGCTCGTGTAGCCCTCGTTGAAGGCGATTCCGGAGAGCGGCCCGATCCAGGGGCTGGTCGCATAACCGGAATCGGCGACGCCACGGACCTGGTCGAAGACCGAATCGTCGAAGAAGAGCCGGCCGGTGACCTTGCGGATCCCCGCCTGGCGGACCTTCCGGGCCAGCTTCTCGATTTCCGATCCGTGACCACCGAACCAGCGGTTCACGAACCTGGCGGTTCCGAGGCTGGGGTCGCCGCCGCCCTTCAGGTAGAGGTTGCCGTCGAGAACCCCGTTCCGGCTTGTCTTGCCGCCGGCCATCACCCGGGTTTGAAGCCGCTGATCCTGGCCGAGCCGGTCGAGGGCGGTGGAGATCGTGAAGAGCTTGTTGTTCGAGGCCAGCGAACGGCGGGCCCCCGAGTTCAGGGCGCAGACGTTCTTCCTGCTGCGAAGGTTGAACACCCGCAGGCCGACCGCACCATTGCCTCGCCTGGCCAGCATTCTCATCACCTGGCAGGCCCGGCCCGCGCTGGCGCTCGCATCGGCCGGGCCGGACGCGCCCTTTTCACCCCGGTGCATGAACGGTGTGGCGAAATGCCGGTCCGGATTCGGCAGCGGGTCGGGGGAAGCGGCCGCGGAAGGAGCTGCGAGGGCCAGGGAAAGCACCGCAGCGAGGAGCGGAAGAGAGTGTTTCATCGGATATTGCAACAAACTTGGGGCCGAAGGTAGCGGAAGGTGACACCGATTGCTGTCATAATTGGACCCTCATGGGCAAGGTCGTAAACATCGAGGAATCCCAGAAACGGCGCCAGAGCGCCAAAAGGCAGAAGCGTTCCCGCACTGCGTTGGTCCTCGGTGGCGGTGGTTTCACCGGCGGCGTATACGAGATCGGAACCCTCCGGGCGCTTGATCTCCTTGCCGTTAATTCGACGGTCAATGACTTCGACATGTACATCGGCACAAGCGCCGGCTCGTTCATCGGCAGCATGCTCGCGGCCGGGGTCACCCCGGAGGAAATGATGCGGGTCCTGACCGATGAAAAGGGCGCCCTGCTCGAACGGATCAGCCAGGACACCGTCCTTCGCCCGAATTTCAGCGAATACGCGGAGCGGATCGTCACCCTGCCGCTGCATGTCGCCGGCATGGTCAAGAGCATGGTCCCGCGCTTCCGTGACCTGTCGGTGATCGACATTGCCTACGGCCTGGCCGAGCACCTGCCTTCCGGCATGTACTCCAACGCGGGCATCGGCGCCTATGTGCGCGAGGCGCTCGCGACCAAGGGCATCGTCGACTCCTTCGACGCGCTCGAGCACGAGCTTTACCTGACCGGCACCGACCTCGATTCAGGTGAAAGGGTCGTATTCGGTGACAAGGAAGGCGAATGGTCCGGCATCCCCGTTTCCAAGGCTGTCGAATGTTCGACCGCCCTGCCGCTCGTCTACGAACCGGTCGAGGTAAACGGCCGCACCCTGGTCGACGGTGGCATCTACTCGACCACCAACGTCGACGTGGCAGTCGAGCGTGGTGCCGAGTTCATCGTCGTGGTCAATCCGCTGGTGCCCTATGTGAACGACCGCAACGTCGGTCTGCCGACCGTTTCCGGCAGCCGGGTCCGGCGGATCGCTGACATGGGCCTGCCGGCGATCGCCAACCAGGCCTTCCGTCTGCTCCTTCACCAGCGTCTGGCGATCGCGGTCGAATCCTGGAAGGAACGCTACCCCGGGGTTGACATCCTGCTCTTCGAGCCCGATCCGGACGACGAGCTGATGTTCGGCACCTCGATCATGGATTACTCGCGCCGTCTTGACATCGCCACCCACGGATTCGAGACCGTGACCGCTCACCTCGCCGAGGATTACGCCTACTACACCGAGGTCAGCGAGAAGCACGGCATCGAGATCTCCGCCACCCGCCTGCGCCGCGTGGTTCGCAAGGTCAAGGAGCAGGAAAGCTCCGAGGCTTCGGTCTGGCGCCGCATCTTCGAGCAGACCACCGGCGCTCTCCTCCGCCAGACCGGCACTTCCTAGCCCGGGTCTCCTGGATCACGCCGCGGGATCGGGCAGGCATCACCGGGACAACAGTCGGGCGGCATTCAGCCGCCCTCTGTTTGAGCGTCCCGGAGACGCCTGCCCGACCCCACGGCTACTCGAACCCGGGCGATGCCTCCCCGGCAGAGCACGGCTGAAGGCCCTGGCATCCACCCGCAGGAGCGCCTTGGGCACGACCCGCTGAGGCAAGTGGTGAATTCTTTTCGCGAGATGCGGTTTGTCGGCGTATAGCGCCGATGAATGCGATCTCGAGCTGAACTTCACCCGAACGGGCAGCGTGGCTCTCGCCGTGGGGTCCGTTGCGGATAGGTTCTGGACATGACTCGGGTTGGCCAGGCGTTCGATAATCCGGTTACCGGGGAACGGGTGGTAGTGCTCACCGATCCCTTTGAGCATCCCGACCGGGTTCTGGCCGCGCATCTGACCGTGGCGCCGGGTGGCCGGGTCGCGATGGCGCACATCCACCCGGCCGTTCGCGAGCGCTTCCACGTGCTGGGTGGGCAGGTCGGGTTCCTGGTCGGGGACGAAGAAGTGACCCTCGGTCCGGGCGAGTCGGCCGAGGTGCCGGCCGGCGTGGTTCACGACTGGTGGCAGATCGGGGAAGAGGAGGCGAGCGTGGTGGTCGAGGCGACGCCGGGCGATCGCCTCTCCGAATTCATCACCAGCATCTTCGGGCTCTGCCGCGACGGCAAGGTGAACGAGGATGGCGTGCCCCGTCTCCTTCAGATCATGGTCATGGTCAACGAGTACAGCGACGAGATGATTCTGTCCTCACCGCCGCCGGCGATCCAGAAGACGATCGCGGCGATGCTGGCCCCGATCGGCCGCCTGAGGGGCCTCAAACCCTCCTACCCGGAGTACACGACCTCGACCGAAACCGTGGAACCTGCGCCGGAGGCTCTGGCGCTGCTCGACGAGGACGGTCGCCTGAAAGGGTTCGCCTAGTCAGCTGGCGTAGAGGTCTTCGATTTCCTTCTCGTACTTGGTTGCCACGACCGGGCGCTTGATTTTCAGGGTCGGCGTCAGCTCGCCGCCTTCCTGGCTCAGGTCATGGGGCAGGATGTGGAAGCGCTTGATCTGCTCGACCCGGGCGAAGTTCCTGTTGACTTCCTCGATGTGCTGCTCGAGCGTCTCGCGGACCAGTGGGCTGCCGACCATCGCACCCGGCTCGTCCAGCATGCCCTGCTCGGCGGCGAAGCGGGTCAGCGCTTCCTGGTCGAGGGTGATCAGGGCGATCAGGTACGGCCGCCGGTCACCGATCACCACGCACTGGGAAACGAGCGGATGCCGCTTGACTTCCTGCTCGATGTTGACCGGGGTGATGTTCTTGCCGCCGGCGGTGATGATGATCTCCTTCTTGCGGCCGATGATCGAGACGTAGCCGTCCTCGTCGATTGAGGCGATGTCACCGGTGTGGAGCCAGCCGTCGGTGATCGTCTCGGCCGTCGCCTCGGGGTTCTTGTAATACCCCTGGAAGACGTTGTCGCCCTTGATCAGCAGCTCGCCATCCTCGGCGATCCTGAGTTCGACCCCGTCGACCGGCTTGCCGACCGTGCCGATCCGGTTTTCGCCCGGCATGTTGGTGGTGCCACCGGTCGAGGTCTCGGTCATGCCCCAGGCCTCGAACAAGGGCACTCCGGCCGCTTCGTAGAAGCGGAGGATCTCCGGATCGATCGGCGCGGCGCCGCTGATCGCGACCCGCAGGTTGCCGCCGAAGATCTCCCGAATCTTGGAGAAGACCGCCTTGTCGGCGAAATTGAACTGCTTGGTCAGCAGGAAGCCGGGCTTTTTGCCCTGGGCCTCGGCCTTGCGGTAACGCTTGCCGACCCGGAAAGCCCAGCGAAAGATGGCCGCCTTGAGGCCACCCTCGCCCTCGGCCGTGGCGACCGCGGTGTCGTGGACCTTCTCGAAAATGCGGGGGACCGAGGGAAAGGACTCGGGCTTGACCTCGGCCAGGTTGGGGACGATTTTCAGCTGGTCACGCTCCCAGAAGGCGATCCGGCCGCCGATGTCGATCATCCCGTACTGGATCAGCAGGGCGAAGACGTGCGCGAGCGGCAGGAACAGATAGCTGGTCTCGCCTTCCTCGACGATGCTTGCCGAGTCAGCCATGTCCAGCATCGCCCGGTAATTGCCGTGGGAGATCATGCAGCCCTTGGGCGGCCCGGTCGTGCCGGAGGTGTAGACAATCTTGCAGAGGTCGTCGGGTTCGACCGCCTCGTAGCTCGCCTTGTAGTCCTCGGCGCTGCCGGAATCACCCTTCGCCCGCAGCTCGTTCATGCTGATCGCGTCGTCGGCTTCGCCGATCATGATCACGACGTTTTCAAGGGCCGGCAGTGAATCCCTGACCTCGCGGATCTTGGCCAGTTGATCCTCGTTTTCGGCGATCACGACCCGGGACTCTGAATGCTCGAGCACGTACTGGCACTCGGAGGGGGAGTTGCTCTGGTAGATCGGCACCACGGTCGCACCGGTGCTCATCGCGGCGAAGTCGAAGAGGGTCCATTCGGGCCTGGTGTTGCCGATGATCGCGACCTTGTCGCCACGCTGGACGCCGAGGGCCTTCAGACCGAGGGTGAGCGCCTGGACCTCCGCCGCCACCTTTTCGTAGGAGGTCTCCTCCCAGCTGCCGGCCTCGTTCTTGAAGAGAAAGGCACCGTCCGATCCGTGCCTGGCAGCCGAGTTCGGCAGCAGGTCAGCGAGGGTTCGGGAACGGTTGGTCGGCGTGTAGGTGCTGGACAAGTCTCTCTCCTATGTGGCTATGTGGCGACGCAAAGCGGTTTGATCGATTGATCCTGCCACATCAGATCGGATTGGGCAGGTCGAGGAATTCATGTTCGACCTCGAAGCGTTGGGCGACCAGGTCGCCGAGGGCGGCAATTCCGCAGATCTCGGTTGCGTAGTGGCCGGCCGCGATGAAGTGGATCGCCCCTTCGCGGGCGTCGGCCATCACATGTTCCGAGGGCTCGCCGGTCAGGTAGGCATCGAGCCCGAGCGCGATCGCCTCGTGAATGTCGGAAGCCCCGGCACCGGTGACCACGCCGATGGTCGAGACCATTTCCGGGCCTTCAGCGAACACCAGGGGCTCCCGGCCGAGTTCCCGCCCGACCAGCTCGAAAAGCGCAGTCGCCGGGATCGGTTCCGCCCGCCGGCCGATCTGACCGATATGGCGGCCTTTCGCTTCGCCGATCTCGCCGGGAACGGGTTCGAAACCGAGCTGGCGGACGATCAGCGCGTTGTTGCCGATTTCCGGGTGTCCGTCCAGCGGCAGGTGGTAGCCGGCCACGTTGAGGTCCGCGCCGAGGGCCAGGCGAAGTCGCCGGGCCATCGCCCCGGTCAGTGCCCGGGGGTGAAAATCCCAGAACAGGCCATGATGGGTCAGCAGCAGGTCGACGCCGGTCGCCAAAGCGGCCTCGATCGAGGCGAGATTGGCGGAAACCGCGGTCGCGACCTTCCCGATCACGGCCTTCCCCGGAACCTGGAGGCCGTTCGGGCCGTAGTCCCCGAAGCTCTCGATCTCCAGCAGTTCGTCGCAGAAGGCGATGATCTCGTTGCGGTCGGCCACGGCCCCACCATATAAGGGGATCGCCCCTGTCCCTAAGATGGTTCCGTGGCTGAAGAGCCGGAAACCGAAGTCGCTGCCGCCAGCGACCCCTTCATCGAGTCTCTGATGGACACCGATCTCTATTCGATGGGTGCCTATTTCTCCGATCGTAATCCCGAACTGATCGACGAACTGATCGATCGAAGCGTGGCGATCGAGGAGCGCGGTCTGGTCCGTTTCTCCGAAGAGGAGGACATGGAGCTCGAACAGGCCTTCAAAACCCTGATCACCGGTCTTGCGGTGCGGTACTACAAATCGGTAACCGGCTGAGATGAGCAGCGCCTTCAGGCAGCGCCGTTCCGGCCAGTTCCGGACGCTGATCATCCTCGTGGTGGCGATCGGTGCCCTGCTGATCGCCCTGGTCGGCATGGCGATCCAGAAACCCGACAACGAATACGAGAACGTCCAGGGCAAGCAGGACATGCGCCAGATCTTCGGCGGGGTGCGCCAGCTCGACGACCGGCTCGGCTCGGATGACGCCCCGGCCCAGATGCAGGTCTTTCTCGACGCCCAGAGCTCGACCTACAAGGACCAGTTCCTCGACACGATTCCCGCCCTGGTCAGCGGGCCGGTCCGGGACGGCACCCTCAAGCTTCTCTACCGCAACCGTTCGCTCACCCGCAATGCGACGGAGCGCAGCTTCTACGGGATCGAGGCAGCGATGAAGCAGGGCTACGGCTGGCAGTACGCCTACCTGATGTTCCGCAACCAGGATCTCGCCAAGGAGCAGGGCATAGACGACGACTTCCTGACCACGCTGGCGGAGTCGATCGACAACCTCGAGATCGAACAGTGGAAGCAGGATTACCAGGATGGTCTCGAGGAAGGCAGCGCCATGAACGCCGATCTCCAGGCCCAGGACCAGATCGCGATCGACCTGAAGATCCGCGACGCCCCCGCTGCGGTGGTCAACGGCCCGTCCGGGACCGAGATCCTTCAGGACGCGCCCGACCTGGCCGAGATGCAGGCGGCGATCGGCGAGGTCCAGTAGCCGCCGCCGGGACGGGTTCCGGGCCGCAATTTCTGTAGGCTCATTCTTCCTCGGGGCGTGGCGCAGCCTGGTAGCGCGCACCGTTCGGGTCGGTGAGGTCCCCGGTTCAAATCCGGGCGCCCCGATACTTCTCAATCCGACCGTGTTACGGGGTGTGTCATCCGTCAGCTTTACCGTGACGGGCGAGGACACACCCACGTAACAGTTTCAAGTCACCGGACGGTAGAATCCCTGCTTCTACAGGGAAACCGGAACGGATCCGGGAAACAGAAAGATGAGTCGCAGGATGTCGACATCAGGGGGCAGGGATAACCACCACAACCGGTGGCCCGCATCGCTCATCGCGCTTTTCGCCGCGGCGCTGCTGCTTGCCGCTTTCCTCCTCGCGGCAGACCGGGCCGCGGCCATCCCGCCGGAGCAGCTGCCCGCGGCCACGATCGTCTTCGAGAACGGCGGCCGGATCGTCTCGATCAAGGCCGACGGGACCGGGCGAAAGGTCCTGACCCCGCGGCGGGCAAAGACGATGATCGAGACCGGGATCCGGGATTCGGATCCGGCCGTCTCTCCGGACGGGCAGACCGTGCTCTTTTCGCGGGACGACGATTCATCCGGGGCGGTTGACCGGTCGAAGCTCGGCCTTTTCTCGATTGACGTCGACGGCGGAACTCCGACCCAGATCAGGGCAACGGAGGAGATCGAGACCCTCCAGCTGACCACCTACACCGGCGGCTTCGCATGGGCACCGGATGGTTCGCGGATCTATGAGGTCGAGTACATCGTCAAGCTGGTTCCGGCCGGCTGGCCGTATGCGGTCCGGACCCGGATCATCTCGATGCTTCCCGACGGCAGCGACGTCAAGGTCATCGAAGTCGGCAAGACGACCTTCAAGAACGAGAAGCCATCCGGAGACCTCTGGATCGCGTCTGAAGTCGAACCTTCACCGGACGGGTCGGAGCTCCTGGTAACCCGCATCCCGATGAACGGAAACGCGCAGCCCCGAATCGACGCGTTGGACCTTTCTACCCGGAAATCGAAGGTGATCGAGAAGTCGGCCTTCGATCCCTCATTTTCACCGGACGGCCAGAGGATCGTCTTTTCGACGACCCGCGACAAGGTGAACGAAAGTTGTTACGAAGGCAGCTGCTCGTCTTCCCAGCAGCTGTATCAGATGGACGCGGACGGTTCGAACCCGCGGTTGCTGCTCGGGAAGATTCAGCCCTGGAGTTTCGCCGAGCCCGACTGGTCCGGAGACGGCTCGCGAATACTCCTGACCAGCAACAAGGCTTCGGTCACGACAATCTTCGGCGATGAGATCTGGTCGGTGGAGCCGGATGGCTCTTGCCTGAGCCGAATCACCAACGGCAGCCCGGCCAGTGAATCCGGTTCCTGGGGATTGACCCCGGATACCTCCCCGACCGGTTGCGGCCTCGGGATGGGTTCGAGAGGAGTTGCGGAGGTCGAACCACCCGCGAAAATCGCAGACCTCGAGGTGACGCCTCTGTGGCTGGGCAGGAACTTCGGGCTGCTGTTGTTCAGCGACTATTTCGTCGATCGAAGCAACGCAAGCTTCACTTACTGGGACTGTTCCTGGTTCAGGAACCGTTGCCCGGCCACGATCGCAATCGGATCGGCCCATGCCTGCGAGCGCAACCTCGAGGGAGAGCTCGGAAACGGGGCCTATCAGGGAATGGTCCGTCGCAAGGGTGGACTGGCAGTGATGACCGGCAGCGGCAGGCCGTCGCTTTCAACCATCTTTCTCGCCGATGGTCGTGAGGTCTGGATTACCTCGCCCTGGCGACATGACGGCAAAGCGACTTCGCGGGCCTGGCACATGAAGGCGATCGACCATCTGCGTCCGTACGGGGCGAGCAAGCCGCCGGCCAGCTTCGGGGCCCCGGTCTTCGCCTGGCACACCGTGCACACCGCGCGGGTGATGGTGCGCAGCTACCGACGGACTCAATCCCTGAGGAAGGCGGCCGTTCGGGCGGGGATCTTCCGGGCCGGGATGGGCATCAGCTTCAGCTACTCGAGGCGAGCGGCGCAGGCCTGGCTCAGGTTCAGCCGTGATCTGGCCCGGCTGGGACCCGTCAAGTCGGTCGAATGCAGACGCTGGGCCAACAAACCCGGCACCATCGATGTCCGCTCGGACTTCAGGGAGCGGATCCAGTGAGGTTGCGGTTCCTGGCGGGGGTGCTCGCCGGGATGATCGGGTGCCTGGTGCTTTGGCCTGGGGCCGGGCAGGCGACGACGCCGCCGCTGGCGCCGCTGGCGGAGATCGTTTTCGAGAACGGTGGCCGGATCGTTTCGATCAAGGCCGACGGATCCGGACGCAAGGTTCTGACCCGCAAGGGCACCGACCTGCTCCGCCGCAACTATCTGGCCGACATCCATTACTTCGGCGACAGCCAGCCGGCGATTTCCCCGGACGGCGAAAAACTCGCCTTCGTCAGGTACCGGCCCGCCGCACATTCGCAGCAGGTGATGCTGGCCGACCGGGACGGTTGGGGGGCAACCGCGGTCAAGGGCATAAACGCCGAAATCCAGTCGCTGGACTTCATGCCCGACGGCCGGCTCCTCCTCACCACCTGGGATTACCGCTACGGCTACAGCCGGACCACCGAGACCTTCCGGATTCTCGCGCTCGACCCCGCGACCGGGAAGAAAAAGGTCCTCGTCTCGAAAAGGTTCTTCGGCAACTACAACGACGACACGCTCCAGGCCCAGGAAGTAAGCCCCGACGGCAAGTCGCTGCTCTACACCCGTGACTTCGGCGAGAACGATGACGGTTACGACGTGGTCCAGCTGCGGATCCGGAACCTGGTCAGCGGGGCAGAGCGGGTACTGGTGACGGGCGCCGAAGCGGGCTCGTTCTCTCCCGATGGCGAGCGGGTCGCCTTCACGAAGATGTGCGTTGACACCGAGGGTTACGCCCACTGCGCTCATTCCGGTGACGGAAGGACCGGGGTCTGGACGATCGGGGTCGACGGTTCCGATCGCCAGTTGATCGTGACCGGGGACGGCGGGTACAGCTCACCCGACTGGGGCCCGGGCGGCGGCTACATCATCTTCGCCAGCAGCCGGAACTTCCCGGAGGAGCGGCAGGACGCGAACGAGATCTACTCGGTGCGCTCCGACGGCGAATGCCTGACCTGGCTGACCAACGGATCACCGGAGTCGGTCATGCCCGCCTGGGCGCCGGAGACCGAGGTGCGAACCGACCCCGGTGCGAAATGCGGTGCGGCCGGACGCAAACCGCTGGCCGAGGCGCGGCCGCCGAGGGCGATCGACACCGACCCCCGCCCGCGCTACTGGGCCGGGCCAATCGTCGCAAACCGGCTGCTCTCCAAGGTCGACGGTTACGCCCAGGACGAGTTCGGTTCCCCGATCTACCGCTACGGCGACTGTCCCTTTTTCGACAGCTCGGATTGCCGGCGACCGATCACGATCGAAATTGCCTTCGCCTGCGGTGGCCTCGGCGAGGTCAGGGTGCCACCCCGAGGCAGGGAGCAAGTGATCCGGCGACGCGGAGTCAGGGTGACCCGGCACTGGACAGCGCGAGGAAAATTTGTCACTACCACCCTGCGGACCGGCCTGGTTGACATTGGGATCGGCCAGTCGATGCTCGACGTCGAGGACATCGGCGGCAGGGCCTCGACCTTCTCGGACCACCTGGCCTTCATCGACAATCTGCGACCGGTCGGCAAGTCCCTCGACCCCGGTTCGAAGCTGCCTCCCGCCGCCATGGTCAAGTGCCAGGGCCGGAGGTGAAGATGACCGGCCGTCGCACGATCCTCTTTTCGCTTATCGCCCTCACCATGGGCCTCGGCCTTGGCGCCCAGGCTCAGGCGGCGAAGCCGAAGGCGGACGTGGTGTTCAGCAACGGCGGCCGCATCCTCACGATGAAGGCCGACGGCACCGAACGGAAAGTCCTCTTCGGCAAGGACCGCCTTCCCCGAAACGACGGGCTCGGCGCCGTCGAGCCTTCGGTTTCCCCGGACGGGACAAAGATCACTTTTGGCTTCAGGCGGCTCGACAGATATGACTCTCTGTTCGATGTCTGGGTGATGAACTTCGACGGCACCGGAGCCCGCAAGCTGCTGGCCTCGAACAGGAAGCAACGCTACGCCGATCCGGAATTCACGGCAGGTGGCCGGATCATCGCCGCCTCCTTCCGCGAGAACTCCAGCCTGGCCGAGGCCCGGATCTTCACCATGGATACGAACGGCAAATCCCGCAAGGTGATGCTGCGGCTGAAACAGCGCCAGCGTCCCTGGGAGGGCTGGAAGAGCCTGGCCGAACCTTCGCTCTCGCCCGACGGGAAGC
>JAIBCJ010000068.1 GCA_019694145.1 Solirubrobacterales bacterium | reverse complement strand
GCCCGGCCTCAAGGCCGGGCGCTCCGAATACAGCGGGTGTGGCGGGTGCTCCCCTACCAGCCCTTCTTCACGGCCTTGGCACCACCGTTGAGGCTGGTGACCTTGAGGCCGGGTGAGCTCTTCTGCTGGGCGACGCAGAAGCGATCGGTGACCCAGCCGCTGTTCGAGTAGAGCTTGGTCTGGTCCGCGTAATGCGGGGACAGCTCGTTCGTGGCGGCCTGCGAGTAGGTCAGGATCGTCTTCACGTCCGGACACTTCGCGCCGGTCAGCGACGCCGTGATGATGAAGCTCGAGCCGTGGCGCACACTGTCGTACACGCCGGTGGATGAGTTCCTCACCGCGGAGGTCACGTTGAACATGCCCTGACCGCCGAAACCGCCGGGGATCGGGATCTGCTCACCGTTCTTGGTCACGTACTGGTAGTCGCGCCAGGAAGCGTCGAGCGGGATGCTCTTGCTGTTCATGTAAGTGACCGCAGCCGAGAGGGCCAGCGGCACGCCCGGCTTGGACGTGTCGAGACCACTCGGGGTATTGACCGGGTCGCTCAGGCTGAACGGATCCGCGAACGGACCGCCGGAAACCGCGAGCAGGTTGCCGATCACCTCGCGACCGAGGTAGGCCCCGGGCGAATCGAGGTTCTCGGTCCAGTCCCACTGGTCGAGCACCGTGCAGGCTGCCGACACATCGACCGAGTCGATCGTCGGGTGGCTCTCGCAGTAGTTGACCATGCCCGGAATCAGCACCTGGGCGCCGTAGTTCCGGTTGTTCGTGGTGAACTGACGCACGCGGTCGATCGAGAACTTGTTGCCCGGGTCACCGTCGGTGCCGTCGAGCCTGGTCTCGATCTGATGCAGGCCGTTCCGGGTCCTCAGCGACCGGGCCGACTGCTCGTTGCCGATGATGCTCGGGAAACCCTCCAGCGGAGCGTTCGGGTTCGACAGCCAGTAACTGTCGTTCATGTTCGACCCGTAGTCCTTGCGGATCGCCAGCGGCATCTGGCTCGGCGGCAGGACACCGGTCACTACGGCTCCGGGTGCCTTCTGCATGTCGCAGTCCGAATTCGCGCCATCCAGCACCGCGACCTTCGAGCTGCCCCAGGCGACTTCACCCAGGCCAGGCGTGTTGCATTCCGCAACCCGCGCGTCGGTCAGGTTCGGCACGACCGAAACGTCGGCGTACATCGCGTTGCCCTTGGAGTCGGCCGCGATCGTGTTGACCCACGGCACACCCTGGTAGGTCTCCAGCGCCTTCTTCATGCCGGCAACGCTTTCCGCAGTGTTGAAACTGAAGAACTGGTTGACGACCCGAAGGCTGTTCGCATTCGCGTCGAACAGCGCGTAGGCGTAGTTGCTGTCCCAGCCGAACAGCGGGGTCTTCTGGATCGAAGTCGAGATCTGTCCGTGCTTGGTCGAGTAGAGGGTGCGGGTCTCGGTGTCCCCGTTGCCCTTGTCAACCGTGATCGTGTTCGACTTCATCGGGGTCGAAACCCCGTCGACCATGTACCTGGTCGGATCACTCGGGTCCAGCGACTCGCGGAAGAAGGCGAAGCGCCGCGCGGTCGAGACCGTGTGGCTCCAGGCCATGTTCTGCGTGTGGCCGATCTGGATCACCGGGCTGCCGAGCAGGCTGGCGCCGGAGACGTTGATCTTGCCGGGGATGGTCAGCTGCGATTCGAAGAACCGCTCGGAACCGGACCACGGGAAGTGGGGGTTGCCGAAGAGCATGCCCTTGCCGGTATCGGTTGCCTGCGAACCCAGCGAAACGGCGTTCGAGCCGATCGCGGCGGGCTTGTTGAGCGCCTTGAAGTCGGCGGCGGTGACGTTGGAGTCACCGGAACCGGACGGGGCGCCGGTACGCGTCTCGGCCGGCGGGGCCGCATTGGCGATGCCGTCGACCGCGGCGCCGGAGCCGGCCATGGTGGCGAGCTCGTAGAACCGCAGGTAGGCGTCGAGCGGGGTGATCTTCTTCACCCACGGCTTGCCCTTGCAGGTGCTGTCCTGGATCTTGTTGACGCCGGTCTTGGTCAGCCACGCGTTGTAGCCCTTGACGTAACCGTCGATCACTTCCCTGACCTGCGGCAGCGGACCATTCGGCGGCTTCATCTTCAGGATTTTGGGGATCGTGTTCTGGGCGATGACCAGCTTGTGCGAGAAATCCGACTCGAGGTTCGTGTACTGAATCCCGTTTCCGGTCAGCATCCAGGTGCCGGTCGGGCCGAAGTACTTCGAGCGCTCGCCGCGCACCGTGGTGTAGATATCCGCCATCGAGCAGATGTTCTCGTTGGCCAGGGCGTAGCCGTAGCCATAACCGAGGCCGCGCCAGCTGTCAGCGGTGATGCGCGGAATCCCGTACTCGGTGGTCCGGATCGTGACGCCGGGGCGGTTCAGCTCCTTGAGCCGTTCCCGCCTGGCCTTCGCCTTGAGCCGCTTGACCTGCTTCTTCACGCACTTGGCCTTCGCCTTGCCGCGCTTCTTCTTGCAGATCTTCTTCGCCTGCGCCGCAATGCTCGGCTTGGCCTGTGCCTGTCCTGCTGCAACACCGAATGCCATCAAGATGACAATGGCTGCAACCAAAAGTCTGATGGACTTCAAGTTCTCTCCAGTCTTTGACGAGACGCCCCTGCGGCCCCTCATTTCTCCAATCCCTCTAACCCCGAAAACAGAGCTTCGGAGCGGTCCAAGCATACATCCGCGTACGGTACGGCCGCTTTCCCGAAACCGCTTCCGTTTCCCGGTTTGTCGCCCGATCGGCGCTATTCTTCGGAAAGGGTCATTCGACCCGGGGAGAAAACCGAGAGGGAAAAGGGGAGTCAGGTGAAGCGATTCAATCTTCTGTTGATCGTGGCGGGACTGGCGGCGATGCTGCTGGCGATGCCGATGTCCGCGTCGGCCGGGAAGAAGCCGGTGGACAAGGCGACCAGCGGTCTCAAGGACACGCTCAAGACCAACGTCCGGATCATCAGTACCAGCCAGGGACCGGTCCGCTCGAGCGGCCAGCTCAAGGTCAAGGTCTCGGTCAAAGCTTCGAAATCGACGCCTCGGGACATCAAGAAGAACCCGATCAAGATCGCGCTTCATGGCAGCGCCAAGGTCATCTGGTCCCCCCGTTCGAACGTCTCGCTGTACGGCGAGACGCTGAAGCTCAAGCCCAACCACTCCAGGGTGGTGAAACTGAAGCTGAACCCGACCGGCAAGTCCAAGGCCGGCGATTGCGGGGCCCCGACCTTCGAGGTGACCGCGACCTACCGTTCCGGCAAGCGCAAGAAGACCGCAAAGTCCAGCCGCAAGCTGGCCCCCCAGAAGTCGCTCTGCGACGTGCCGGCTGGCGTTGACCTCGCCAGTTCCGACAAGTGTGACTTCATCGCCGGACCGGGCAATGCCTGTCTGGCCCCCTTCCCGAACGACTTCTACACCAGGGAGGACGAGGGCTCGACCACCGGAAAGCGGCTCGACCTCGACCCCGATTCCACGCCGGCGAACTCCTCCGAGGGCAAGCACATCGCCGTGAACGTGTTGAATCAGTCCGACGGGTTCAGCCCCGGTCCGCTGCTTTCGGTGCGGATCCCCGGCATGGACAACCAGGCCGCCTTCGACCAGTCCGGGATCGTTTCGATCAAGGAGATGAGCGCCGCCTACGCCCCCGCCCAGCCGGTTGTGCTGATCGACGCGGCGACCGGCGAGCGCCAGCTGATCTGGGCCGAGCTCGACAGTCAGGCGACCACGGATGCGGATCGCAATCTGATCATCCGGCCCGCGAAGAACCTGACGAACGGCCACCGGTACATCGTCGCGATCCGCAACATGAAGGATTCCTCCGGTGACCCGATCCAGGCTCCGGCCGCGTTCCGGCTGTACCGCGACACCGACCGCACCGGCGACAACAGGATCGAGAGCCGCCGGGCCCACTTCGAGTCGATCTTCAAGACCCTCGGCGATGCCGGAATCCAGCGGAAGTCGCTCTACCTGGCCTGGGACTTCACGGTGGCGAGCACCGAGAACATCACCGGCCGCATGCTTTCAATCCGGGACCGGGCCTTCGCCGGGCTCGGGGACACCAACCTGACCGACGGCGTGGTCCAGGGCGATGCCCCGGCCTACCACATCGATTCGGTAACCGACTACACGGGCAATCACACTGGCGCCGGCACCGAGGACGTCCGGGTGGTCAAGGGCACCGTCACGGTGCCCTGCTTCCTGAACCAGGCCGGTTGCCCGTCCGGTTCCACGTTTGATCTCGATTCCGACCAGATGCCGATCCGCAGCGAAGGGAACACGATGCAGGCGCGGTTTTCCTGCAACATCCCGCGCTCGGTGGTCGGCGACGGTGCCGGCGGTGGCGATGACACCCAGTTCCACCAGACGGCCCGCCCCTCGCTTTACGGTCACGGTCTGTTCGGCTCGATCAATGAGGTGACCAGCCGCAACATCCGCCAGCTCGGCGTCGAGAACAACGTCCTGGTCTGCGGCTCCGACTGGGTCGGGATGGCCGACCAGGACATTGGATCCGCGATCAACGCGCTGCTCGACCTGAGCAAGTTCCCGGCCCTGCCGGATCGCCTGCAGCAGGGTTTCCTCAACTTCCTGTTCCTGGGCCGGCTGATGATCCACCCGGACGGCTTCGCGGCCGACCCGGCCTTCAAGGTCGACGGACACTCGGTGATCGACACCAGTGACCTCTTCTACTACGGCAACAGCCAGGGCGGAATCGCCGGCGGTGCCCTGACCGCGGTGGCGACCGATTTCACCAGGTCGGTGCTCTACGTGCCGGGTATGAACTACTCGATGCTGCTGACTCGCAGCACCGACTTCGAGGACTACAAGTCGATCCTCTACCCGGCCTACCAGAACGAGCTCGAGCGACCCTCGATCTTCGCCCTGATGCAGTCGATGTGGGACCGCGGCGAGCCAAATGGCTACGCCAACAACATGACCAGCAATCCGTTGCCGAACACCCCGGCCCACCACGTGATGATCGAGATGTCCTACGGCGACCATCAGGTGGCGAACGTCGCAACCGAGGTCGAGGCCCGGACGATCGGCGCTCCGCTGAGGACGCCGACGATTGACGCGGACCGGGCCGCCACGGGCCTGATCGAGCCGTTCTACGGTCACGACACCCTGGGTGACCTGGCCGGCCCGGCTGCCGACGGCAACGCCTATTTCGTCTGGGACATCGGCCCCCAGCGGCTGCAGGAAGATCCGGAAGGCAGCGGCAACATGAAGCTGTTCGGAACCGATCCGGCACCGCTGACCAATACCCCGCCGGTCACCGGCGAGTCCGACACCCCGCTCGGCGAGACCAGCGGCATCGACCCGCATGACACGGTGATCGAAGAGTCACCGCTGATCCGCAAGCAGATCGCCGACTTCCTCAAGACGGACGGCAAGGTCACAAACCCCTGTGGTCTCAACCCCTGCTACGCCGCCAAGTGGAAGGGCATGCCGTAGGCCGGAAGTTCCCGCCCGGGTTGGAGCCGTTCGCCTGATCTGCGGGCAGCTTCAACCCGGGCTCTTTGTATGGTGAACCGTCGTGGCTTCACGACGTGAGAAGAAAAGGACCGAACGCACCCGGGCCCAGATGCCGAGGTGGATGTTCGAGACCCGGACCCACCAGTGGCATGAAGCCGGCCTTGGCGAACAGATCGTCGGCCCGCCACAGGGACGGACCTGGCCGAGGCTGATCCTCTTCGCCGTGCTGATCGCGGCGGTCCTGGTCGCCTTCAATCACCGGCAGGACATCGCCCCGGGCTACGGCACCGAGGCGAGGATCCTCACTGCGATCCTGCTCTTTGGCCTGGGCTGGGGTTTCGCCTCCGCCCTCGGCCGCACGGTCACTCCCTTCATCATGCGCCGGCTCGACCCGGGAACGGCCGGCACACTCGGCTTCGTCATCCGGCTGGGCACGATCCTGATCGTCGGTCTGGTCGCGCTCGGGATTGCCGGGGTCAAACCGCAAACCCTGGCGGTCGGCGGTGCGGCCACCGCGATCGTCCTCGGTCTCGCCGCCCAGCAGACCCTTGGCAACGTCTTTGCCGGGGTCGTGCTCCAGAGCACCCGGCCGTTCCGGGTCGGCGAGCGGGTGCGCCTGACCGGCGGGCCGATGGCCGGCTCGGTCGAGGGAACGGTCAGTTCGCTCGGCCTCTTCTACACGACGATCCTCAAGGGCCAGGACCGGATGATGATTCCCAACAACCTGCTCCTGCTGCTGGCGGTCGAGCCGCTGCGCGAACCGGATTCGATTGATCTGAAGGCCCGCTTCGACAGCCACCTGAGCCCGGCAACCGTTCAGGAGATGCTGCGCCAGGCGATCACCGTGCCGACCCTGCGGCCTCCCCGCATCGAGCTGGAGGAGGTCGACAGGGACGAAGTGGTGCTTCGAATCAGCGCCACCCCGGTCAAC
Organism: Solirubrobacterales bacterium; assembly: GCA_019694145.1. Classification (GTDB taxonomy): domain Bacteria; phylum Actinomycetota; class Thermoleophilia; order Solirubrobacterales; family 70-9; genus 67-14. Next base: position 5,222 of record JAIBCJ010000068.1, on the reverse strand, counting down.
CCGTCAGACGGCGCCAGGCTGGCCGAGCAGGTCGTCTCGGTAACCCGCGGCACCTTCGAATACGAGAAGCCGGATCCGGAAGCGATCGCGAGGGAAAAGGGGCCGGACCAGAAGCCCGACCCCGATGTTCCCCACGGTCATTCCTGAGCGGGACTTCCTAGCGGTCGAGGGGGAGCTTCAGCGTCAGGCCATCCGAGGCCTTGCCTGAAGTGGCAGTGACCTTGAGGACCAGCTTGTTCGCCTTCACGGTCTTCTTCACGGTCGGTGTGAGGGTCACCGTGGTCGACTTCTGGCGGAAGATCCGCGCGAAGTTCCTGCAGGTCTTGTGCGGGAGGGCCACACCGGCCACACAGACCTTGCCTTCAGCCGAGTCCGCGGTACCGCTGTTTGCGATCTTCAGTTTCAGCCTGAGTTGCCTGCCCGGCTTCGCCTTCGGAGCGGGACCCTGAAGCGTGACCTTCAGCTTGGCTGCCCGGGCCTTGATGTTGGCGTCTGCCGACGAACCGGTGAGCGGGTCCTGGGCGCGGTCCCGGAGGCCGTCTGCGTCGGCGGCGGTGCCGTTCGGGCTGGTGAAGTAGCGGATCCGGTTGACCGAGAGCTTCGCCGCCGGTGAAGCGGTGGTGGCAAGGTTCGGATCGGTGTTCGGGTAGACGCCGTCGATGCCAAAGCCGCTGGCCCCGTACGCCTTCATGTCACCGCCGCACTGCCTCTCGGAGGAGCCGGTGGGAGTCGAATCGTCGAGGTAGTAACCGGCGAATCCGTTGAAGATGCCGCCGGGTTCGACCGAGCTGTCCGCCGAGACCAGAGTGGTCGCGGTGCCTTGCGCGCCGGTCACCTGCTGCCAGAGGTACTGGCCGCTGGGCACGTCGGCCGGCGTCGCCTTGTCGATCGAATCGTCGAAGGGCTGACCATCCTGCTCGCCGGGAACGCCGTCGATCTTGACGCCAGTCGGGTTCAGCTGGTCACGATAGGTCATGCCTACCGCCTGGTCGTTGTAGTCGGTCCAGACATACATGAGCGGGATCGGGTGGACCCGCACGTGGATCATCCGGTCTTCGCGATCGGAGTAGTAGACATGGGTGTCCTCCACATACGGGCCGGAGTTGGCGCCCATGTAGTCCCGGATCGCGCGGACCGGGCCGTCCTTGATCGCGAGAATCGTGCCTTCGTCGTTGTCGCTGCCGCGATTCCAGTTTCCGGAGAAGGTGTATTCACTCCGGCCGCAGCCACCGAGGCCACCGGCCGAGGCCGCCTCGCGGTCGAGAATGTCGGTATCGCTCGCGCCACCCGCCTTGATTTTGATTTCGTCTTCCATCCAGCGGTCGGTGGAGTGGAGGGTGTAGTTGGCTGTGCTGACCGTCGAATCTTCGGGATTGTTCGAGTTCGAGAACCCGTAGTCATCGATCAGGGTCTCGCCCGGCCCGAGGTTGGTCAGGTTGAAGTCGTAATCGACATAGTCCTTCCCGGCCGAGGGGTCGAGTGAACCGTCGGACTTGAAGAGGTAGACCTGGGCGACGCTGGTGTCGATCGGATCGACCACATCGATCCGCGTCGCGGTGGAACCGATGACGCCTTTCGGCGAAAGCGTGGCGGCCGGAGCGGCATCTCCGGTGTCACTGCCCATGAAGGCGATCTCGTCATCCGGGTCGAGATTGGGGTCTGCGTCGGCGCCGGAGCGGGTCTTGGCGTCGGCGTAAATCTCGACGTCGAAGGTCAGGTCGTTGTTGACGTAGGCGGGCGCCTCGTCGGGATAGAGGCCGCGGGCACTGACCGTGTGGCGCTGGTCCACCTGAACCGGAACCTGGACCCACTTTCCTTCCCATTTGAAACCGACGATCCGGCCCGGCGCGACACCGTCGAGCCCCGCGACCTGGCTGCCCTTCAGAACGACCGGATCATTGCCCCGGTCGGCCGGAGCCGCCGACGCGACACCACCGATCCCGGTTGAAATTGCCGCGGCGAGGCCAAGCACAGCCATCGACCGCGCGAACGTCTTACGCGCGAGGTCCCATCCCATGTCGGGAAGGATAGCCGCTCAGCCGCGGAGTGGAATCAGGAAGTAACCGCCGACGCCGGCAAATCCCCAGTCACCCGCGCTGCCGGTGACCGAGACGCTCAGCTTCAGTTTCCTGCCCTTCGCGAACCGGCCGACCCTGGTCTTCAAAGTCACGGTCCGCTCGTTGCCGATACCGAGATCGTTGACCCGGGTGCATGGCCTGCCGGTCAGTCCCTTGCCGAAAACACAGGCCTTCGCTTTCCGGATCCGGAAGTTGCCGCTGTTTCGTACCTTGACCCGGAGCCTGATCGCCCGGCCACGGTGCGCGGTTACGCCCCGGGTGAGGATGTAGGCGCGGGCCGAACCCATGCCATGCTTCATCGGGCTCGGGCTGCTGGTCGCGGTCAGCGGGCTGCTCACCCTGGCCGTGTAATTCTCCGCTTTGGCGACCCCGTCAGCCGGCGGGCCGAAATAACGGGTGCGCCTGGTCGTCAGAGTCTTGAAACCGGCGCTGCGGGGGTCCGTGTTCGGGGTTATGCCCGTGTCGCCCTCGCCGAAGATCCCGAAGCCGCTGGCTCCGATCGACTGGCCGTCACCCCCGCACTGGACCTCGAGCGGACCGGACGGAGTCGAATCGTCGAGGTAGTAGTTGCCGAAGTTCGGGTCCGTGAGATCGGTATCCGATCCCATCACCGTGGTTGCCGTTCCCTGGGGGCCGGAGATCTGCTGCCACGAGTAGGCCCCGTTCGAGATGTCGGCGCTGGTGGTCGGGGCGATCGAATCCGGATTGCCGTCGACCGTGACGCCGGCCGTGTTCTTCGCGTCGCGGTAGGTCATGCCGATCGCCGAAGGCGCGAAATCGGTCCAGGTGTAGAGATCGGCCATCTGGTGAACCCGGAGGAAGATCGTGTTCTGCTCGTGGTCCCGGTAGTAGATGTGCTCGCGCTGGACGTAAGGCCCGGAATTGGCGCCCATGTAGGAGCGGATCGCCCGTACCGGCCCGTCGATCACGGCGACATAGGTGCCCTCGTTATCGGTCGAGTTGTCGTTCCCGCTGGTCGAATCCTGGCCCCAGCGGCCGGAGAACGTGTATTCGGAGCGGCCGCAGCTGCCCCGTCCGGCCTGCGCGACTTCCCGGTCGAGGATGTCGGTTCCGTTCGCGTTGCCGGCCCGGATCTTCAGTTCGTCTTCCATCCAGCGGTCGTACGAGTGGAGCTCGTAGTCGTCGGTCTTGACGGTCGAGTCCTCGGGGTTGAACTGGCTGAAGTAGCCGTAGTCGTTCAGCAGGGTCTGTCCCCCGGTCAGTCCGGTCAGCTTGAAGTCGTAGTCGACGTAGTCCTTGCCGGCCGAAGGGTCGAACTTCCGGTTGATCGATCGGAAGAGATAGACCCAGGCGTTGCCGCCACCGACCGGGTCGCTCACCCTGACCGCCGTTCCCGAGCCCGGAACAACCGGGGCGGGAGCACCAACGCCGGCCGGAACCCGGCTGCCGGTGTCACCGCCCATGAAGGTCAGCTCGTCGTTGGCGTCAAAGGTTGCGTCCTCGTCGGCGCCCGACCTGGTCTTGGGGTCGGCGTAGACCTCGAGATTGAAATCCGGGCTGCTGTCTCCCACGTAGGTGCGGTTCTCGGGCGGGTAAAGGCTGCGCACGTCAACCGTGTGGCGCTCGTCAACCTGCACCGGGATCTGGCTCCAGCGACCGTTCCTGAAGGAGAAGCCGACCAGGCGCGCCGGGTCGGCCCCGAGCAGCCTGGCGATTTCACTGCCCTTGAGCACGACGGCATCTCCGGAGCGGTCCGCCGGTGCCGCGGCGGCGTTGCCGGTGAATCCGAAAATGATTGCCACGGCCAGGCCGAAGGCAGTCAGTCCCTGCGCGAACTTCCTGGGCACGTTTCTCCTTGATCGTTGGTCGACGGTGATTTGAACAGACCAGGTCAGCCGCAGTTGCGGGCAACCGACTTCTGAAATCTGCCGACATCCTTGCCGATCCTCATCACCCTGGTCCGCGCGGCCTTTTTCGCTGGCTGGCTCTTCGCCTTCTTCAGCGACTTCTTCGCCGTGGCCAGCCGCTTGCGGGCGGCGGCGAGGTTCCGCCTGGATTTGAGGCAGGCGGTCGACGGCCTGACCGGTCCGGTCGGCCCGGTCTGGCCCGTGGGCTGAGTCGGCCCCGTGGGTCCGGTCGGTTCGGTTGGGCCGGTCGGCCCGGTGGGCCCAACAGGTTCGGTTGGGCCCGTGGGTCCGGTCGGTTCGATCGGTCCGGTCGGTCCGGTGGGTCCGGTGGTTGTCTCGCCGGTGCTTCCGGTCGGCCCGGTCGGTCCGGTCGCCGTGGTCTCCCCGGTCGGTCCGGTCTGGCCCGTGTTCCCGGTCGGCCCGATCGGTCCGGTCTGACCGGTCTGGCCGGTGGTTCCGGTCACAGCGACGGAGATTCCGGTGCCCTGAACGGAGGCGCTGGCCAGGGACCCGCCACCGGATCCACGCACCTCCAGAACCGCGTTTTTCAACCCCGGGCTGGTCGGCTTGAAGGCCAGGCGGTAAGTGCAGGACGCACCCGGCCCGAGTGTCCTCGCCACACAGTTGCCGCTGGTGTTGAGGAAATGTGCGGCGCCGCTGCCGACCCTGGCCACAAGGTCCACATATCGCGACGAGCGGGCCGGGTTGCTGACCGTGAACACCTGACTTGGAGTCGAGAGATTCACCGCGGACTGCCCGAAATCATGCGAGGACGGCGTGATGTTCAGCGACGGGTCGGCCGCGCCGGTCCCGGCGAGGGAGATCGAGATGTCGGGGTGAACCGTGTTTCCGTCGGGATACGCGGACTGGTTCGGAATCACCAGGTTGGCAGTGACCGCACCTGCCGAAGCCGGGTCGAACCGTATCCCGATGCTGCAACTCATTCCGGCCGGCAGGGTCTGGTTCGAACAGCTGTCACCGTCGATTTCGAACCCGGCTCCGCCACTGACCACGGCCTGACTCAGCGACAGCTCGTAATTGCCGGCGTTGTGGATCGTGAACTGCTGGCTCGCGCCCGGGCTTTCGCTGATCTCCAGGGTGCCGAAGTCCCGGCTCGCCGGCGACGCATCGGGTGGTCCGTCCGGGGGCCGGATGTGGCGCCTGGAAGTCAGTTCGATCGGATTGTCGACTTGCTGTCTCCTGCTCTCTGCCTCGACGGAATTGCCACCGGGCGGTCCGTAGAAGATCGAGCGCTCCATGGTCACTTCGTTCTCAC
>JAIBCJ010000190.1 GCA_019694145.1 Solirubrobacterales bacterium | reverse complement strand
GAGGCCGCCGGGGTGGAGATCCGCGGCACCTACGCGACGACCGCGTTCCGCGCCGAATGCGACATCCTCTTCTGGCTGCTGGCCGACTCGACCCTGAAGCTCGACGCGGCAGCCCGGGCGATCCGGACCTCCGGGCTCGCTCCCGCCCTGACCCCGTACTGGAACGCGATCGGCGTCCATCAGGAAGCCGAGTTCAACCGGGCTCACGTCCCCGCCTTCGTGGCCGGCGAGCCGGCCGGCGATTTCATCTGCCTCTATCCCTTCGTGCGCTCGCTCGAGTGGTATCTGCTCGAGGATGAAGAGCGGCGGGAGTTGCTGGCCGAACACGGCATGCTGGCCCGCGATTACAAGGACGTGCGGGCCAACACGGTCAGCACCTTCGGGCTCAGCGACTACGAGTGGCTGCTCGCCTTCGAGGCGAGTGAACCGGTCCGGATCGTCCAGCTCATGCGGGAGCTGCGAGCGGCCAGGGCGCGCCTCCACACCCGCGAGGAACTGCCTTTCATCAACGGGATAAGAAGACCTCTGGCGGAAATCGTCAAAGGACTTGAATAAGGGGTCGCGAGACCTCCGCGCGGGCTCTCCCCGAGGGCTCGACCCGAGCCGGAGTTAGGTATACCGAAGTAATCCTGTATAAACGGGTTGGTTTTCATGCTGCCAACCTTTGTCATCGCACTCCGTGAAGGCGTCGAGGCCTCTCTGATCGTCGGGATCGTGGCTGCCTTTCTGGTGCAGCAGGGCCGCCGTGACATGCTGCGCCACGTGCTGGTCGGAGTGGGTATCGCGGTGCTCATCTGCACCGGCATCGGGATCGGCCTGCAGCTCCTCAACGAGGAACTGCCGCAGCGCCAGCAGGAGATGCTGGAAACGGTGATCGGCCTCGCCGCGGTGGCGATCGTCACCTTCATGATCTTCTGGATGCGCCGGCATGCCCGGGGCATGAAGTCCGAACTTGAAAGCAGCGCCTCCAGGGCCCTGGCCGAAGGGTCGGCGGGTGCCCTGATCGGGATGGCGTTCTTCGCCGTGCTCCGCGAGGGAATCGAGACGGTGGTCTTTCTGCTCGCGATCTTCCAGGGCGCCGAGGACGCGACCGCGGCCGGGCTGGGCGCGGTGCTGGGCATCCTCTCGTCCATCGCGATCGGGTACGGGATATACCGCGGGGGCGTTCGCCTCAACCTGAGTCGCTTCTTCAAGCTGACCGCGGTGGTTCTGGTCTTCGTCGCGGCCGGGCTGCTCTCCAACTCGGTCCACACCGCCTGGGAAGCAGGCTGGGTTACCTTCCTGCAGGGTCAGGCGGTCGATCTCAGCTGGCTGGTCGTCCCCGGCACCTGGACCTCGGCCCTCCTGACCGGGATGCTCGGCCTGCAGTCCACGATGACCGAAGCCCAGGTGATCGTCTATCTCGTCTATCTGCTGCCGATGCTGGCCTATGTGCTCTGGCCCGAAGCCTGGCGGGTTCGCAGGCCGCGCAACAAGGTCGCGCGCGCACCCAACCCGGCCGACGCCTGATTTTCCTCCGGCCGGCCACCCCCGAAAGGAATCAATGCCCCTCCGATCGAAACACGACGATCGTCACCCCCTCGGAATTCTGCTCCTCGGCTTTGTCCTGCTTGTCGCTTCGGCCGTTCTTCTGGCCGCCTGCGGCTCCGATGAATCCGGCGGTTCTGCGGCCCAGAAGATCGCGGTCGAGATCACCGACGAGGGCTGCCAGCCGACCGACCTGAAGGCAAAGTCGGGACCCGCCACCTTCACCGTCACCAACACCGCCAGTGACGTGAACAACGAGTTCGAAGTCCTCGACGGTGCGCTGATCGTGGGCGAGCGGGAGAACCTGGTCGCCGGTCTTTCCGGCGACGTCTCGGTCAATCTCGATCCCGGCACCTACGACATCGTCTGCGGCAACCCCGGCAACCGCGAGCCGACCGGCAGGCTGGTCGTCACGGGCGGGAACGTCGCGGCGACGACGAATCCCGGACTCGCCAGGGCCGTTGACGAGTACGCCGACTTCGTGGTCGAGCAATCGAACATCCTCGAGCGGCGGGCGAGCGCATTTGTCGCCGCGGTAAAGGCCGGCAACGTGCCCCTCGCAAAGCGGCTTTACGAAACCTCGCGCATCCCCTACGAGAAGATCGAACCGGTGGCCGAATCCTTCGGCACTCTCGATCCGGCGATCGACGCGAGGGAAAACGACATCGCCCAGGGTGACCCGTGGACCGGCTATCACCCGCTGGAAAAGGCTCTCTGGGCGACCGGGCTGACCGCCGCCGATGACCGGCTGGCCGACCAGCTGCTGGTCAACATCAAGCGCCTCCAGAAGCGGGTCAAGGCAAACACCTATGACCCGGTGCAGCTGGCCAACGGTGCCGTCGAACTGCTGAACGAGGTGAGCCAGTCGAAGGTCACCGGGGAAGAGGAGCGCTACTCCCACATCGACCTGACCACCTTCAAGGCGAACGTGGACGGCGCGAAGGAAGCCTTCGACCTGCTCGAACCGGAACTGAAGAAGGTCGACCCCGACCTGGCCCGCGAAATCGAGCAACGCTTCAACGATCTCTACGCCGCGCTCGACAAGTACCAGGTCAAGGGTGACGTCTACGAAAACTACTCGAAGGTGAATCAGCAGGAGCGTCGCGAGCTCAGCCAGAAGGTGGACGCGCTGGCCCAGCCCCTGGCCCTCATGGGTGGCCAGATAGTCACGCAATGACCCCGGAAGGCGACAGCCCCGGCGGCCACATCACCCGGCGCCGACTGCTTGGCGCCGGAGCGGCCGGCGGCCTGGCCGTCGCCGGGTTCGGGGTCGGGCGGGCGACCGCACCGGACCCGCCCGACCCGGAGCAGTCGGTGGTCTCCTTCGAGGGGGCGCATCAGGCCGGGATCATCACCCCGGCCCAGAACAGGCTTCACTTCGCGGCCTTTGACTTGACCACGAACCGGCGCTCCGATCTTCAACAGTTGCTCAGGGAGTGGACCGCGGCGAGCCGGCGCATGATCTCGGGCGAGATGGCAGGCCCGGTCAACGGCGAGCCGCTCCTGCCGCCGGATGACACCGGGGAAGCGCTTGGCCTGGGGCCGGCCAACCTGACCATCACCTTCGGCCTCGGGCCGGGAATCTTCGACCGGCGTTTCGGCCTCGCATCAAAGCGACCGCCACAGCTTGAGCCTCTGCCGCCGCTTCCCGGCGATGAACTCGACCCGAACATCAGCGGCGGCGATCTCTGCATCCAGGCCTGCGCCGACGATCCCCAGGTCGCTTTCCACGCGGTCCGCAACCTGACCAGGATCGCCTCGGGGATGGCGGTCATGCGCTGGTGCCAGCTCGGCTTCGGCCGCACCGCGAAGACCGGCGCCGCCCAGGAAACCCCGCGCAACCTGATGGGCTTCAAGGACGGAACCAACAACATCCTCAATGACGACCAGCAGGCACTGGACGAGTTCGTCTGGGCCGGCGGCGAGGGCCCGGACTGGATGCGCGGCGGCAGCTATCTGGTCGCCCGCCGGATCCGCATGCTGATCGAAGCCTGGGATCGCACCTTCCTGCAGGAGCAGGAGGA
>JAIBCJ010000189.1 GCA_019694145.1 Solirubrobacterales bacterium | reverse complement strand
GTCACCTCGATGATGTCGGCCTCCGAGGTCCACCTGCCCGGGCGGCCGAAGGACCGCGAGGGGGTGAAGGCTCTGGCGGTCGCCGCCCAGCGAGCCTTCGAGAACTTCCGGCCCGGCGGCGTGAAGGTGATGGCCGGCTCGGTGATCATCGAGCCGACCCTGCAGCCGGAAGACTTCGCGGAGCTCAAGGAGAACGGGGTCTGGCTGGCCAAGGTCGGCTTCGGCGACTTCAGCCCGCAGGCCGACGCGGCGCCCCTGGTCCGGGCGGCGCAGGACAACGGCTTCGTGGTCATGAACCACACCGGCGGCGCTTCGATCCCGGATTCCTCACCGGTCACGATCGAGGACGTGCTGGCCCTCGGCTGCGACATCATCGGCCACGCCAACGGCGGCACGACGGCGCTGCCGGACGGGGATCTGCCCCGACTCTTCGATGCCCCCGGCGCGATCCAGCTGGTCCAGGCCGGCAACCTGCGCTCCAGCATGGAGATCATCGAGATCGCCTGGGAGGAAGACCGCCTTGACCGCGTGGTGCTGGCCACCGACACCCCGACCGGGACCGGCGTGATGCCGCTCGGGATGATCAAGACGGTCTGCGAGATCTCCTCGCTCTGCGGGATGGCCGCGCCGAAGGCGATCGCCCTCGCCACCGGCAGCAACGGCGCCGTGCTCGGAGTCGACCAGGGCGTCCTGGACGTGGGCCGCCCGGCCGACCTCTTTTGCTGCTTCCGCCCGCTCGGCTCGTCGCAGAACGGTCCGCTCGAGTCGATCGAGTACGGGGACATCCCCGGCATCGCCGCGGTCGTGATCGACGGCGAGGTGCGGGCGCTCAGGTCGAGAAACACCCCGGCTCCCGACGGGGCCTGTGAAATCAAGGAGAAGAATGGCTGAAGTGATCGTCCCGGCCCGCGAGGCACGGACCATGGAAGTGAAGAAAGGGCAGACCCTGGAGATCGTCGATCTCGAAGGCCAGCAGGTCGGTGACTTCACCGCCTGGCTCGCGTCCGACCCGAACGAGTACCTGTCGCCTTCCCACACGGTCTCCTCGCTCTCGAAGCTGGTGCCGGAAGTCGGGGACTCGATCCTCTCCAACCATCGCCGGCCGCTGCTGAAGATCCTTCGCGATGACGTCGGCCGCCACGACCTCGTCGTTCCGTGCTGCGATCCCGAGCGCTACGCGATCGACTACGGCGAGCCCGACCACGGCTCCTGCCTGCTTTCGCTGGAGACCGCGATCGAGGGCACGAATCTCCCGCTCCGCGGCGAGATGTGCTGGAACGTCTTCATGAACAACCAGCTCGAGGACGGCAAGATCGTCACTTACGAGCCGCCCCATCCGGCCGGATCGACGATCGCGATGGAGGTGCTGGAAGACATGACCGTCGCCCTTTCGGCCTGCCCCCAGGACATCTCCGCGGTAAATGCCTTCAACCCGACCCCGATGGCGATGAGGGTGAGCGACTGACTGGATCGACTCATACGAGCGCGGCCGAGGTGGCCGAAGCGGCCCGGATCATCACCGGGGCAGGCCTGGTCGAAGCCTTCGGCCACGTTTCGGCGCGCGCGGGTGACGGCTTCCTGATCACCGCTACCCGCCCGCTCGGCGGAGCCGGCGAGCGGGACGTGTACCGGGTCGACGCCGACGGCGAAGCGCCCGAGGGGGCGACCGACTTGCCGCTCGAGACGCCGATGCACGCGGCGGTCTATGCGGCCCGGCCCGAGGTCCAGGCGATCTGCCGGACCCATTCGCCGGCCGCGGTGCGGGCCGGCGCCCGGCAGGTCGTGCCGCCCCTGGTGCATGGTCTCGGCGGGCTGGCCGGTGAAGTCGCGCTCTGCGGCCGCACCGACCTGGTCACCGATCGGGAGGCCGGGGGCGAGATCTCAAGAGATCTTGGCAGCGCGGATTGCCTGCTGATCCGCGGGAACGGTTCGATCGCGACCGGGCGCAGCCTGGCCGAAGCGGTGGTCCGGGCCCGCTATCTGGAGGAAAGGTGTCTGGCCGGAGCGGGTATGGGCCAGGAGGAAGGTTGGAGGGCCGACCTCGTGGATCCCCGTGCCAGATGGTTCGAAAAGGAAACGACCCGGGCCTGGGCCTGGATGCGATGGAGGTACGGCGGAGAAAAATAGGGATCGCGTTGAACCGGTCCCGGGTGAGAACCGGGGCGGGTGTTTCGAACTACAACCAGAGAGAGGACTCATGAGTTTCACAACCAGTTGGAAGAAGATCATGTTGCTGCTGGCCGCAACGATGGCGCTCGCCGTCGGGGTCGCCGCCTGTGGCTCGAGCGACGACGACTCGGGTGACTCCGGCTCCAGCACGGCCGGTGGCACCCAGGACGCAACCCTGGTGCTGGACTTCGTGCCCGGCGCCGTTCACTCCGGCATCTACGAGGCCGTCCAGAAGGGCTACTACGAGGACAACGGCATCAACCTCAAGATCATCGAGCCGACCTCGACCGCCGACACGCTGAAGCTGATCGACGCCGGCAAGGCCGAGTTCGGCATCGCCGACGGCATCGACCTGGCGACCCAGATCAGCGACGGCCGGGAAGCCCAGGGCATCATGGCGATCGCCCAGCGGCCCCCGGGTGGCCTGATCACCCTCGAGGAAAGCGGCATCACCGATCCGAAGCAGCTCGAAGGCCAGACCGTGGGCATCACCGGCGTTCCGTCGGACACGGCGATCCTCAACACCGTGATGAAGGACGCAGGCGGCAACCCGGATGACGCCGATGTGGTCACGATCGGCTTCAACGGCGTCCAGGCGCTGGAGTCCGGCAAGGTGGCGGCCTTCACCGGCTTTATCCCGGCCGATGGCGTCCAGGTCGAAGCCGATGGCTATCCGACCAAGTCGTTCCCGCTCGACGAGTACGGCGGACCGTCCTACCCGGGTCTGGTCGTCTTCTCGACCGAGTCGAAGATCGGCGATGACCCGGACCTGATGCAGGGCTTCGTCGACGCGACGATCAAGGGCTACCAGGACGCGCTCGCGGATCCGGCCCAGGCGATCGACGCGCTGATCTCGCAGACCCAGGGCATCGACAAGCAGCTGGCCACGAAGTCGTTCGAGGCCTGGACCCCGCTGCTCGGACCGGCCGACACCTTCGGCCAGTTCAACAAGAAGAACCTGGAGTCACTCTCCACGTTCATGGTGGACAACGACCTGGCCAGCGAACCGATCTCGCCGGACCGTTACGCGACCACCGATTTCACCCAGCCCAAAGAGTGATCAGGGCGTAAGAGAAGCAAAGGAGGATTGACTTGCAGGCAGGTTCGAAACTCAAGATCGAAGGTCTATCGAAGACCTATCGGGGCGCTGGTGGCGGCGAGAACGTCACCGCGCTGAAGGATGTCGGCATCGAAATAGGAGCCGGCGAATTCGTCTCGATCGTGGGTCCCTCGGGATGTGGCAAGTCGACCCTCTTCAACATGATCGCCGGGCTGATCCGGCCGTCGAGCGGCAAGGTGCTGCTCGACGGCCGGCAACCCGACGAACTGCTCGGCTCGGTCGGGTACATGCCCCAGCGCGACTGCCTCATGCCCTGGCGCACGGTGCTC
>JAIBCJ010000001.1 GCA_019694145.1 Solirubrobacterales bacterium | reverse complement strand
ACCGCAGAGGTTGCAAACCTGCGGCACCCTGAGCCGTCAAGGTCGCTCGAGGTCGAGGAGGCGCTGCTTCAAGGCGGTTCCGGCTTTGCCGCCGCCGTAGCCGCCGGTTGTTCCGTCGGCCTTGATTACGCGGTGGCAGGGGACGATCAGGGCGATCGGGTTTCGCGAGAGGGCGGTCCCGGCGGCGCGGGCAGCGCCGGGAGCCCCGGCCAGGGCCGCCACATCGCCGTAGCTGGCGGTCTCACCCCAGGGGATCGTTCGGGTTGCCCTGAGGACCTCCCGGTGGAAGCCGCCGACCAGTTGCCAGTCGAGCTCGAGATCGAAGTCATGCAGATCGCCCTCGAGAAAGGCGATCACGAGATCCGCCGCCTGATCGACCGTCCTGCCGCCCTCGACCGGGGTGAGCCCGGTTTTCGTGGCCACTTCCTCGACCAGGGCATCAGGGTCCGAGCCCGGCAGGTTGCAGCGAACCACGCCTGTTTCCGTGGCGGCCAGGGCCACCGGGCCCAGCGGCGTGTCAAAAGCGGTGTGAGTGAACGAATCCACCATGGAGAGCATAGGCTCCCTGCATGAATCACCTGCCCGAAGGAACCGCGGAGCTGATCGCCCGGGCCCTGGCCGAAGACATCGGCCCCGGTGACGTGACCGCGAACGCGACGGTTCCGGCCGACCTGGCGGCGCAGGCCCACATCGTCCTCAAGCAGCCAGGGGTCATCTACGGACTGGACGTGGTCGAGGAAGTCTTCCGGCAGGTCGGGGTGACCGACATCGATCGCACCGTGGTCGAAGGTCACTGGCACGATTCGGTCCCGCGCGACATCCTGTTGATCAACGGCCAGGCCAGGGCGATCCTCGCCGGGGAAAGGGTTGCGCTGAACTTTCTCGGTCACCTCTCCGGCATTGCGACCCTGACCGCGAGGTACGTCGACGCAGTGGGCGGAACCGGCACCCGGATCCTCGACACGCGCAAGACACTGCCGGGCCTGCGGGCGCTGGAGAAACAGGCGGTCTCCTGGGGCGGTGGCATCAATCACCGCTTCGGACTCTTCGACGCGGTGCTGATCAAGGAGAACCACGTCGCCCTGGCGGGCGGGGTCCGGGAAGCGATCGAGTCCTGCCGCCGCGAATCCCCGGACCTGCTCATCGAAGTCGAAGCCGAGGATCTCGATCAGGTTGCCGAGGCGATCGAAGCGGGCGCCGACCGCATCCTGCTGGACAACATGGACATCGAATCTCTCAAGCGGGCCGTGGACCTGCGTGAATCGGGCGGTCCGGGAACCGAACTCGAAGCCTCGGGCGGGATGAACCTGGAAACGGTCCGGGCCGTAGCCGAGACCGGGGTGGACTTCATTTCGATAGGTGCCCTGACCCACTCAGCTCCGCAACTGGATGTTTCGCTGCTGCTCGATCCCGTGAACCGGCTTCCGTAGAATTGTTGCCATGCCCACCGAACTTCCAGTCCTCCAGGCATCGGATGTGCCGCCGCCGCTCGATCCGGCCGAAATCAAGGAACTGAGCGCGGAGATCCGCGAACTCGCGGCCGAACGGAACGCGATCATCCTCGCCCACAACTACGAGCTTCCCGAAGTCCAGGACGTGGCGGACTACATCGGTGACTCGCTGGGCCTTTCCCGCGAGGCGGAGAAGGCAGATGCCGAGGTGGTCGAGTTCTGCGGAGTCCATTTCATGGCCGAGACGGCGTCGATCCTTTCGCCGGAAAAGAAGGTGCTGATCCCCGATCTGGAGGCAGGCTGCTCGCTTTCGGATTCGATCAACGCCGATCAGTTGCGGGAATGGAAGGCGAAATTCCCCGGGGCGATGGTCGTCATGTACGTCAACACCTCGGCTGAAGTCAAGGCGGAAACCGATTACTGCTGCACCTCCTCGAATGCGGTCAAGGTGGTCGAGCACATCTGGGCCGAGCACGGCGAGGACACCGAGATCCTCTTCGGACCGGACATGTGGCTCGGTGCCTTCGTTGAACGCGAGACCGGGCTGATCGAGGACCCCGAGAGGCGTTCACGCTTCCATGTCTGGGACGGCGAATGCCACGTCCACGCCGGCATCCGGCCGGATGACATCGCCCGCACCCGGGCCGAACATCCGGGGGCCGAGTTCCTGATCCATCCCGAATGCGGCTGCTCGACCCAGGCGATGGAGTACGTGGCGACCGGTGACATCGACCCCGAAGGCGTGCACATGCTCTCGACCTCGGGCATGATCGAGCACGTCCGCGAGAACCCCGAAGGCGAGTACATCGTCGCCACCGAGAACGGCATGCTCTACCCGATGAAGCAGGCGGTGCCGGGGGCCAGGCTGATCGAGGCCAACCGCATGGCCTACTGCAAGTACATGAAGATGATCACGCTGCCGAAGCTGCGCGACTCGCTGCGCGACATGAAGTTCGAAGTCAAGGTCGACGAGGCGCTGGCCGAAAAGGCGCGCCTGCCGATCGAGCGCATGGTCAGTATCGGCTAAGGGCTTGCGGGCTTGTTCGGGCCGCCGGGGCGGTTCGAGATAGCGTCGTCCGGGGCGTTCTTGTCCTTGTTCCCGGCGCTGGCCGGAGCCTTGCTGTCCGGCGTCACTTCGTTCTTCTTCCCGTTCATCTGCTGGCTCACTTCCGTCCCGGTCGTGCCGGAGCTTCCGCTGCCGTCATCGTCGGAGCCGCAGGCGGCCAGGCCAAGGGCCATCAAGGCCGTTGCGAGGAGGGTCACGGTCAATCCGGTCAGCCGTTGGCGGTTCATGCCCGGTTCATAGCCGATCATGGGGCAACCCAAACTCCCACCTTGAAGCCGGGCGGGGCCAGCCATCCGGGTGCGAGGCGGCTGCCGACGATCCGGCCGGCCTGGCCGACGCTGTAATAGTCGGTCCTGACCCGGCCGAGGCGGCAACCCGCGGCCTCGAGCCTGGCCTTCGCCTGGCTCTGCCTGAGCCGGAAGACATCCGGCACCTTGCACCAGTCCGGAGCGGGCCTGGGAGTGCCACCGCTGCCGACCACGTTGCGGCCGGTCAGGTTCATCGCGGTCCGTGCGACCCAGTTGCGGATCTGCCTGCCGGAGACCCTTGTGTCAACCGAGGGGACAAATCCGCGGCAGGCACCATCGCCATAACTGGTCAGGCCGACCAGCCGGTAACCGGCACCGGTCTCGACCACGAGAGGTCCGCCACTGTCTCCGTTGCAGGCCGAGGCATGGGCCCGGGGTGCTCCCATGCAGATCATCCGGCGGGACTTGTACGCGACGCCGTCTGCCCGGTGGCAGAGGCCGTTGCCCATCAGGACCTGCCGGGCGACCTGGAGCCTGGCCGGAACCCGCTGCGAGAAGGCCTTGGTGATTCCCCAGCCTGTGGTCCAGGCGACCTGTCCCGGGGACCAGGCCGCCGCCTCGTCCGGGCCGGCCAGCTTGATCGGCTCGGCCGAAAGGGGGGAAGCGAGGGTCAGCAGGGCGACGTCCCAGTCGGCCGCGCCGGCAAGACCGCGGAAGCGCCGCTTTCCGGAGGCGTTCACCGGCATGCGGAGCCCGGTCACCCTGGCCACCTGGCCCCGGTTCGAATTGAGACGGGTGCGGCCGGAAACGATCTCGATCTTGCGGATCTGCCCCCGGTTGAGGTCGGCGACGCAGTGACCGGCAGTGATCACAAGCCGCGGCGCGAGAACCGAGCCGCCGCAAAAGAAACGCCAGCTGGTCGAGGCCCGCGGCGCAATCCGCGAGCTCACGGTCAGAGCGACCTGCCAGGGCCACTGGCCGATCGTGGTTGCCTTGCCGTTGACGATCGAGGCCGTGGCGCCGGATTCACTGCTTGAAGGTTCGCCGCCGGCCGCGGCCGGGGAGGAGGGCAGAAGGAACGCCGCGAGCAGGATCGCGAGGAGGAGGCCGCAACCTGCGAGGGCGGCCCGGTTAGCCAAATGGGCAGCCCTGGACATTGCAGGAATCCTACCGGCCGCGCTTAAGATCAGCCAAAGTCATATAAGCGATTGCTAACGTTTCGCTAACTCTGAAGAAATGAACCTGGCCGGGGTTGCCCTTTGTGGGAGATCCCCGTCAGGGGAAGGATTACCCCGGGCCGGGGGGAATAGGGCGAACCAGATGGCTTTCGGAAAGAAGAAAAGAGAATCAGCAGGCGCCGAGCTCGAAGCGGCACGCGCCCGCAAGCAGGCCGAGCGTCCGCGCAAGGGTGGCGCCCCGATCATCGAGATGCGTGACGTCAGCAAGGTGTACCCGGGCGGCCACCTTGCCGTTGACCGGGTCTCGCTGGCGATCAACCGTGGCGAGTTCGTCTTCCTGGTCGGCCCGACCGGCTGCGGCAAGTCGACCCTGATCAAGATGCTGATTCGCGAGCTCGAGCCCACCGACGGCACGATCTCGATCGCCGGTCGTGACATCAACCAGCTTTCCGAGAAGAAGATTCCGCAGCTCCGCCGCAACATCGGCACCGTCTTCCAGGACTTCAAGCTGCTGCCGAGCCGCACCGTTTACGACAACGTCGCCTACGCGCTTCAGGTGATCGGCGCTTCAAGGGCCGAGATCCGGCAGAAGGTGCCTGAGACCCTGCGCCTGGTCGGTCTCTCGACCAAGCTTCACAACTACCCCGACGAGCTTTCCGGCGGCGAGCAGCAGCGCGTCTCGGTCGCCCGGGCCTTCGTCAACCATCCGCCTCTGCTTCTGGCCGATGAGCCGAGCGGCAACCTCGACCCGGTCACCTCGGTCGGCATCATGCAGCTGCTCTACCGGATCAACAAGACCGGAACCACCGTCGTCGTGGTCACCCACGACCGGGAAATGGTCGACCGCATGCGCCGCCGCGTGGTCGAGCTCTACGAAGGCCGGGTCATCCGCGACGAGGTCGCTGGCGGTTACACCGAGGAGTCGACCACCGAATTCGGTGTCCGCATGCGGGCCGAGATGGGCGTTGGCGTCGAAGGCCATACCAACGGCAACTCTGGAAATTCGGGCAAGGGAGCACACTGATGGGCAAGATCTTCTTTTTCACCGGCGAAGCGCTCCGCGCGATCAAGCGGAACGTCGCGCCGACCACGGCTGCGGTAGTGACCACCGTGCTCACCGCGCTTCTGCTCGGTGTGCTGATCCCCGTCTTCCAGACCGCCCAGAGCAAGGGCGAGGACGTGCGTGGCCAGCTCGAGCTGCGCACCTTCCTTTACGACGACGCGACCAAGGCCGAGACCCAGGCCCTGATGGTGAAGCTGGAAGGGCTGCCACACGTGGAGTCGGTAACCCTGCTGACCAAGGCCGACGCCAAGAAGGAATTCCTGGCCAGTGACTTCGGCAAGCAGAACCCCGACGCCCTGAAGCAGCTCGGTGGCAAGAACCCGCTGCCGGCCAACTTCGTGATCAAGCCCGATGACGCTTCCAACCTGGAAGGGATCCGCAACGCGATCCAGCCGGTCGGCGCCAAGGGTGACCCCCAGTACATCTCGCCGATCATCGCCTCGGTCGATGACCGCCAGGAAGACGCCCGCGACATCGAACAGGTCACCGGCGCCCTGAAACTGATCCTCACCGTGATCACCGTGCTGCTGATCTGTGCCTCGCTGCTCCTGATTGGCAACACGATCCGGCTTTCCATCTACACCCGCCGGCGCGAGATCGAGGTCATGCGCCTGGTCGGTGCGACCCGCTGGTTCATCCGCTGGCCCTTCATGATCGAAGGGGTCGTGGTCGGCATCCTCGGCGGCGCGATTGCGATACTGGTGCTGTGGATTGGCAAGGTCACAGTCGTCGACCCCCTCTCGGACAAGTTCGCCCTGATGAACGCACAGGACTCGATGTCCTTTGCGGCCCTCGTCGGCTGCCTGTTCATCGCCGCGATCCTGGTTTCGGCGATCGGGTCCGGACTGACCATGCGCAGATTCCTGAAGGTCTGAGCCGGCCGGGCCCGCTGCCGGGCGTCATTCAGAGTCAGCCGGCGGCCAGTTGAAGACCGCAACCGTTGGCGTCTGGGCCGTCATCGGCGGCATGCTCATCGGCATGTGGGCCGGTGGCCATCCGGACAACCTGCCTGATTCGCTGCGCGAGATCTTCGTCGCCGACGAGGTCCAGCAATCGGTTTCCGACCAGGCTGCCGAACTGATCCACGACAACTATTTCCGGGCGACCGATCCGGATCAGGTCCAGGACTCGTCGATCAACGGCATGGTCAGGCAGATCCGGCGCCAGTACCACGACCGCTTCTCCCACTACTTCACCCCGAAGCAGAACGAGCAGCTCAGCGAGTCGCTTCAGGGCAGCTTCAGCGGCGTCGGGATGACCGTCGGTGCCAATGCGAAAAAGGGGCTCGAAGTCGGTTACGTCTTCCGCAAGTCCCCGGCTGACGAGGCCGGCCTGAAAGCCGGTGATGTGATCGTGGAAGTCAACGGCGAGTCGATCCGGGGTGAAGACGTCGACCTGATCGTGGCGAAGATCAAGGGGCCGGAGGGGACCGACGTGACCCTCGGGGTCCGCAAGGCGGGCAAGGGCCCGGTCCGGGACTTCAAACTCACCCGCGAGGAAATCCGGGTACCGATCACCGCCAACCGGATCCGCAAGGTGGACGGGAAGTCCCTCGGCTACGTCCAGCTGACGACCTTCAGCCAGGGTGCCGGGCTGGCCCTCCGGAGGGCGGTCGAGCGGGTGATCGGGAAGGGGGCCGAGGGGATCGTCATCGACCTCCGCGACAACGGCGGCGGCCTGCTCGAGGAGGCGGTCTTCACCTCCAGCGTCTTCCTCGATGAAGGCGACGTCGTCGTCGAGACCAGGTCGCGGAGTCAGGGCAACACTACTTACCGGGCGGTCAAGGGCAAGGTGGACTCGCCGCCGCTGGTGGTTCTGGTCAACCGCAACACTGCCTCCGCCGCGGAGATCCTTGCGGCGGCGCTTCAGACCGACCTCGACACGCCGGTGGTCGGGACCAGGACCTTCGGCAAGGGCCTTTTCCAGCAGGTCCTCAGCCTCGAAAACGGCGGCGCACTGGATCTCAGCGTCGGCGAATTCCTCACTGCGGACGGTGTCTCGCTGGCCGGCAAGGGATTGAAACCCGACGTCTACGCGCCGCTCCCGAAGGGTGCCAGGCGCGACGTCCAGCTGGACCGGGCATTCCAGACGCTCTCGGGCGAAGTGGATGGCTGACCGGCGGAGCGATCGGGCAGCGCTTCCCCGAAAAGTCGCCCTGCTTGAAAGGAAGGGCCGGTTCACCTCCGCCCGCCCGCTCTTCGAGCGGGGCCAGCCGATCGCGCTGGAGCGCAAGGCGAGGACCCGGGAGGGTCAGATCGCCTGGGTCGAGTTCGGTGCCGGCCGAGCCCGGCTGATCCGGGACCTCGGCCGGATCGACAATGCCCGTGACGTCTCCGAGGCGTTGACCCTGGAGCGTTTGGGCCGGCGCGGGTTCCCGCAGAAGGTCGAAGAAGCAGCGGAGCAGGCGGCCGCTTCACCGATCGAGGCGGCCCGGCAGGACCTGACCGGTCTGCCGACCTTCACGGTCGACCCGGCCACCGCCCGGGATTTCGACGATGCGGTTTCTGCCCGCCGCGAGGGGGACGGGCTGCGGCTCTGGATTCACATCGCCGACGTATCCGCCTTCGTTCGCCCGGGTTCGATTCTCGAAAAGGAAGCCTTTCTGCGGGCCAACAGCACCTATGTACCGACCTCGGTCGAACCGATGCTTCCGCACAGCCTCAGTTCCGGCGTCTGCTCCCTTTCGCCCGGCGACGAGCGGCTGGCCGTCACTTCGGAGATGCTGCTCTCGGGAAGCGGCGAGGTAACTTCGGCCAGTTTCTACCGCAGCCGGATCCGCTCCGATGCCCGGCTTGACTACGACCAGCTCGACCAGATCTTCGCCGGGCGCGAAAGCGCCCCCGAAATCGTCGCCGAACAACTGGACCTGGCCCGGAAGGCGGCAGCGATCCTGGCCGAACTCCGGAAGGGGAACGCGCTCGAAGTCAACTCGGCCGAGCCTTCCTTCGAATTCGATGACGAGGGCAACGTGACCAGGGCGGTGGCCGAGCGGGCAACCGAAGCGCACCGGCTGATCGAGCAGCTGATGGTCCTGACCAACGAACAGGTGGCCGGGCTGACTGTGAACCGCGGCATCCCCTCCGTCTACCGCGTCCACGAGATGCCCGACCCCGACCGGGTGGAACGGATGCTCGCCCAGCTGGCCTCGCTGGAGTTGCCGGCGCCGCCGGTCCCCTCCGGCATGGGGCCGAGCACGGCCGGGCAGCTGGCGGTGGAGGCTTCCCGTTCGGTCGCGAAAGAGGCGGCGCGGCGGGGCCACGGGGCCACGGCCTACAGCTCGCTGGTTCTCCGGTCGCTGAAGCCGGCCCGCTACCTGGAGAAGAACCTCGGCCACGCCGGGCTGGGCAGCGAGGCCTACTGCCACTTCACCTCGCCGATTCGCCGTTTTCCCGACCTCCTGGTCCACCGGGCGCTGCTTTCGGCGGTCGGGGGCGGAGAGGAGGCTCCCTCGACCGGCGACGCCGCGGAAGCTGCGCTCCACGCTTCGGAGCGTGAAAGGGAAGCGATGATCCTCGAAAGGGATGCCGATGACATCTGCGCCGCTTTCCTGCTTGAACGGGAGCTGTTTCAGGAGGGATACGAAAAGCGTTTCGAGGGGGAGGTCTCCGGGGTGATCCGTTCCGGCGCCTTCGTCCGGTTCAACGGGCGGCTCGGCGATGTCTACGAGGGATTCGTTCCCGCCCGGCGGATCCGGGGTGAGCGGTTCGAACTGAACGAAGAAGAAACTTCGCTGGTCGGCAGCAAGACCGGGCGCAAGGTCAGCCTCGGCGATGCGATCGCGGTCCAGGTCGAAAAGGTGGATGCACCGCGGGGGAGGGTGGATCTCGACCCGGCGGATGGCTGAAAGCTAGATTCCCGTCATGGCGAAGAAGGACAAAAAACGGGCGCCGGCTTCCGGTGACGTCGCGACCAACCGGAGGGCGCGGCAGAAGTTCGAGGTGGTCGAGAAGCTGGAGGCCGGAATTGCGCTGCTCGGAACCGAGGTCAAGGCGCTTCGTGAAGGGAATGCGCAGATGGGTGACGCCTATGCCGTGGTCGAGGATGGCGAAGTCTGGCTGCGCAACCTCCACATTCCCCATTACGCGCCGGCCACCATCAACAATCACGATCCCGAGCGCCCGCGGAAACTTCTGTTGCATCGGGCGGAGATCGAAAGGCTGATCGGGACCACCCAGCAGAAGGGCCTGACTTTGATCCCGACCCGCATCTATTTCAAGGGTCCAAGGGCAAAAGTCGAACTCGGGCTTGCCCGCAGCAAGGAAGGAAAGGACCGGCGGCGTGAAATCGCCGATCGCGACGTACGCCGGGATGTCGAAAGGGAATTCAAGGGTCGGTATCGTTCCTGATCTGATGATGAAGCCAAGGAAACTGATTCTCCTCGCCTTGCTCGTGGCCGTGGTGCTCGGTCCGGGCACCGCCGTTGCGGCCGACGAGCCGACCACCACCACGGCGGTTCCGACGACCAGCTCGGACGCTTCGACCGACACCGCCCCGCTGACGCTCGACCAGGATCAGATCAACGCGCTGACCGAACAGGCCAACGGCGCCGACAATGACAAGAGCGTCTTCGAAAAGGCTTCCGATTTCGTCACCGACAACGCCCCCTGGTTCATCATCGGGATCATCGTCCTGGCGGCGATCATCGCCGGCATCCTGATCATGCGGGGCCGCCCCCGGAAGGGAGCTACGCAGGGCACGCCGAAGGCCTCGAAGTCGAACAAGGCGATGCGCAGTGCCGGCGGGCTTTCGCCTGCCGAGGTTGCGTCTTCACCGGCCCAGACCCCAAGCCCCTCCGAGCTTCGCCGTCGCAAGCGGGCGGCGATCCAGCGTTCCCGCGAAGAGGAAAGGGCCCGCCGCAAGGCCGGCATCGAAAACCGCAAGGCGGCCCGTCGCGGTGAGGCGCCGGCCCCGGTTTCACCTGCCACCGCATCTGCGGCGGGCGTCACCGCGGTGACCGCGGCCGGAGTGGCCGCCGCCGGCGGGATGGATCCGGTCGAGGCCGAGAAGCAGGGTGCCAGGGACCAGGAAGTTGCCGCCGGAGCGATGGCGAGGTATGGCGCGGTTCAGGCGCCGGCTGCGCCGGCCGAGACCGTTCCCGCGCCCGCTTTCACCTCCGGACAGGCGATCCCTGCCCCGGTTTCGCCAAGCCAGACTGCGCCGGCGGCCGGTGTGGTGACCCCGGACAGCGTGCCCCCTGCCGGACCAGGGACTTATGAATCGCCAGTTCCCGAACCCGTAACGGAGCCGGTTTCGGAATACGCAGCGGAGCCGGCCGGCGGGTACGCCCCGGAAGTCGCGGAAACCGCCCCGGCGGCATTCGCTGCGGATGACACGGTCTACGAACCGGCCGCCGCCACGCCGGAAGCCGAAGCCGAAACCAGCATCATTCACGAGCCTTCACTCGAGAACCCCGGCGCCGACGCCGCGGTTGGCAACGCCGCCGAAGCTTTCCTGGCTGGCGGTGCCGCCGGAGCTGCCGGCGGACTGGCGGCCGCCCGTGCCAGCCGGCCCGAGGAACCCGCGGCGGAGCCGGTCGAGCCACTTGAACCGGTAATCGCCCCCGAGCCCGGGATGGCCCCGGAACATGCCCTGGCCGACGAAGCGCCGGTTTCACCGGTCGCCGGGCAACAGGCACCTGACGCCGCAACGGCAGCCGCCGAGGAACGCCTGCGGGCCAAGGTTGCGGAGATCAAGGCCACCCAGGAGCCGCCCGCCCCGCCGCCGCCCGTCGAGCCTCCGGCCGCCGGGATTGCGCCCGAGCCTGTGCCCCCGCGGGAGGGACTGCCCGGGACCGAGATTTCCCCCGGCCTGGCTGCCGTCGAGCGCCGCCTAAGCGAAAACAGCGAGGAGCGCGATCGCGCCATTCGTGATGCCGAGGAGCGCCTGCGCCGGGTCGAGCAACGAGCCGAGGACGCGGAGCGCCGGGCCGCCTTTGCCGAGCGGCTCGCTCAGCTCAAGGTCGAGGAATCGGAACGCGAGAAGCGCCTCAATGACGTGGTAAACGGAATCGACCGGGCCGAGCAGCGTGCCCGCGAGGCCGAGGCCCGGGCCGCCGCCGCGGAACAGGCTGCCGCTGCCGCCCTCGAACACAGTGATTTGAGCCCGGAACCTGTCTCCGCGCCCGAACCGGCGGCGCCCGCACCGGTCGCCCCGACCCCTGAGCCTTCGGCTCCGGCTCCCGGGCCGCCGCTCGCCGAGCCCTACGGCGTGGCGCCCTCGGCTCCCGAGCCGGTTTCCGAACCTGCCGCCCCGGAACCGGTCTTCCCCGAGCCGGTCTCCGCTCCCGCTCCGGCCGCGGACGAGCCGCCGGCCCCTTCACGCAAGGGTCTCTTCGGCGGTTCGGCGCCGGCCGCCACCGGCGGCGCCTCCGATGTGGTCAACCTGAACACGGCAACGTTCGAGGAGCTGAGGGAGGCCGGACTTTCGGTCACCCAGGCGACCCGGATCCTCGCCTATCGCGAACGCTTCGGCGGTTACGGCTCGGTCGAGGATCTCGAGAAGGTCCCCGGATTCCCGGCCGACCTGATCGAGAGCCTTCAGGGCCGGATCACGATCTGACAGGGAGTCGGGCGGGGTCCGATTCGCCCTCCAGGGGTGGTCGGGCAGGCCCGGTTCGAGGTCAGTCCAGGTCGAAGTACCGGCCGGAGGGGCCCAGGTTGACGACTTCGGTCGGGCCGATCTTCGATTCCTTGCCCCAGGCTTCGTGAATGTGGCCGCAGACGGCCAGTTGCGGCTGCTTCTCCTCGATCGCCTTGAGGATCGCGGTCGAACCGAGGCTCATGCCGTTGCCGGATTCGTCGCAATGGCCCTTTGGGGGTGAATGGACCACCAGCACGGCACCGGCCGGCAGGCCGGCCAGCATGTTCCCGGCGTCAGCTTCCTCGAGGTCGAAGCTCCAGTCCCAGGGGGTCACCGGGATGCCGCCACCGAGCCCGTAGAAGGTCTTGCCGTCGAGCTCGATCCCCTCGCCATGGAGAACGGTCGCCGCGGACCAGCCGGCGGTGGCTTCCTTCAGGGCATCGAGCGTCTCGTTGTTACCCGGAACCAGCACGGTCGGGGTCTCGATCCCGGCGAGGGCATCGATCGTCTCCTCCAGGCCCTGATGGATCGAGGCAAAGTCGCCGGCGCCGATCACCACGTCGGCCTGCCGGGACATCTCGGTCAACCGGGCCGCCTGGTCCAGGTCACGGTGCAGGTCACTGAAAGCGAGGATCTTCATGTGCCAACCTTACCGCCGTGCTTCCCACTCCTCGCTGAACCTCAACCAGATTTCGCTTCGGGTGGGGAAGGGAGCGACGGCGTGCCGCAGTTCGTCCATTGAAACCTTGCCGACGATCGCGACGGTCGCCGCCTGCAGCCACTCGGCAACCTCGAATCCGACGAAGGTGGCTCCGACCACCAGTCCGGTCGCCTGGTCGACCACCAGCCGGCACTTGCCGTCGACTCCCCTGCCGAGGAACGAGGCCCCGGCCGTCGAGCCGGTATCGGCATCGATCGCCACCGCATCGATTCCCTCCGCCTCGGCCTCGGCGAGGGTCTTGCCGACCGCCGCCACCTGGGGATTGGTGAAGGTCACCCGGGGAGAGCCGATCAACTCGGCCCGGTTTTCCGGCTCGTGCCCGAGCAGGGCCCGGACCCCGACCCAGGCCTGATACTTGCCCATGTGGGTGAGCGGCGCCCGGCCGTTCACGTCACCGACGGCAAACAGCCAGTCATGCCCCTTCACCCGGTAACAGTCGTCGGTTTCCAGCTCTGCGCCGCCGTCGACGCCGATCGATTCCAGACCGATCCGGTCGGTCCGGGGCCGGCGGCCGGTCGCGACCATTAGTTCGGCCGCCGTGTACTCCTTGCCCCCGGCGGAAACGGTGATTCCCGAATCCGTCGTGCTGACCGATTCAACCGCCGTTCCGGTGACCATGGTCACCCCGTGACGGTCCCAGAGAGCCTGTTCGACCAGATCGCCGGCAAAGGGTTCCTCATGGACGAGCACCCGTTCTTCCGGCTCGAAGATGGTTACCTCGGAACCGAGGCTGGACCAGGCCTGGGCGAGCTCGCAGCCGACCGGACCGCCCCCGAGGATGATCAGGGATTCGGGTGCGGTGCTGGCCGTCGTGCCCTGCCGGTTGTTCCAGATCGGGGCCTCGGGCAGACCGGGAATCGGCGGGATCGACGCCGAGGAGCCGGTGGCGATGGCGACCGCCCGGTCGGCCACCAGGACATCGCCTCCGACCCTGACCTCGCGTTCACCGGCGATCACCCCGGAGCCGCGAAAGAGTTCGATCCCGCGCTCCCTGAGCCAGGCCAGCTGGCTGGAATCGTCAAGGTGGTGAATCACTTCGTCGCGGCGTTCCAGAACGGCGGAGACGTCCAGACCGCCGGTGACCGCCTCCCTGACCCCCGGGGCGCGCCTGGCCTCGTCCAGGACCTCACCGGGGTAGAGCAGCGCCTTGGACGGCATGCATGCGTAATAGGAGCACTCGCCGGCAACCAGATGCTGTTCGACCAGGGCGACCCTGAACCCGGCCTCGGCCGATTGACCGGCAAAGACCTCTCCGGCTGGCCCTGCCCCGAGGACGACGACGTCAAATCCGTGGATGCTCAAACTGCCTCCGCTGGTCGATCTGGGCTCTTGCCTGGCCGGTTGCTGCTTTGACCCGGCCAGAGAGACACCGTACAATGGAGGAGCACCATCCAAGGGGACGACAGGCTTCGACGTTGTCGGACCGTGCGGAGGGTTGCAGGTCGAGGATGTCGATGGCCTCGTAAAAAATCGGCAAAAAACCATATACGGCGACGAACACTCGTACGCCCTCGCCGCCTAGCTGATACCTAGGTAACGAGAGTCGGCCCGCCCTCGGCCCGTGGGGTGGAAATCCGGCTTCAGAAACGGGCTTACCCCGAAGGAGCGCCTTGGCCGGAGGGGGACATTCAAGAGGCTTTGCCATCCGCAGTGCCCGCCGGCGCGGACCCCGGGTGGCGAGAACAAAGCGCCGGCTAAGCCTGTAGACGCCTTTCGACACGCGACTGCGGACGCGGGTTCAATTCCCGCCGTCTCCACTGAAACCCGCTCCGGCGGGTTTTCCAGTGGCGACCTTGCACTCTGGTCTCCACTGTCTGCGAACGAAAGAAAAAGGCCCGCCTGGTGAGCGGGCCCTTTCGCCGAGGCTGATTTCTGCCCGGATCGGGCGGCTGACGGTGTTCAGCCACCCGCCGGCGGCATCTGCGAGATGAAGCTGAAGCCCCGTTCGGCCTGGGAGCCGACCATGTCCTTCTGGGCATCGCGACGGGTCTTCGCCGCCTGGACCTGGGTGCGGAAGGTCTGGCGCCACGCATTCCGTTCCTGCTGGATCTGCTTCTGGGCATTCGCCTTCACGTTGGCGATCAGCTGACCGAACTGGTTGCGGATGTTCTGCGCCTTCAGGTTGAAGCGGTTGGCGAGACCGTTGAGGTCGGTGGTGCGGTCATCGACCAGACCGTTGATCTTGACCTGGAGCTTGTTGATCTGCTTGGTCAGGGCCGATCGTTTGGCCGGTTTGGTCGTGCGGGCGAGCTGCCTGCGCAACCGGTCCCGCTTGTTTGCCAGCGGGTCGATCTTCAGGTTGTAGGAGGCGTAGATCCTTGCCGAGGCGGCGTTCTCCTTCGCCTGGAGCGCAGCAAGCCGGTTTGCCTGCCGGGCGTTCAGGGCCTGGACCTGGGCCTTCTGGTTCTGGCGGATCCGCTTGATGTCACGGCGTTGTTTCGCGTCGTCTTCGCGGGAGATCTTGAGCAGGGTCCGCGAGTAGAGACTCAGCACCTTCGTGTTCGCGTTGTTGCGCCGGTTCGAAAGCGTGGTCTTGTAGGTCTTGCGTCGAGTTGTCTTGACCGGGACGTTGCGCTTCGACTGGAGAAAGCCGACGTAGTTCTTCAGCCGTTTGTAGGCGACGGTCTGCTTGATGCCGGGGACGGCGCTCTGGGCCGGCGCGGGTCCGACCGCTACGAACAGTCCGGTGACGAGGATTGCGAGGAGTGCGACGAGGCGAGTTTTCATGGTGTCGAAACTAACACCTGCCGCAGGCATCAGTTGCGAAAATCCGAAAAGGAATGAAAACATCGGCACCGGCGGCCGCCGTCTTCGCCGGACTCAGGGGTTGGCGCGGGGGGAAGTGGTCTTGTCCCGGGGGGCGGTGGTGTCCTGCTCGGCCCGGATCACATGCATGACCGCATTGATCAGGGCGAGGTGGGTGAAGGCCTGCGGGAAATTGCCGAGGTGACGGCCCGAGCGGGGGTCGATCTCCTCGGCGTAGAGCTGCAGCGAGGAAGCGAACCCCAGCAGGCGCTCGCAGAGCTCGCGGGCCCGGTCGAGTTCGCCGATCTCGACCAGGGCGCTGACCAGCCAGAAGGAGCAGATCGTGAAGCTCCCTTCCTCGCCGCTCAGCCCGTCATCGGTTTCTTCCACCCGGTAGCGCAGCACCAGTCCGTCCTCGGTGAGTTCGTCGGCGATCGCCAGGACCGTGTTGCGGATCCGTTCGTCGGTGGGCGGCAGGAAGCGGACCAGAGGCAAAAGCAGGCAGGAAGCATCGAGGGCATCGGTTTCGTAGTGCTGGGTGAACACACCCCGTTCGTCGACCGCGTGCTCGCAGATGTCAGCGCGGATCTCATCCGCCGCGACCCGCCACTGGTCGGCGAGGTCATGCTCCTCCCGCAACCGGGCCAGCCGGGCACCGCGGTCAACCGCTACCCAGCACATCACCTTTGACGAAGTGAAGTGCTGCGGCTTGCCGCGAACCTCCCAGATTCCGTGATCGGTTTCACGCCAATGCTCGAGCGCGGCGTTGACCTGACGCTTGAGGATCGGCCAGATCTCCTCCGGCATCCCGTCGCGGGACTTCGTGTGCAGATAGAAGGAATCCAGAACCGCGCCCCAGACATCATGCTGGCGCTGGTCGTAGGCACCGTTTCCGATCCGGACCGGTGAGGCGCCCTCGTAACCGTGAAGGTGTTCGAGGATCTCCTCCCTGAGCTCCTTTTCACCGGCGACCCCGTACATGATCTGGAGGTCGTCCTCGCCCGCCGCGACATCGGCGATGAAGTAGAAGAAGTCGTTTGCCTCCCAGTCGAAGCCGAGCGTGTAAAGGCCCCAGAGGGTGAAGGTTGAATCGCGGATCCAGGAGAACCGGTAATCCCAGTTGCGTTCACCGCCGGGGGTTTCGGGCAACGAGGTGGTGGCGGCCGCGACCAGGGCTCCGGTCGGGGCATAGGTCAGCCCCTTCAGGGTCAGGGCCGAACGCTCCAGGTAGCCGCGCCAGGGATGGTCGGGGAAGGTGCCCCGGGCCAGCCAGTTCTGCCAGTGATGGGCGGTCCAGACCAGCCGGTCGTAGGCCTCGTCGTAATGCTGCGGGGCCTGGTGTTCGCTCCAGGACAGGGCGACGAACCGGACGTCACCCTCCTTGAGCATGGTCCGGGCAGTGGTGCGCGGACCCTCGAAGCCGAGGTTCATGTCGGTGTTGAGGCGCAGCTGGAGGTCGATCCCCGGCGCGGTGGCCAGACCCTCGTGGTAGGCGTCACCCGTGTACTCCCACTGGGCGGGGACCCGGCCATAGTCGAAGACCGGCTTGCAGTCGAGGGTCAGCTGGACTTCGCCGTGGACGCAGCGCACCATTCTCAGCAGAACGTGGTCAGCGTCATAGTCGGTCGGGGCGCGGCGGTGGGTTCCGGAGCGGTCCCGCTCGTGGTGCCAGGGCCCGATCAGCAGGACGTCGCGAACGATGATCCAGCCGTCACCCGTGCCCCAGCTGGTTTCCAGCACATTGGTGCCGGGCAGGTAGCGGCGGTGGCTCGGCACGTTGATGTCAGCCGGGCCAAGCCGGAAGTTTCCGGCGCTGCGATCGAGAATCGAACCGAAGATGCTGGGCGAGTCGAAGCGGGGGAGGCAAAGCCACTCGATGTTGCCGCTGGGCGCGACCAGGGCCGAAACTTCGCCGTCCGAAAGGAAGCCGTAGTCGGCGATCGGCGGGTATGGCGAGACCCCGTGAACGGCCTCCGGAGACTGAATCCGGGCTTCCCAGGTCTGCCCGTACTGGGGTCCCGAGTGGGGGTGGGGGTCAAAGCCGCCATTGCTCATTGCGGAAAATGCTGTCACATTTTCCGTAGCAAGCCACCCGGTCTTCACCGGGTGGCAAGCGGAAACCCGCCCGATCGGCGGGCGGGTCTTCAAACGAGGCCGGGCGTTGCCGGCGCCGACTACCTATGGTTTCGCTCCATGGCAGTAGTCACCGCAACATCAATCGGGATCCATCTCGGGGGCGATCCGCTCTTCTCCGAGGTCTCCTTCAAGCTCATGCGCGGTGACCGCATGACGCTTTCGGGCCGCAACGGGGCCGGGAAGTCGACCCTGCTGCGGATTCTGGCCGGCGAAGCTGAAAACGACTCGGGATCTCTCAGTTTTCAGAAGGGCGCCCGGATTGCACTTCACGACCAGCGTCCACCGCGCGACCAGGGGCTTTCCCTTGAGGAATACGTCTACTCGGGCCGCTCCGACGTGATCGCGACCGAGCGGGAACTGGAACGCCTCGAAGCTGCCATGTCTGCCGGCGAGCATGACGACGAGACGATGCGCGCCTACGCCGCGGCCCAGCAGCAGCTCGAACTGGCCGGCGGCTACCGCTGGCGCGACGAAGTGCTGACCGTGCTGCGGGGAATCGGCTTCGGCGAAGAGGAATTTCCCCGGCCCCTTTCCAGCTTCTCCGGCGGAGAGCTGACCCGCGCCTCCCTCGCCCGGGCCCTTGGTGCCCGTGCCGACCTGCTGCTGCTGGACGAGCCGACCAACCACCTTGACATTCCCACTCTCGAGTGGCTTGAGGAGTATCTGAAGGATCTGGATGCCAGCGTCGTTCTGGTCGCGCATGACCGCTGGTTTCTCGAATCGGTGGGCACCTCGGTGCTGGAACTGGAGGCCGGCAAGGCCCGGTTCTTCGCCGGCCCCTGGCATGCCTGGCGCAAGGAACAGGCCGCGCGGCAGGTCGCGCTCGGCAAGCAGATCGAAAGGCAGCAGGCCGAGATCGCCCGCATGGAGCGCTTCGTCGAGCGGTTCCGCTACAAGGCGACGAAGGCCCGCCAGGCCCAGTCCCGGGTCAAGCAGATCGAGAAGGTGAAGAAGAACGCAGCGAGCATTGACCCGCAGGACCGAAGGGTGCTCGCCTTTGATTTTGCCAAGCCGGAAAGAGCGAGCCAGGTTGTGCTGAAAATGGTCAACGGCCGGATCGAGGTGCCGGGCCGGGTGCTGCTCGAGGAAGCGAACATGCTGCTTGAGCGTGACGAGCATGTGGTGCTGGTGGGTCCGAACGGGGCCGGCAAGACGACGCTGATGGCGACCCTTGCCGGCGATCGAAAGCCCGCCGCCGGGCATGTCCGGCTTGGTCACAACGCCAAGGTGGGTTACCTCTCGCAGCACGCGGAGACCGCTACGGGCGACGGCACCGTGCTCGACGCGGCCGCCCGCGAAACCGGGCTCACCGGACAGAAGGTCCGGGACCTGCTCGGCGCCTTTCTCTTCTCGGGCGAAGACGCGAACAAGCAGCTGAGCGACATCTCGGGCGGTGAGCAACGGCGGCTCTCGCTGGCGATCCTGGTCGCCTCCGGAGCCAACCTCCTGCTGCTTGACGAGCCGACCAACCATCTGGACATCGAAAGCCGGGAAGCACTCGAGGATGCCCTGCTCGGTTTCCCCGGGGCGGTCGTCCTCATTTCTCACGATCGCGCCCTGCTGGAAGCGGTCGGCAGCCGGACCCTGGTCTGCGAGAACGGCGAACTGACAAACCACATGACCGGCTGGGCGGAGTATCAGAAGCGCCGGGATGAAGCCGCGGAGGCCGAACAGGAAAAAGCTGCCGCTTCCCGGCCGGCCGGGAAGTCGGGCAACGCCCGGCGCGGCGGCTCGCCCGGCAAGGAGGTGGCCCGAACCCGGCGCCGGGTCGAGAACCTCGAAAAGAAGATCGAACAGGCCGAGGCCCGGCTGGCTGAAATCGAGGACGAACTCTCCGATCCCGCGGCCTGGTCGACTCCCGAGAAGTCGGAGAAGGCAACCCGGCGGCATGACCGGGCGAAGGAGAAGGTAGCCTCGCTCTACGCCGAGTGGGAAGAGGCCGATCAGGTCGCCAGGGAGACGGCCGAAGCCGCCACCGCCTGAACCGCGGCCACCATGCGTTTCGGCGTTCCCGTTCCCGGGAAAGCAGGTGTTAGTTTCGCAGTCAGGAGTTCCTTTGGAGAAGCACTTGTCGAATCCAGATGAGCGGGAAGATCGGAACATTCCCGATCCGGTCGAGCTGAAGCTGTACCGGGGGCGGATAGCCGAGGCTGCGAGCCGGGCGGCGCTCGAAAAGGAGCCCGACCCCGCCGGGATCTGGGCCGAAGCGGCCGGCCCCGGCAGCTACACCTGGCTCTGGACCACCGGGATCAAGCGGGCCCCGACCGTGCTCGGCTGGGCCGCCCTGGTGATCTGCCTGCTGGCGACCTTGGCAGGTTTCGTCGACATCCCGTTGTTCACGGGCGAGCTTCTCGCCGCTCCGCAGATGCCGGTGTTCTCGTCGGTGACCCTGGGAATGGTCGCCTTCGCCCTGCTGGCGATGCGCCCCGGCGCTGCCGAATCGGCGGTCCAGGCCGGCGTGGCGCTCTGCTACTTCACGATCGCCGTCTGCATGGCGCTGCTGGCCCTGCGGATGGTTGGTATCGATCCGGACGTGTGGGGTTCGGACGCGCTCCGCTCGCCGTCGGTCGCCGCGCTCGTCAACAACCCGGCCCTGGCACTCTGCCTGCTGACGATCGATCGCGATCCGCCCCGCTACCGCTGGCAGCGGGCCCTGATCCCGCTGGTCGGCATCATCTTCCTGATCTCGGTCCTGACCAAGGGTTACCAGGCCGCGCTCGATGCCAACGTTCAGACCGACATCAGCATCCTCGGATCGGCGACCGTAATCCTGATCTACGTCGGGTACGTGTTCCTCCGGCCTGACCGGGGGCTGGCCGGTTTTCTCTCATCGACCGGTCCCGGACCGTCAATGGCCCGGCTGCTCGTTCCGACGGCGGTGGTGATCCCGCTGACCATGGTCATGGTCGACCTGATCTCGGAAGGGCTCGAGTCCGGTGAGTCCGCGTTCATCAAGGGGCTCGACCGCCTGCTGATGCTGGTCCTCCTGATCTGGATGATCACCTACGCCTCGATTCGCCTGCAGCGCTTCTACGACCGCTGGAAACAGGCCAATTCGGAACTTGCCTCGCAGGCCAGCGTCCTGACAAGGATGTCCGAGGGCGTCGTGGTCCTGCGGATCGCCGATTCGCGAATCGTGCTGACCAACCCGCAGTTCGATGAGATGCACGGGTTCGACCGGGGCGAGTTGATCGGCCGGAACATCGATGTGATCGCCCCGGACGATCTCTCCGAGGATGAAGTCCAGATGCGCGTCGACGTGCTTCACGAACTGGCCGACAAGGGGGAGACCAGCTACGAGAACCGCTCGGTCAGGAAGGATGGCACCGACATCTGGAGCCGGGTCAACGGCGTGATCACGACCGTGCCGGAACACGGGCCGGTTCTGATCCTCGTCAAGTACGACGTGACCGGGGAACGAATCGCGAAATCGGCCGGGCGCGACGCCGAGATGCGCTTCCGGCAGGTTTTCGAGCAGAGCCCGATCGGTCTTTGCCTGGTCACTCCCGAGGGCCGTTTCGAGAAGGTGAACCGGAGCTTCGAGTCGATCACCGGCTACTCCGCGGGTGAGCTCTCGGAAATGACCTTTGCCGACATCACCCATCCGGATGACCTCGAAGAGGACGTCGCGATGACCGGCGAACTCTTCGCCGGGGAGCGGGACGGCTTCAGCATGGAGAAGCGGTACATCCGCAAGAACGGGGAGGTGGTCTGGATCTACCTGACCGTGACCATGCTGCGCGATCAGGACGGCAAACCCAACCAGGCACTGTCGATGGTCGAAGACATCACCGAACGCCAGCGGCTCAGCCAGCAGCTCAAGTATCTGGCCGATCACGACCCGCTGACCGGCCTCTACAACCGGCGTCGCTTCGAAGAGGAACTCAGCTCGGCGATCGACTCCGGACACGGCCGGGGGATCGCGATCCTGGTCATCGACCTCGACAACTTCAAGTTCGTCAACGACAGTTTCGGCCACACGATCGGCGACCGGTTGATCGTGCGGACGGCCGAGCTGTTGAAGAGCCGGCTACGCTCCGATGACACCCTCGCCCGGCAGGGTGGCGACGAATACGTGGTGGTGCTTCGCGACATCAGCCCCGAAGACGCTTTGACCACCGCCGAGGAACTGGTCAGGCTGATCGCCCGGGACGTGCGGATCGTCGGGGCCGAACATTCTGCCCGGGTTACGGCCAGCATCGGCGTCGCGGTTTCGTCGGAGATCTCGCCGGTGCCCGAGGAAACGCTGATGATGCAGGCCGACATCGCCATGTACGAAGCCAAGGACGCCGGCCGCAACGGTGCCAGGGTCTTTCAGCCCGGCGAGGATTCACATGTCACGCTGGGCATCGACTGGGCCGGGAAGCTGCGCAGCGCGCTTGAAAACGAAGAGCTGCTGGTCTACGCGCAGCCGATTCACCGGCTCAACGGAGAGGGCCCGCCGCATCACGAGCTTTTCGTCCGGATGCGCGATCGCAGCGGTTCGATCATCATGCCCGGCGCCTTCCTGCCGACCGCCGAACGCCATGACCTGGTCCAGGAACTCGATTCATGGGTGATCAGCAAGGCGATTTCGACCCTGGCCGAGCTCGAAGGGGACGGTTGCCCGCGGCTCCAGATCAACCTGTCCGGACGCACGGTCGGGGACCCGAAGCTGCCCGAATTCGTGCAGGGCGAGCTCTCGAGGGCGGGGGTGGACCCGTCCAACCTGATCTTCGAAGTGACCGAGACCAGCGCGATCGGCAACATGACCGGGGCCCAGGAGTTCTCGGCCCGTATGAACGAGCTCGGCTGCGGTTTCGCCCTGGATGATTTCGGGACCGGATTCGCGTCCTTCTATTACCTCAAGCATCTGGCGTTCGACTACGTGAAGATCGACGGCGAGTTCGTCCAGAACCTGGCCTCGGACCCGGTCAACCGGCTGCTGGTCAAGGCCCTGGTGGAGATTTCAAAAGGCATGGGCAAGCGGACGGTCGCCGAGCAGGTCGAAGACGCGAGGACCCTGGAGGTGCTCCGCGAGTTCGGGGTCGATTTCGTCCAGGGCCACTATCTCGGCCGGCCCCGGCCGCTGGACCGCTCCGAACTGGCTTCGCTGCCCGCCCTGCCGTTGGATACGGCGCTCCCGGGCTGAACCGCTCAGTCCGGTTCGCGGAAGCGTTTTCTCGCCCACTCGATCAGTACCTCGCCGACCAGCAGTGCGATCAACGCGCCGAAGACGGAGGCGAGGACCAGGATGATCACCTGCTTGGTGCCGTCCTCGATCGAGTAGCTGACTGCGGCGAAAGCGGGGCAGGTTACATCCGGGCCGCATTTCCAGACCCAGGCGCCGGAGGCATAGGCCCCGGGCGAGGGGACCGATGAGTCTTTCTCGACCTCCATCTGGTCGGAGAGCCTGAGGTGCACTTCGTACCCGTCGGCCGCCCCCTTGAGGATCGGCAGCTGCAGGTAGCAGGAGAGCAGGCTTCGTTTCCGGGTCGCTTCCTCTTCGCTGAAGCTTGCGCGCCGGACCCGGGCCCGAGCGCCGGTGAGGCCGAGTCTCTGCCAGCCACCGGCATCGGAGTAGAACCTGACCGGGGACCCGATCCTGCTTCGGGGCGAGCTGAAGCGGACTTCGCCCTCGATCGGCTCACCGCAGTCATCCAGCCGGAGGGAAACCACCACGTTCCGCGACCCCGAAGGAACCGAGACGACCGGCTCGTGGTCGGCCGGCGGCCGGTGGCTGTTCAGCGTGAGGCCGGCCGCCCCCAGCACGAAAACCGCCACGGCGAATCCAACCGCGATCGGCAGGCGCACCAGAGCGAATCGACCGAAGCGTTTCAGCTTCTCTTTCAGGGTGGTTCCCCGCAACCCGCCGGGGCGGCGGCGGACCAGGCTCGCGAGCAGGAGGATCAGCAGAACGACCAGTCCGACGAAGAGCGAGAACTCGACGAGGTCCTGGACCGTCAACTGAACGGGCTCAGGTCCGGGACTTGCGCCAGGCGACCAGCTTGCGGCCGAAGGCCGGGGTGGCGCTGGAGGCGAGATGTCCGGCTTCAACCCGCGCTTCGGCCGGGTCGAGTCCCAGCACCTCGCTGGTCAGGTCGGTTGCGGCGGTCCGCCTGGAAGTGAGCACCAGAGCGGAGCTGGTGCCGGCCGGCGTGAGTCCGAGGTCCCCCTCGTTGATCAGGCCCATCGCCCGGATCCGGCGGACCATCTGAAGCGCAGAGGGCTGGGAAACGTCAAGTTCCCGGGCCAGCCTGGCCTGGGTCGGGGGGCCGCCTTCCTGCTCGAGGTCGAACAGCGCCATCAGGTAACGGGCCACGCCTTCGCTCATCTCAACGCAGGGACGGCCTTCCTCCTCGTCGCGTACGGCCTGACTTTTCGGCTCTGTGCTCAAACCGCGAGCGATTCTACCCTCAACATGCTCTAGGCTCCCCACGTCAGTCGCTCAACCTGCGGAGGAATACTCGTGAGTCGTAAACGTCTTGTCCTTTTCCTGTTTGCCATCTTCGCCCTGGCCGTTTTCGTCGGCTGCGGCTCCAGTGACGATGACTCGTCCAGCGAAAATTCCGGCACCGACAGTGGCAGCACCGTCGCCGCTTCGGACTGCACTCCGGCGAACCTCAGCACCTTCAAGGACGGTGTGCTGACCATCGGCACCGACTCCCCGGCCTACCCGCCGTACTTCGAGGACGACGACCCGACCAACGGCAAGGGCTTCGAGAGCGCCCTCGGTTACGCGATCGCCGGCGAGCTCGGATTCAACGACTCCCAGGTCGAATGGGCGACCGTGCCGTTCAACGCTTCCTACGCGCCCGGACCGAAGGACTTTGACTTCGACCTGAACCAGATCTCGATCACTCCCGCCCGCGAGAAGGCGGTCACCTTCTCGGAGCCGTACTACACCGCCAACCAGGCGGTGCTGGTCAAGAAGGGCTCTGATCTCGACGGGATCACCAGCCTCGACCAGCTCAAGGACGCTTCGATCGGGGTCCAGATCGGTACCACCAGCTACGACGCCGTGGTCGAGCAGATCGATCCCTCATCCGACCCGAAGACCTTCGACAACTCGAATGACGTCGTTACGGCCTTCAAGCAGGATCAGGTCGACGCGATCGTGGTCGACCTTCCGACCGCGATCTACCTCCGTGACGCCGAGCTCTCCGACACCGTCGTTGCCGGTCAGTTCGAGCAGGAGGGTGGCGACCAGTGGGGCGCGCTGATGGCCAAGGACTCCGACCTCAAGGGTTGCGTGGACCAGGCGATCAACACGCTGAAGGAAGACGGCACGCTGGAAGAGATCACCAACCAGTGGATGGCCGATTCGGCCAAGGCGCCGCTGCTCAACTAAGAGCCGGGTCTGACCACGGAAGCTCCAGTTCAAAGCGGTACCGGCGATCGCCGGGCCGCCCGCGACAAGGCCCGAAAGGCCAGGGCGCGGCGCGGCCAGGCGATCGCCGTTCTTTCATCGGTCCTGGTTCTCGGTGGCCTTGCCGCCGTCATCCTGACCAGCAGCGGCTGGCCGGACGTGCGGGAGATGTTCTTCTCGGCCGAGTCCTTCAGGGACTCGTTTCCGGACATCCTCAAAGCCTTCTGGATCGACATCAAGCTGTTCATGGTCGTCGAGGCCATCGTCCTGGTCCTCGGATTGCTGATTGCGGTGGTCAGGACCAGCAAGGCATCGGCCCTCTTCCCGATCCGGATGCTGGCGGCGGTCTACTGTGACTTCTTCCGCGGGATACCGGTCATCCTGCTCGTTTACCTGGTCGGCTTCGGCATCCCCGCCCTCGGGCTGGCCGGGGTGCCTACCGATCCCCTGATCCTCGCCGGCATCGCCCTTTCGCTCGCCTACAGCTCATATGTGGCGGAGGTCTACCGGGCCGGCATCGCCTCGATCCACCCCAGCCAGAATGACGCCGGTCTGGCCACCGGGCTGACCCGGATCCAGACGCTGCGTTTCGTGATCGTGCCCCAGGCGGTGCGTCGGGTGCGGCCGCCGCTCCTCAACGACTTCATCTCGCTCCAGAAGGACGTTGCACTGGTTTCCGTGCTCGGAATTGCCGAGGCGTTCAGGACCGCCCAGATCATCACGCTTTCGACCTTCAATTACACCCCGCTGCTGGCCGCCGCCCTGCTCTACCTGGCGGTTACCTTCCCGATGGCGCGGATCCTTGATCACATCACCGCCCGGGAGCAAATCAACTCGTGAGCGACGCCACGCGTTCCAGCCAGGGAGGTTCAGCGGTCCTGGAAATCCAGGGTGTGACCAAGGCCTTCGGCGAGCGTCAGGTACTCGGCGGCATCGACCTCACCCTGCGGGAGCATGAAGCGATCGCCCTGATCGGCGCTTCCGGCTCCGGCAAGTCAACCCTGCTGCGCTGCATCGACCTGCTGGTCGAGATCGATGACGGCGACATCTTCCTCGACGGCGAGGTGATCACCGACCCCTCGGTCGATCCGGTCTCGGTCCGGCGCAAGCTCGGCTTCGTCTTCCAGGCCTTCAACCTCTTCCCGCACATGAAGGTGATCGACAACGTCACGCTTGGCTCGGTCCGGGCCCAGGGATCGGGGAAGAAGGAAGCCCGCGAGGAGGGAAGGGCCCTGCTGGAGCGTTTCGGGCTCGGCGGCCGCGAAGAGGACATGCCGGACGAGCTTTCCGGTGGCCAGCAGCAGCGGGTCGCCCTCTGCCGGGCCCTGGCCGGCAATCCCCGGGCCCTCCTCCTGGACGAGGTGACCAGCGCCCTCGACCCCGAACTGGTCGGCGACGTGCTCGATGCCGTCCGGGATCTGAAGCAGGAAGGGATGACGATGATCCTTGCCACCCACGAAATGAGCTTCGCCCGCGAGGTGGCCGACGAGGTCGCCTTCCTCCACGAAGGCCGGATCATCGAACAGGGAAGCCCCGGGCAGATCCTCTCGGAACCGAATCGCCCCGAAACCCGCAAGTTCCTCCGCCGCCTCCTCGCCGCTGGCCGCCTCTAGTTGGCCGTGGGGCCGGGTGGCCCTCCCAAAGTGGCTTCTCGATTACTGCTCCGGTCAGCGAGCAGGTGAGGACAAGCGCGACGGTGGCGCCATCTTTGGGAGGGCCACCCGGCCCCACGGCGTCACCACCGAGTGCCGGTTCCGGGGCATGAACCGATCCGCCGGGAATCAAAAGGTGCCGCAGGTTTTGCACCCATATCGGGCCAGAACCTGCGGCACCTCCCGCTAGGACCGCTGGGTGTTCTGCTTCGCTACCGCTTTGGCCTTCTTCTCGGCCTTGCGGATGCATTGCTTGCGCTTGCTGCCACGGAACTTCTTGCGGCAGATCTTCTTCTGCTTCTTCAGGTTGTAGCTCTTGAAGGGCTTGATCTTGAAGCGGCTGAGCGATGACCAGTTCCCGTCCGCGTCCTGCTGGCGGACGGCGACGTAGAGGCTCTTGTTCGGAGCCAGCTTGAGGTTGACCTTCTGCTGGCCGTTCGGCTTGGCGATGGCCGGCGACTTGACCTTGCTGCCGAGTTGCGACAGGCTGATCTTCCGGTTCGACTTGTAGACCTGGAGCACGGCGACCTTGTCGCCATTTACCCCATCGTCACCGGAGGCCTTCCAGGTGACCTGGGCCGACTTCTTCGAGCGTTTGACCACGAACTTGACGCCGGCCGGGGGCCGGGTGTCATTGCCGTAACGGCCCGAGTTGTGCTCGTCGTGTCGGTAGTGCCACCACTGGTCGTTCATCGAGGGCTTGCCGCCGACCTTCCAGAGGAAGACCTGGCCTTCCCGCGTGCCGTAGGCCAGGTACTGCTGGCCGTCGAACTTCGGGTCACCGACCGCACCGCCGAACGAGGTCCACTGGCCGGTCCACTTCGGGAAACCGGGAGCTTCCTGGCCGTCCGGGCCCCGGGCGTGGATCCAGTAGGAGTCATTGGCAGTGATCATCGAGCGGTTGCCATCATCGGTCAGGTTGGCAACCACCGGTGAGGCGTAGAACGGGAAGCCGTCCTGGTCGGTGGGAAAGTTGTCCAGCACCGCTCCGGTGGTCGGATTCCAGGCCTGGTCGAAGACATGGGCGAGAGCCGCCTGCCCGACATCGTTGAGGGCCCCGCTGAGCGTGGCACCACCAGCCGTCGGCTGCATGAACTCGGGCATGCCGTCCCCGGTCAGATCGCCAATCGCCGACTGGCTGGTCACGCCGACGGTGATTGAATCCGAGCCATAGTAAGGGTCGTAGCCCGAGCAGGGGGCCGAGGTGCAGCCGGGGGTCATACCCTTGTAGAGCGACCCGTCACCGTTGACGATGACCGGTGAGCCGGCCACCGGAGTGATCGCGATCCGGAGCTGCCCGGAGTTGTCGAAATCACCGATCGAGGCAGCGTTGGCCCCTTCCTGGACGAAGTCGATCGACTGTGAGTAGCAGCCTCCGATCGAACCCATCTTGATCGGCCAGCCCGGCAGGTAAGGTCCGCCCGGGTTGTTGTTGCCGTCGGACTGGATGCCGTAGGCGAAGGTCTTGTTCGCTGCATCGTCGCAGTCGAATCCGGGCAGGAAGACCTGGTCGGTGCCGGTGCCGAGCACGTCACCGACGGCCGGAGCCATCATCAGCTTCGGATCGTGGATGTAGCTGTTCGCCGGGATCGTCGACTTGATCGAATCCGGCAGCTTGACCTCGACCGGCCAGCCCGGGGTCGGATCGCCATTCGGCTGCCAGGCATAGACGTGACCGTCATAGCTGGACATCAGGATGCTCAGCTTTCCGTTGCCCTGGAGGTTGCCGAGCGTCGGTGCCGACCAGTTGCCGCGGATCGGGGACCTGGCGTGGTAGCCACCGGACCAGGGGGTCGGGACCGGCAGCGTGTTGTACTGATCGTCCCCGTGAACCGGGAACCCTTCTCTCAGCTTGCCGGAGGAGTTCCAGACGTAGACCCAGCCGCTGGTCGTGGTGGCGACGATCGACTGGGCGCCGTTGCCATCGAGATCACCGACCGCGATGCCGCTGATCGGATCCCGCGCGTCCCGGAGCGCCTGAACCGACGAGTAGGCCTCACTGTCGAAATTCTGCGGGTTGCGCGGATCGATGTCCTTCAGCTTCCAGGTGTAGACGGGGAAGCCCGGAGCCTGCGAACCGTCCGGCTGCAGAGCGCTGACCGAGCCGTCCATGGTGCCGAAGACGAGCTCGAGCTGACGCTTGCCTCCGAGGTCGACGAAGCTCGGCGCCGCGCTCATTTCGGTGCCGATCGCCTTCGGGAACCCGTTGACCAGGTCCTTGTCGGCGCGGGCGCCGATCGAGCGGCGGTCCTCGCCCTTGAGGCCGTTGCCGTCACGGGCCCGGAGCCGGAAGGTCACCGTGTACTGCTCGGGGCCGTCCGGGGGCATCACGTTTTCGGCCGGAGCCGCCTTGGCGTAGGAGGCCGGGATGTCCTTCAGGTCGAGCGTGCCGAGCACACCGGACTTGGCGGCCTTGCCGGTTGAAAGCGCCTTGAAATCATCATCGGAGGGATTGGCGCCGAGGGCCCATTCGAGGGTCCATTCGAGCCCTTCCGAACCCCAGGCGGAAGGTGCGACCTTGCCCTTCACCTGGAGCTTGCCGCCCTTGGTCGGATCAACGTACTTGTACCAGGAGGGCGAATCGATGTCGGCGGTCGGGGGAACCCGGCCGTCCATGATCAGCTTGGTCGCCTTGCCGATGTTGACCCGGCCGTAGCCGTACTGGGTCGACCAGGCGGTGTGGGTTGAATCGGTCTTCGAGTCCGGGTTTCCGGGCCACTGGTTGGCCACGTCCGGGGTGTCCCGCTGGGGGAGGATCTCGCTGGCCGTGTTGATCAGCACCTGCTTGATCTCGTTCGGGGTCAGCTTGCGGGGGATGATGTTTTCGTCGACCGCGTTCAGGGCGGCTGACTGGGTCATCGCGAGGAATGCCGCCTGGAAGGGGGTGGCGCCCGAAGTCGTGGACTCGCCTCCGGAGAAGATCGAGTGGGTGCCGTAACTGGTCACGTTCGAGCGGGCCCGGAAGGTCTGGGCGTTCTTCCCTTCGATGTCCTGGGCGAGCCCGTTGCCGGGGAAGACGTCATCGAAGAGATGGCCGTCGGTGTGGTCCATCGAGTCGAAGTCGTTTGAGTCCATCGACATCAGGATGCCCTTGTCAACCGCATGCTTGACCGCGGCCTTGAGCGCGCTCGAATAGGCGTAGGACACCACCACGGTGGACATCGCCGTCACGTTGATGTCAGCTGCGTAGGTGATCGCCGGAGCGAGACCGTCCGCCTTGCCGACAGATTCGGCCCCGGATTTGATCGGGACCACGCGGCAGTTGCGGCAGTTGCCGACGCCGGCGTAGCCATTGTCTGCCTCGCCACCCATCTCGCCGATCAGGCCGGGCGCGTGACCGTAGTTGAAATCTTCGGACTGGGGGTCGTTGGTGTTCTGGTAGGCGTTCCAGCCCGAAACGTCGTTCGGGTAGCCGTTGCCGTCGTTGTCGATCCTGGCGTCAGCCGGGCAGGATTCGATCCGGTGGTCGGTGATCTTGCAATGGCCGAACACAGCGATCAGGTCTTCGGGGGACAGATAGGGAGTGAGCGGACCGCCGATGTTGACCGAGTGGAGGTACTCGTGGGTGCCGTCGTCGGCGCAGCCGCGGGTCGTGCCCTCCTGGTAGGTGGTGAACTGGGTGGTCGGGGAAACGCAGGCGGGGTTGACCCGCGGGTCCTTGGCGTAGTCGCGGATGTCGAACTCGCCGTTACCGTCGAAGTCATAGCGGCCGAGGTCCTGGCCGTCCCAGCCCTGGGGGTAGGGAAGCTCGCCGGCGTTGAGGTAGATCGAGTCGAGTCCGTCCTTGATCCCGTTGGCGCTGTAGTTGACCCCGCCCTCGACGTAGGCGACCAGGACGTCGTCACGACCGATGTTGCCCTGGGCCCAGGCGCCGGTCATGTTGATGCCGGAAGAGCTTTCGGGATCGGTCGCGTTGCGGGCCCAGCAAGGGAGGCCGCCGTCCGGGCGGGGCTGGTCGAACACGGCGCCGCCGGGGGCGAGGCATAGGCCGTCCATCGGTCCGTACAGATTCCACTGCTCGCTGTCCTGGCAGCCGGAAACCGGATCCTGCAGTTCGCAGCGCGCGAAGTTCGGGTCATTCGGCCAGTCGTCCGTCGCCAGCACTGGTCCGGCTGGCAGGTCGGGTGCGGGGTCGGCCGACGCGGGAGCGACCCCGATCTGCAAAGCGGCCACCACAAAGGCAAGCACGGCAAAGACGCGGTTCACGAACAAGACATTCCTCCCTTGGTACTCATTTCCCTGGTCCCCTCACCTCCCGAGGCAGACCCTGCGGGGAATCTATCGGCTTTTCGGCCGAAATCAGTGGTTCGTCAGGTACCAGGTCATCCATCAGGTCCATCCCTGGTTGCAAAACCGGCTCGAGGTGGGGTTGATTCGGTCCGGCCGGGTTTATGTAGTAGACCATCGTCTGGCCCAGCCGGTCGTGGAATCCGCGCCGGTCAAGGCGCAGCAGAACCCCGAGAAAACCGAGGCAGAAGGGAATCGCCGACAGCCAGAAGCCGACCAGTCTCCTGAAAGCCCGTCGCGGACCGATCACCCACTTTCCCTCGTGTTCGATCCGGATGTCGAAGAACCGCATGCCGAGCGTCTGTCCGGAAAACGCCCAGAAGGCGAAGAGATAGAGCGACCCGAGCCCCAGCCACACGGCGCCGCCAACCGCGTATGCGGCGCCGCCGAGGTTGCCCAGGTCGATTCCCAGGACCGAAGCGATCATCCCGAGCACGGCGGTCGAGGAAATCATCACCAGGTTGACTGCGACTCCGTCGATCACCAGTGCGAGGGCGCGAGTTGCGACGCCGACCCGATCGGTCGGAACCTCCCGCCTCGACCGGAAGAAGATGCGGCGGGCGAGCCGCTCGAGGGCGAAGTCGATCGCCCGGGTGACCCGCGCGGCGCCGCGGCCGAGGTCATCGACCAGTCCGAGGCTCTGCGAGGCGATCGCGGCCCGGACCTCCGGCGCCTCCGCGATTCGCTCGATCAGTCGCTGGGTTTCGTTGCTGTCGAGGATCCGGGCCCAGAGCCGGTCAACCAGTTCGGAATCGACCACCTCCATCAAGGCCTGCTCGACTGCCGGGCTCTTCATCGCATCCCGCACGGCGTTTTCGATCAGGGGCCCGTTGATGATCCGGGTCATCGAGCGCTCCACGGCCTCGCTTTCGATCGCCCGGACGATCGCCTCCTCGACCGCGTTTTCCATGGCCTGGTCGAGTCCGGTCGCACCGGCCATCCGCCTGGCCCCGCCGGTCCCGGCCCCGACCAGCCGCTCGGTCAGGGAGGGTGACGCGACCGTCTCCTCGACTGTCTCCTCCTCCGAAGGCCGTCCGTTCGATTCGGCGTCCATGGCTTCAGATTAGAGGCTGCTGACCGGGCATCAGGGATTCGAGCGAAATTGTCCGGATCGTGACCTGGTCATCTCAAGGGTCACCGGATCAATTTCGGCCGGTTGAAGTCCGACCGCTGACTCGAGCCGTCCGAGCAGCGCCTGCTCCACGTCTTCGAGTCCGGTTCCGGGCCGGGCATCCTCGATGCTGCCGACCGTCCCCGGGTTGAAGTCGAGCCCGAGCGCCGCGTAGACCGGGCCCAGCGTTTCGGCGACCAGGGCCGAGTCCGAGACCAGAATGACGAAGCCGAGGTGAGCGGCGCCCCTGATCATTCGCTGTCCCGCTCCGGCCAGCTTGACCCGGCCGCCGGCGTTGACGCTGAAATCGCCCGGGCAGTATTCGTCCGGCACCGCACCGATCCTGGTATCGACGCCGAGGTCGATGAACGCGTCCCGGACCAGGCCGGACCATTCGGTGAAGCGCTGGACGGTCCGCTCGGCCGGCTTCGGATCGGGCAGGGTGAAGGTGAGGCTCAGGGCACCCTCGGTGAAGGCGGCGGCCCGGCCACCGGACAGCCTTTCCATGCCGGGGAACCCGCCCGCCCTGGCGGCGGCGACGGCATCCGCATATCCGGGGGAGACCACGTCCCG
Source organism: Solirubrobacterales bacterium (assembly GCA_019694145.1). GTDB lineage: Bacteria > Actinomycetota > Thermoleophilia > Solirubrobacterales > 70-9 > 67-14. Next base: position 42,815 of record JAIBCJ010000001.1, on the reverse strand, counting down.
CCGGCCGAAGGCGACCACCCGCCCGGGCCGGCTCAACCTGACCGTGGCCGGGCGCTGGCCGGCTGCCACCTGCTCCAGCAGGGTCCGGGAAAGGGCCGGCCCCATTTCCGGCCGATCCGGGAAACCGTCGCGCAACAGCTGCCATCCGGAACGCGGCATCCGGTCGCTTCTGATATGAGTGTTTGCTAACAAAAGGGAGAAATCATCCTTACGACGCGAAATTCAATCCTCATTCTGGCGCTGATCGCTGCCCTGATTATCGCCGGGAACCTCGCCTTCGACCGGTCGAAGGACGGCTCCGGGACTTCCGGTGCCGACATCGCCCTTGCCGCGGTGACCTCGGAAACGCCGGTCGGCGTCGCCTTCCAGATCGGTGACCTGGTCCAGCAGTCCAGGGCCGAAGCGGCTGAACGGATCGTCGAAAGGCAGCAGGCCGAGGTACAGCGGAAACTCGAAGCCAGGCAGCAGCAGGAAAAATTCGGGGACCTCCCGGGGTCGGTCACCATGGAGACTCTCGAAGCGATCGCCGATTGCGAGTCGGGCGGTGATCCGAAGATCGTTTCCTCCAGCGGCCTCTACTTCGGCAAGTACCAGTTCAGTCCCGGCACCTGGGAATCGGTCGGTGGCAAGGGTCTCCCGTCTGATGCTCCGGAGGCCGAGCAGGATTACCGTGCCGCGCTCCTGTACGAGCGCTCCGGGCCCGGCCAGTGGCCGGTCTGCGGCCAGTAGCGGCTTTCCGTCCAATACCGGCGTTTACAGGATTAATTCGGCTTTCGGGCACATTGCCTCTAGGATGGCCCGGTCTTGATCCTTGGGGCAATTGAAATCTCGCTCCGCAGTACCCGCTTTTCGCTGTCGGAAGTGTCTTCCGGTTCAACCCGGAGGATCGTCGAGCGCAGCCACAAGGTCACGGCCGGAATCGACGGTCTCGACCGGATCTCGGCCCTGATCATGTCCGAGGCGGAGTTCGCCCGGGACCAGGGGGCGGGGAGGGTCGAGGTGATCGCGGTTCCCGGTCTCCGCGGTTCCCGCCTGATTCGTTTGCTCGACCGGGTTGCCGACGCCGTCGGTGCCGGGCCGATCCGGATCCCCACCCGCCGGGACTGGACAGCGGCGACCTTCCTCGGTGTGACGGTTCCCGCCGGGGACTCGTTGCCGGACCCGGTCGCCGTCGCCGTGATCGGGGAGACGGCAATCGGCTTCGCGGTCGGCCGCCCGGGAGAGATCCCGGAATGGAACGGCTCACGGCCGGTCGGCGCCTCGACCATGACCCGCAAGGCCCGGTTTCAGGATCCGCCCCGGCCCGGCCAGATCGAAGCGGCCGTGATCGGCGCCTCCCGCGGGATCGCCTCGATGTTCCCGCCCCCGACCGAGCGGGTGCTGGTCGTCTCGAGCCTCGCCCCCGTGGTCGAGCGACTTTGCGGCCCCCGGATCGGCGCCGCGGAGGCCCGCCGGGGACTGGACGCGATTCTCGGCCAGACAAGCGATGACATTTCCGCCTGGTTCGGCGCCGAAGCCCCCCTGGCCCGGCATCTGCCAGGCATCATCGTCGGTCACGCGGCACTGGCCGAAGGGCTCGGAGTCCGGGTCGAGCCTGCCCTTTGCGACCTCGCGGCAAGCCGCTACTGGCTGGCCGAGCGTGAGGAACCGGTCGCTGGCCGGGAATCGTCTTGAGCGATTCGGGGGAGATCGCAGAAGGGGAGGAGCTGGCGGTCGGCGCACCCGATCCGGCTGATCAGGCCCCGGCGTTGCACAGCCGCGAGAACGTCAGGTCGGTCCGGGTCAAGGCGCCGACCCGCGGCAACCGCAAGCTGGAGAAGTTCCTCGACGCCGTCAACCGGGATGACGAGGTCAAGGCCTGGTGGTACATGGCCCAGACCCATGCCGAGCGGCTCGGCATGTCCGACCACTCCTGGGTCCACATGCAGATAGTGCTCAACATCGCCCTGCGCCTGACCCGGCTGCTCGACAAGGGCGGGGTGCATGGAGCGATGGTCACCGACCACGGGATGAGCGCCCGTGACACCGAAGTGGTGGTGGCGGGCGGAGCCCTGCTCCATGACGTCGGCATGTCGATCCACCGGGCCGACCACGAGGAATACAGCCTTTTTCTGGCTCGCGAGGCACTGCCGCGGCTGCTCGACGGGATCTATGAGGAACCCGAGAAGTCGATCGTCATGGCCGAGGTGCTTCACGCGATCATCGGTCACCGGCGGCGCGGGCAGCCATACACGGTGGAAGCCGGAATCGTCCGGGTGGCCGATGCGCTCGACATGGCCGAGGGCCGGACCCGGGTGCCGCTCGAATCCGGCCAGGAAGGGATTCACTCGATTTCCGCCGCGGCGATCGACCGGGTCAACATTTCGGCCGGGGAGAACCGCCCGGTCCGGCTCGAGATCGAACTCAACAACTCGGCCGGGATATTCCAGGTCGACGACCTGCTCGCGACCAAGATTCGCGACACGCCCCTGGCCGGCCACATCGAGGTCGTGGCCGAAGTGAAGGGGGAAAGCGAGAAGCGGCTCCTTTCCGGTTTCCGGCTCGGCGCATGAGCACCAGTCTGGTCATTCTGCGCGAGCAGGCCGGGCATGAAACCGGGAGCCATCCGGAAAACTCACGCCGTTTCCCGGGGGTTCTGAACCGTCTCGGCGAAGACAGCCAGCGGCACGGCCTGCCGATCCTCGAATCCCGGGAAGCCACGGTCGAGGACCTGCTGAGGGCCCACACCGAGTCTCATGTGGAGAACGTGCGGGTCGCGGCCGAGAACGGTCCGACCTGGCTGGACGGTGACACGGTCGCGTCGCCCCTGAGCTACGAGGTGGCCCGGCGTTCGGCCGGAGCCGCGCTGGTCGCCGTGGATGCCGTGAACGGCAAGGCGGCCGAAGGGACCGCGACCACCAGTTCCTTCGCGATCATCCGTCCGCCCGGCCATCACGCAACCGCCGACCGGGCGATGGGCTTCTGTCTCTTCAGCAACGCCGCGATCGCCGCCCGCTATGCCCGCGAGGCCCTCGGAATTGGCCGGGTCGCGGTGCTCGATTGGGACGTCCACCACGGCAACGGCACCCAGGACATCCTCTACGACGACCCGGGGGTCCTCTTCATCTCCTTCCACCAGTGGCCGCTTTATCCCGGCAGCGGCTGGCTGGACGAGACCGGGGTCGGGGCGGGGCGGGGCTTCACGGTCAACCTGCCGATGCCGCCCGGTTGCGGCGACCGGGAACACATCGAGGGTTTCCAGGCGATCGCCGGGCCGATCCTCGACCAGTTCGACCCGGGTCTACTGATCGTTTCGGCCGGTCAGGACGGTCATGTCGCCGACCAGCTGGCCAGCCAGAACCTGACCGCGGCCGGTTACCACGCCCTGGCCAGTGCCTCCGCTGATTTTGCTTCGCGCAAGGGGATCGGGTTGGTCGCCCTTCACGAAGGCGGCTACAACCCGAACACGCTGCCCCTGCTGGACCACGCGGTCTACGCCGGCCTCGGCGGATTCACCCCGGACCTGACCGGAGACACCCCGGCCCCTGAACTGGAAGAAACCGGCTGGCCGGAACGCCTGGCCCAAATCAGACGCGCCCAATCAGTGTTCTGGGCCGTCTGAAGCACCCAAAACCGAGCCCCTCCCAACCATCAATTGCTTCAGTGGGTGGGCGGGTTTCACAGGGAGGGCGGGTCGGACCCCGCCCGACTTGCGATTAAGCCCGGTCCCTAGGAATTGAACCGGTCAAGATCGTGCCGTCGCTGATCCTTCTTCGCGTCCAGCCGGCCCTGAATGAGCGAGAGGACGGTGACCAGGATCGCGAAGAAGGCGATCAGTCCGAAGCAGAAGAAGGTGATGTAACGGTCATCGACCCGACCGGCGGTTCCAACGCCGTCGGCGGCTGCCGCGTAGGCGGGCAGGGCCAGAACGAAAAGCGCGGTCAGAAGGGCAACGAGACTGTTACGGACACGATTCACGCCCCGAAACCTACCGCAAACCGCAGGACGCCTGTGGCTACCCGACTGCTCCGGCGCGGGTGTGCCTGTTGCTCCTGGCCCGGGAGTTGTGCCTTTGCGGCACCTCGGGATCCGAGGGCAGGTGAGAATGGGGCCCGGCCTGGAAGATCGAGGAGGGAGTTCTCGGCATATGGCGCACCCAACTCCGACTTCGATCCGGACCACCGGGCCGAGAACGGAGTTGGGTGCGCTATGTGGCGCAAATTGGTACCTCGCTGTTTTCGGGACTCCCGGCTCGCTTCAGGTCCAGAGCCGAATCTTTTCGGGGTTGTGAATGAGTTGTGAAAATCGGCTTGATTTCGCGGCTTTGCGTCCGGCTACGCCCTACACTTTTCGGTAGATGATCGGAAGCTCAAAATGAACGCCGGCCGGGCTCCAATGCGTGTTGCGGTGATCGACACCGATTCCGGCTTCATCCGGGTCCTTTCGAACCGGATGGACGCGGCCGGCTGGCAGTACCGGGTCCTCGCCTCGGGCGTGCCGCCGGAGGAACTGGTCGCGATGAAGATCAACGCGGTCGTGTTCGATCCGGACGTGATCGGCGAAGGCGGCTGGGAGTACCTCGAGCGGATCTGCGGCATGCTGCCCGACCTCGGCGTGATCGTCTGCGCCAACGGGGGCACCGTTTCACAGCGGGTCCGCGGGCTCAGGATCGGGGCCGACGACTGGGTCAACAAGCCCTGCCACCCGGAAGAGGTGATCGCCAGGATCGAAGCGGTGGTGCGCCGTCGCCGTCGTCATTCCAACGAACAGGACGCCGGTCCGCTGGTCGTCGGGGAGATCGAGATCCGCCCCGACCAGTTCCAGGCCTTCATCGCCGGCCAGAGCCTCGACCTGACCCGCCGCGAGTTCGAGCTGATTCAACTCCTCGCACACAATGAGGGCAAGGTCCTCGACCGCGAATCGATCTACCAGCGTGTCTGGGGCTACGCGATGGCCCACGGCGACCGCTCGGTTGACGTCTTCATCCGCAAGCTCCGCACCAAGCTGGAGAGGCGGTCCCCGGCCTACACCTACATCCACACCCACTTCGGCGTCGGCTACAGATTTGCGGCCGAATCGTCGATTTCGGCCGCCGAGGCGACCGCCAAGGTCAGCTCCGACCGGGCCACCGATGATGCGGGCGCTGCGGCGCCCGGCGTGCCGGTCTAGCGCTGCACCTTCTCTCACTCACGAAAACGGGCACCCGATCAAGGGTGAACCCGCTTCACAGGAGTTCACAACTCTTTTACAGCAGGTCTACCCGCAGGTAACAAACTGGGGCGGAAGCGGTGGAACGCTTCGAACCACCAGGCCGCCCCCGAAAGGCGGGAACCAAGTCCCGGAGGGTGTGAGTGACCGAGAAGATCCGAATTCAGTATCAGGAAGAACTTGACCACCTCGAGCAGCAGGCTCTCGGGGCCTTCGATCTCGTGGACCGGGCGCTAGGCCGCACCCTCGAAGCGATCGAAAACCAGGACGTCGAGCTGGCCGAACTGGTTGCTGCCGACGACGACCGGATCGACGGGCGCTACCTCGAGATTCACCAGGGTCTGATCACCCTGCTGGCCACCCAGTCCCCGGTGGCCACCGACCTTCGGCTGATTTCCGCTCTGCTCCACGTGATCAAGAACGCGGAGCGGATGGGGGATCAGTGCGTGAACATCTGCAAGCTGATCCCGATCGTCGGCCACGAGCCGCCTTCGGACGAGAGCATGATCCGGTTGATCCTCGAGATGGGGGTCCAGGCCAGCAGCCAGATCATTCAGGCCAGGCAGGCCTTCGCCGATCGCAACGAGACGGCCGCCCAGGACCTGGTCCGGCAGGACGACCTGATCGACCGGCTGAACCGCGACTGCTTCACCCTGGCGATCGAAATCGGCGACGAGCCCGACCGCCGTGAATGGGCGATGACGATGTTGCTGGCCGCGCGTGCGATCGAGCGGATCGGCGACAACGCGGTTGATGTCGGGGAACAGGTTGCCTTTGTGGTGACCGGCCTGTTCCGGGAATTCGAGGACGCGTCCCACCCGATCTGAGCCGGGCCGAGCGTGGAAGCAGCAAAGTCCCAGACGGGCGGTTCCGCCGGCCACGCGCTGAGGGCCGGGCCCCTGGAAGTCCGGCTCGATCAGCGGACCGTCCTCGCCGACGGCAGGGGAATCATCCTCACGGTCCGGGAGTTCCACCTGCTCGCGGTCCTGGCCAGCCGGCCGGAACAGGTCGTGAGCAGGGAAGAGGTCTACGACCTGGTCTGGGGCGGCGCGATGCCCGAAAACGACCGGTCGGTTGACGTCTACGTCTCGAAACTGCGCCACAAGCTTGAAACCGCCTTGCCTCACTGGAGCTTCATCCAGACCCACATCGGCTTTGGCTACTGCTTTTCGCCGCGACCGCTGAACCCCTGACTCGCGGCAAGTGACGGGCTTTTCACCTCTTTTCACAACTTTCACAAGGAAGTAACACCGCGCGAAATCTCCATCTATTGACTGAAGTTCATTACTGCGCAACCCCTCGAAAGAAATCCAAACTGGAGGAAACCTTGAACTTGAAGAAGTGGCTAATCGCGATCCCCCTCACCCTGGCCCTGGCGCTGGGTGTGGCCGCCTGCGGAAGCAGCGACAGCGACAGTGGCAGCAGCGGGTCCAGCGGCGACGCGGTCTCCGGCGAGATCGCCGGCGCCGGCGCCAGCTCACAGGAAGCCGCCATGGCCGCCTGGGTCGCCGGCTTCCAGGAGAACAATCCTGACGCCAACATCGCCTACGACCCGGTCGGTTCCGGCGGCGGCCGCGAGCAGTTCATCGCCGGTGGCACCGACTTCGGCGGCACCGACACCCCGATGGACGAGACCGAACTGGCCGATGTCGCCAAGCGCTGCAAGCCGGGCGAGTACATCGAGATCCCGGTCTACATCTCGCCGATCGCGGTTCCGTACAACGTCGAGGGGGTCGATGACCTGAACCTCTCGGCCAGCACCCTGGCCCGGATCTTCGCTGGTGACATCACCAAGTGGAACGATCAGGCGATCGCGGCGGAGAACCCGGACGCGAGTCTGCCTGACCAGGACATCGTGGTCGTCCATCGCTCGGATGAGTCGGGCACGACCGAGAACTTCACCGACTACCTGCACCAGGCGGCTCCGAAGGACTGGACCGACGAGCCCGACGGGGTCTGGCCGCTCCAGGGCGGCGAGGCTGCCAACGGCACTTCCGGCGTGATCAGCGCCGTCAAGTCCGGCAGCGGCACGATCGGTTACGCCGATCTGAGCCAGGTCGGTGACCTGGGCACCGTCAACGTCAAGGTCGGCAGCGACTTCGTGGCTCCCTCACCCGAAGCAGCTGTGAAGATCTTCGACGAGTCGAAGCGGATCGGTGGCGAAGGCAAGTACATCTTCGCGTACGAGCTCAACCGCACCTCGACCGCCCAGGGTCTCTACCCGATCTCGCTGGTGTCATACGAGATGGCCTGCACCACCTACGACTCGGCTGACACGGCCAAGCTCGTCAAGGCCTTCTACAGCTACATCATCAGCGACGAAGGCCAGCAGGCTGCGGCCTCGAACGCCGGGTCGGCTCCGATCCCGGCATCCCTCAGCAAGCAGATCACTCCCGCCGTGGAGGCGATCCAGACCAGCTGAGCTGAAGCAAGCCGGCAGCGAGAACCCCGCGGCGGAGGCACAGGCCGCCGCGGGGTGATCGCAGTCAGGCTCACCAGCCGTTTTTCGGGCAGGAGATTTCATTGAACGCGGGCACCGTCTCAAACAGCGAAACACCACCTTCAGGCAGGGCTCACCGCCGGTTCGGTGACCGTGCCTTTTCCGGTCTTGCCACTGCGGCCGGCCTGGCGATCCTGGTCGTGCTGGCCGGGGTCGCGGCCTTTCTGGTCAGCGAGGCCTGGCCCGCGATCACCGCTCCGGTCGCCGACCTTCCCGACGGAAAGTCCCTCCTCCACTACATCTGGCCACTCGTCTTCGGCACCGTTCTTTCCTCGCTCATCGCGATCCTGATCGCGATCCCCATGGCGATCGCGGTGGCGCTCTTCACCAGTCACCTCGCCCCGAAGCCGATCGCGATGTCGGTCTCCTACCTGACCGACCTGCTGGCCGCGATCCCCAGCATCATCTACGGCATCTGGGGGATCGCCGTGCTCGGGCCGGCGTCGGTGCCGGTCACCCAGTGGCTTTCCGACCACTTCGGCTTCATTCCCTTCTTCGACGGCCCCGCCTCGACCACCGGACGCACCATGCTGGTCGCCGGGGTGGTGCTGGCCCTGATGATCCTGCCGATCATCAGTGCGGTCGCCCGCGAGGTCTTCCAGCAGACCCCGAAAGGGCTCCAGGAAAGCGCCCTCGCCCTCGGCGCGACCCGCTGGGAGATGATCCGCATGGTCGTGCTGCCCTTCGGCCGCTCGGCCGTGGTCGCCGGCTCGATGCTCGGTCTCGGCCGGGCGCTCGGCGAGACGATGGCCGTGACGATCATCCTCTCGGTCTCCGGGGTGATCACCTTCGACCTGATCAGCTCCGAGAACCCTTCGACGATCGCCGCCAACATCGCGCTCCAGTTCCCGGAGTCATCCGGGATCGACGTCAACGTCCTGATCGCCACCGGCCTCGTGCTATTCGCGATCACCCTGGCGGTCAACATGGCGGCTCGGGCCGTGATCGGCAGAAGGGAGGCCGCCGGTGGCCGGTAGTGCCGTATCGATGCCCCTGGGTGAAGGCTCCGGGGTCCTGCCCCGCCGGGCCGGTTTGCTCGTCTTCGGGATCTCGGCCGTCGCCTCGGCGCTGCTCTGCCTGGTTCTCGGCTTCAGCCCGTTCGTCTGGCTGATCTTCACCGGGCTCTTCAGCCTGGTCACGATCACCGTCTGGTCGCTGGCGGTCGAAGGCCGTCGCCGGGCACTCGACCGGGTCATGACCGTGGTCATCGTCGAGATCTTCGTGCTCGCCCTGGTGCCGCTGATTTCACTCGTTTACACGGTGGTCAGCGAAGGGCTGGCCCGCTTCGACGTCCAGTTTCTGACCGAGGACATGCGGGGTGTGGTCGGTGAAGGCGGCGGCGCCTTTCACGCCGCGATGGGCACCTTCATCATCACTGCCTTCGCCACCGTCGCGGCCGTGCCGGTTGGCGTGCTGGCCGCGATCTACCTGGTCGAGTACGGCAAGGGGCGCCTCAAGCGTTCAATCACCTTTTTCGTCGACGTGATGATGGGCATCCCCTCGATCGTCGCCGGCCTCTTCGCCTTCGCCCTGTTCGCGCTGTTCTTCGGCCCCGGCATCCGGCTCGGAATCATGGGCTCGGTCGCCCTGATGGTGCTGATGATCCCGATCGTGATCCGCTCGGCGGAAGAGATGCTGCGGGTCGTTCCGAACTCGCTGCGGGAAGCTTCCTACGCCCTCGGCGTGCCCAAGTGGCTGACCGTCCTGCGGGTCGTGCTGCCGACCGCCCTGGCCGGGATCGTCACCGGCGTCATGCTGGCGGTGGCCCGCGTGATCGGCGAGACCGCACCGCTGCTGGTCACCACCGGATCGATCGACACGACGAACCTTGACCCGTTCGACGGCCGGATGGCGAACCTGCCGGTCTATGTGTACGAGCAGTACAAGTTTCCCGGCGTTCCGCCCGAGGCCTTCATCGAAAGGGCCTGGGCCGGGGCGCTCCTTTTGATCCTGATCGTGATGGTGCTGTTCCTTGCGGCCCGGCTCATCAGTCGACGCTATGGAGTGGAGATCCGCCGATGAACCAGACCGAGACTATGAAGGAGAAAGAGATGGTTGACGCCCAGGCCGGACCGGCCGACCCCATCATGGACCCCCCGGCCAGCCCGAGTGCCACCGCGACCGTGGACGCCCTGGCGAAACGGATCGACGCCGAGGACCTGAACATCTACTACGGGAGCTTCCTCGCGGTAAAGGACTGCACGGTCAGCATCCACCCGAACAAGGTGACCGCGCTGATCGGCTCTTCTGGTTGCGGCAAATCGACCTTCCTCAGGTCGCTGAACCGCATGCATGAGCTGATTGACGGCGCCCGGGTCGAAGGCCGGGTCCTGCTCGACGGGATGGACATCTACTCGCCGTCGATGGATCCGGTTCTGGTCCGCCAGCAGATCGGCATGGTCTTCCAGCAGCCGAACCCGTTTCCGACCATGTCGATCTACGAGAACACGGCGGCGGGCCTGAGACTGAACCGCCGCAGGCTGAAGAAGACCGAGATCGACGGGATCGTCGAACGCTCGCTTCGCGGCGCCCACCTCTGGGACGAAGTCAAGGACCGGCTCGAAAAGCCGGCCAGCGGGCTCTCCGGCGGCCAGCAGCAGCGCCTCTGCATCGCCCGCGCGACGGCCATTGAACCGGAAGTCCTGCTCATGGACGAGCCCTGTTCGGCCCTGGATCCGATCGCTACCCTGGCGATCGAGGACCTGATCAACGAACTGAAGAAGCGCTACACGATCGTGATCGTCACCCACAACATGCAGCAGGCGGCCCGGGCCAGCGATTACACCGGGTTCTTCAACATCGAGAAAAGCGGTGACCCGGGCGTCCTGGTCGAGATCGACGAAACCGAGAAGATCTTCTCGAACCCGTCGTTGCAGGAGACCGAGGATTACGTCAGTGGCCGTTTCGGTTGAGCTTCCGGTCCCGCCGGAGGGCCGAAGGCTCCGAACCGGCCCGTCCGCTTCGCCTGCCAGAATCGTTTGGGTAAAGACGATGCTCTGCGCAGCGATCGACATAGGTTCGAACACCACCCGGATCCTGGTCGCCGAGCCCGATGAAGGCAAGCTCAAGAAGGTGATGGAGCAGCGGGCCTACACCAGGATCGGCCAGGCCCGGCTGGATGACGGCACGATTCCGGCCGAAAAGGTCGCCGAAGTCGCCGAAGTGGTCGACACCCAGGTGAAACTTGCGCGCGAACTCGGCGCCGGGACTTTCCGGGCGGTCGCCACGGCGGCACTGAGGGACGCTCCGAACGGGAAGGAAGCCGCGGCCGAAATCGAGGCGGTGGCGGGCATTCCGGTTCACGTGGTCAGCGAGAACGAGGAAGGCCGGCTCGCCTTCCTCGGGGCGACCAAGGCGCTCGGCTATCAGGTCGAAGGCCGGGTGGCCGTGGTCGACGTCGGTGGCGGTTCGACCGAGATCATCATCGGCACGGCCGACGGCGGGGTGGAACAGGTCCGCTCCTGGCCGATCGGCTCGGGCCAGCTGGCCGAGGAATTGATCAGCTCGGACCCGCCCTCGGCTTCCGAGATCCGCCGGGTGCGGGACCGGGTCGACGAAGTCTTCGCCGAGGTCCAGATCACCCAGCCCGAGCAGGCCGTTGCGGTTGGCGGTTCGGCCACTTCACTGCGCAAGATCGTCGGCGCCCGGCTCGAATACGAGACTCTGGAACGCAGCATCCGGGTCCTCAGCGGTGACGAAGCGCTCGAAGTCGGCCGCCAGTTCGAACTCGATCCGATTCGCGTCCGCATGCTGGCGACCGGGGTCCTGATTCTCGAGAAGGTCTCCGAACTGCTCGGCCAGGACCTGCAGATCGGCAAGGGCGGGATCCGCGAAGGGATCGTGCTCGACATGCTGAACGGCGGAATCGACGTTTCAGAACCCGCATTGACACCCGGCTGAGTCGGCCTGAGGTCTAGGGTTCCGGTTGATGAGCACCGAATCCGATCCCCGCTTCCGCCTTGCCGCGTCGCAGGTGCTCGAAGAGCGGGCGACCCAGATCTCGGTCCTTGCCAAGGGTGTGCTCGACGTGACCGAGACCGGAGCGGCCGACGAACTCTGGCTCGCTTCCCGTCGGCTTCGCGCCGCACTTGAGGTCTTTCGCTCCTGTTTCGGCCGGGCCCAGTATCGCGAGGGAAGGGCGGAAGCCAGGCGGATTTCGCGGGCCGCCGGGGCGAGGCGCGACATCGACGTGGTGATCGCCGCCTACGAAAGCGTCGGTGAGGAAACCGCCCCGGCCGAATCGGAGGGGATCGACCGTGTGATCTCGTCGCTGCGCCGTGAACAGGCCAGCGCCAACCGCGCCCTGGCCCAGGTGGTCCACGGCCGCCGCCTGCAGGCGTTCCGGGTCAGGATCGAGGAAATCGCCGATTCGGCGGTCGAAGCAGACGCCGCCGACCGCGCCCATGACTACCGGCCGGTTGAAACCCTGACTCCCGAAGCCATCGCCCTGATCTCCAAACGGCTGGCCCGGCTGCGCAAGGAAGCGGTTGACAGCCTCGATCCGGAAGGCGTCGACGCGCAACACCGGCTGCGGGTCGCGGCAGAGCGGCTCAGGTACTCGCTGGAGCTGACCGGTGACGCCCTCGGATCCCAGGCTCACACCGCCCGCCGCGCGGCCCGGGGGCTGCAGGAGGTGCTCGGCGAGATGCGTGACTGTGACCTGGCGGTGCCGCCGGCCCGGCAGGCGATCACCGACCTTGAGGCCGAAGACGTGAAGACGATCATCGATCGCGCCCGCGGCAGCCGGGACCTCGATCCGATCCTGGTCCAGGCCGCACCGAACCGGGCGGCCTACCGCGGCCTCGAACTCGCCGTCGTTCACATGACGGCCCGGCGGCAGATGCTCTATGAACGCTTCAAACGACTCTGGCACGAGCAGTCCCGCCAGGGCGTCTGGGTCGCTCTTGAAACCTCACTGAAAGTAGAATCCTGACCTTGGAAACGACTCCCGATCCCTCCTGGTTCTTCAATCGCGAACTCTCCTGGCTTGATTTCAACCAGCGGGTTCTTGAGCTGGCCGAGGACGATTCGGCGCCGCTCCTGGAACGGGTCAAGTTCTGCGCGATCTTTGCCTCGAACCTCGACGAATTCTTCATGGTCCGGGTGGCCGGGCTGTGGGATCAGGTCGATGCCGGAATCGACGCCCGGGGCCCGGACGGCCTCTCGCCGCGGGAACAGATCCAGGCGATCCGCAGCCGGTCGCTGGAACTCGACCGCCGGCTGACCAGGGTCTTTGAACGCAAGTTGAAGCCGCAGCTGACCGAGAACGGCATCAAGGTCGCGACCCTGGCCGACCTGAACGGGACCGAGCGGGCGGAGCTGGACCGGATTTTCGACCAGCAGGTCTTCCCGGCGCTGACCCCGCTGGTGATCGGTCTCGGCCGTCCCTTCCCTTACATCTCGAACCTCTCCCTGAGCATCGCCGTCCTGCTTCGGGACCGCGAGACCTCGACCCGCGTGCTCGCCCGGATCAAGGTGCCGAAGGAGCTGCTCGGCCGCTTCATCGAACTGAGCAGCGAGAAGGAGCGGGTGCTGGTGCCGCTGGAAGAGGTGATCGCGGCCAATCTCGATCAGCTGTTCCCCGGTGTTGAAGTGCTCGATCACTCCTATTTCCGGGTTACCCGGGACGCTGATTTCACGGTGTCCGACGAAGCCGACGACCTGCTCGAAGCGGTCCAGGAGGAAGTCCGTCGCCGGCGTTTCGGGGAGGTCGTGCGGCTGGAAGTCGCCGACGGGATGAACCCGGAGCTCAAGGAGCTGCTGGTCGAGCTGCTTCGTCTTCAGCAAAACGAAGTATTCGAAGCCGGCGGCCTGCTCGACCTGACCGACCTCTGGGACGTGGTCAAGCTGGGCGGCTTCCAGGAGCTGCGCGACAAGCCCTGGGCTCCGGTCACCCAGCCCCGGCTGCAGGGCGAGGACGGAGACCCGCCCGACATCTTCGCGGCGATCCGCCAGCGCGACGTGCTGGTCCATCACCCCTACGATTCCTTCTCGAGTTCGGTCGAGCGGTTCATCGCCCAGGCGGTGAGCGATCCGGACGTGCTGGCAATCAAGCAGACCGTTTACCGGACCAGCGAGGACTCGCCGCTGGTCTCGGCCCTGATCAAGGCCTCGGAAAGGGGCAAACAGGTCGTCTGCATGCTGGAACTGAAGGCGCGCTTCGACGAGGAAGCGAACATCGAGTGGGCCAAACGCCTTGAAGAAGTCGGGGTTCACGTGGTCTACGGCATCCCCGGGCTGAAGACTCACATCAAGGCCCTGCTGGTGGTGCGGCGGGAAGGCGACCAGGTCCGCAACTACGTCCACATCGGCACCGGCAACTATCACTCGACCACCGCCCGGCTCTACACGGACCTCGGCCTGTTCACCGCCGACCCGGAGATCGGCGCCGACGTGGCCGAGATGTTCAACCTGCTGACCGGTTACTCGCGCCCGGCCGACTACCGCCGGGTGCTGGTCTCGCCGCATTCGATGCGTTCCTCGATCCTGGCCGAGATCGAAGCCACGGTCGCCGCCCACAAGGCAGGCCGGGAGGCGAAGATCCTGATGAAGATGAACTCGTTGGTCGACCGGACCTGCATCGAGGCGCTTTACCGGGCCTCGCAGGCCGGTGTGGAAGTCGAGATCAACGTGCGCGGGATCTGCTGCCTCAGGCCCGGGGTGCCGGAGCTTTCGGAGAACATCCGGGTGGTCTCCCTGGTCGGCCGGTTCCTCGAGCATTCACGGGTCTATGCCTTCCAGCGCGGAGGGGACTGGAACATCTTCATCGGCTCGGCCGACCTGATGCCGCGAAATCTCGACGCGCGGGTCGAGCTTGTGACCCCGGTCGAAGACGAGATCGCCCGGGATCAGATTCTCGACGTGATGGAACGCTGCTTCTCCGACAACTCGAACTCGTGGGTGCTGGACAGTTCCGGCAACTGGTCCCGCCTCAGCCCCGAGGGCGGCGAGCGCCGCAACGCCCAGGAGGAACTGATGGAACGGCACCAGACCCTGGCCGCAACCGCGCTTCCGCAGGCCAACGGATGAAAAGACCATGAAAAGGCCGTGTAAAGGATTTGCGGCCCGCTCTGGTAGGTTGGCCCGGCTCTGATGCGTTTCTCGCTACTGCCCAGGGACAACACCTTCTTCGACCTCTTCAACGAGGCCGGGCAGAACACCCTGCGCGCAGCCACGAAGCTGAACGACATGATGGCCGCATGGCCTGATGACAACGGCCTCGGCCGCGAGATTCTGATCATCGAGCAGGAGGGTGACCGGATCACTCACGACATCATCAACCGGCTCAATTCGACCTTCGTCACGCCGATTGACCGCGAGGACATTTACGGCCTCGCGACCAAGCTCGACGACGTGGTCGATTACATCGAGGAAGCGGCGGATTTCCTGGCGCTGTACCAGATCGAAGCGCCGATGGACCAGGCCCAGGACCTGACCCGGATTCTGGTCGGCTGCTGCGAGCAGCTTTCGCTCGGCCTCGAGAACCTGCCGTCATTCAGGGATCTCGACCAGTACTGGATCGAGATTCACCGGCTCGAAAACGACGGCGACCGGGTTTCGCGTGACGCCGTGGCATCGCTGTTTTCGAACGGGATCGATCCGATGGTCGTGATTCGCTGGAAGGACATCTTCGCCGTCCTCGAGAAGGCGATCGATGCAACCGAAACCTCCGCCCACATCCTTGAAGGCATCGTGATCAAGAACAGCTGACGACGTGGACCTCCATCTGATCCTCGTCATCGTTGTCGTCTCGGCACTGGCCTTCGATTTCACCAACGGCTTTCACGACACCGCAAACGTCGTGGCCACCTCGATCTCAACCGGGGCGGCTTCACCCAAGGCGGCGATCGCCTTCGCCGCGATCCTCAACTTCATCGGCGCCTTCATCTCGATCGAGGTGGCGGCGACGATCGCCTCGGACGTGGTCGACCAGTCGGCGATCCAGGGTGCGGGCTCGCTCAACGTGGTCTTCGCCGGTCTGGTCGGCGCGATCGCCTGGAATCTGATCACCTGGTACTTCGGCCTTCCTTCCTCCAGTTCTCACGCCCTGATCGGCGGCATAGTCGGAGCGGCCCTCGCCGACTCCGGCAGCCAGGCGATCGAGACCGCCGGGCTGGTCGGCAAGGTGCTGGTGCCGGCCATCGTTGCGCCGATCCTCGCCTTCGTCGTCGCCGCCCTGGCGATCGGCCTGATCTACCGGATAACGGCCCGGCTTCGGCCCGGTCCGGTTACCCGTGGATACCGGCTGGGACAGATTGCCTCGGGTGGCCTGCTCGCGCTCGCGCACGGAACCAATGACGCCCAGAAGACGATGGGTGTGATCACCCTCGCGCTGATCGCCGACGGGGCGCTGCCGGAAGGCGCTTCACCGCCGACCTGGGTGATCGTCGCTTCGGCCACCGCGATTGCGCTCGGCACCTACAGCGGCGGCTGGCGGATCATCAAGACGACCGGCATGCGCATCATCAAGATGGACGCCGCCCAGGGCTTCTCCGCCCAGGGCGCGGGTGCCGCGGTGATCATGGCTTCATCGCATTTCGGATTCCCGCTTTCAACCACTCACGTGATCAACGGCGGCGTGATGGGCTCCGGTGTCGCGAAGCGGGTCTCGGCGGTGCGCTGGGGCGTGGCGGGCAACATCGTCACTGCCTGGATCCTGACCCTGCCCGCCGCCGCCGCGATCGGCGCGCTCTGCTTCGGGATAACCGAGATCTTCGGCGACGGTGCTGCCGGTCCGGTCATCATCAGTGCGATCGCCGTCGTCCTGATCGTGATCGCCTTCGTGCGACGCTCGCGCCAGACCGAGGTGGTTGACGTGCAGACCGAGGTGGCCTGAGCCATGGACCTGTTCGCCTCGGTCGTCGCCTGGAAGGAACTCGGGGACACGGTGCTCTACGCCTTCGTCGGAGCGATGGCGGTCTCGCTGGCCGCGTCCCTGGGGATCTGGGGGGCGACCAAGTACGTCGACTTCAATCAGGACGGGCGCGGGGTGGTTGCGGGTATGGCGCTGGCGGTCGGGGCCTTCGGCCTGGTGGCGACGATCGGGATCATCGCCCTCGGCATCTACCTGATGGTCTCCAAGTAGAAGGAAGTTCCGGCAGCCCGCGGTCATTTAGGCTTGTCGGGTGACTATCGCCAGGAACATCGCGATCATCGCCCTGCTCGCGGCCGGAGTTGCCTTCCTTCCCAACGGGGGCAACGTTGCCGATGCGGTGCTGACCACGATCACCATGGCCTTCCTGGCCGGTCTCGCCTGGACGGTCTACCGACTCACCTATGAGTTCCGTTCGGGGCTGCTGGCGCTTGAAGGTTCGCGCCGGGTGATCCTCTATTCCTGTTTCGGCCTGATCGTCCTGATGATCGCCGGTGCGGACAAGATGTTTTCCACCGGCTTCGGCACGATGACCTGGCTGCTGCTGATGGCCTCGGGCCTGGTCGGCGTCTGGCTGATCGTCTCGGAGGCTCGCAGCTACTGAATTTCCGGGTACTCAGCTGGAATCTCTTCCACGGCCGCGACTTCCCGCCGGCGCCTGGCAAGGAAGATCCCGGAGTTCCGCCGGGCGACCTCCTCTGGCGGATCACGGGGCGACCGATCCCGGGCAAGAAGCATGTTCGCCTGAACCGGGACCTCTTTCACGAGTTTGCCGCCCTGCTCGCGGCCGCGAAATGGGACATCGCCCTGCTGCAGGAAGTTCCGCCTCGCTGGGCCCACCGCCTGGCCGAAGCGACCGGGGCCGAGGCCCGGACCGCACTCACTTCCCGCAACTGGTTGCGGCCGGTCATGTCACCGGTCGCCAGGTTCCGGCCCCAACTGGCCGGGAGCTGGGAAGGAGGGTGCAACCTGATCCTGGTCCGGGGCGCGACCCCGGGCCTGGATAAATCCCGGCCCGGGGCCCACATCAGGGAGTTCCGGAAGTCGACCCTGACCTGGTTTCCTGAGCGACGGGTCATGTCGATGGTCGAACTCGGCTGCGGCCTCTGTGTGGCAAACCTTCACGCCAGCACCGGCGAAAGGGCGGCGGGGGACGTGATGCGGGCGGCGCGGCTGGCCAGCGGCAGGGCGGGGGATCGCCCCCTGGTCCTGGGTGGCGATTTCAACGCCAGGCCCCGTTCGAGCGATGTTTTCGACCGGCTCGAAGGCGAGTTCGGGCTGGCCGGAACCACTGCGCCGGGTTCGATCGACCACCTGCTTTCCCGCGGGGTGGAAGTGCTTGAGCAGCCGGAAGCCTGGCCGCCGGCGCGGCGCGACGTGCCCGATCCGGAGACCGGCCTGATGGTCAGGCTCTCCGATCACGCACCGGTGCTCGCCCGGATTCGGGTCTGAGCACCCCGACGTTGCAAATCGTTGCAGTTGTAGAGCCACATGTGAGCTTTTTCCTGCCACGGTCCGGGCATGGATGCGGATCGCGAAAAGGCAGGCTCGGGCGGGATCGGTTCGCGGCGGGGCTCGGTCTCGCTCGAGTTGATCGGTTCCCTGCCGATCATCCTGCTGGCCGTGCTGGTCGCGGCCCAGATCGCGATCGCGGGGGCGGCACTCTGGTCGGCGGGGGTGGCCGCCCGGGCCGGGGCCCGGGCGGTGCTCACCGGCAACTCCCCGCGCGGGGCGGCTGAACACGCGCTTCCATCGGTCCTGCAGGGGGGCCTGAAGGTCTCGCAGGAAGACGGGGTCAAAGTCGGGGTGAGGGTGCCCGGGCTGCTGCCCGGGTTCCCGGAGACCCATGTCTACGGTTCGAGTTCGCTGGGAGATGGCTGATGAATTCCGGGCGCTCGGGCCAGGCGACGGTCGAGGCGGTCTGCGGCATCGCCGCCCTGATGCTGGCCGGCCTGCTCTGCTTCCAGCTGCTTGCCACCGGTTACACCGCGACCATCGCCGACGGGGCGGCCGAGGCTGGCGCGGTCGCGCTGATCCGGGGCGAGCCGGTCGAGCCGGCCGTGCTAGAGGCATTGCCCGGCTGGGCCCGGGACCGGGTCTCGGTGTCGAGGGTCGGGTCCCGGGTAAAGGTCCGGCTCCGGCCGCCTTCGCTCTTCTCCTCGATGTCCGAAAAGCTTGCGGTTTCGGCCGAGGCGGGCGGGAGGCCGGGATGAGCGAGCATCTGCTGATCGGGTCGATCGGCGATTCGCGTGGCGCCGAACGGCTCGCCGCCGAACGGGTTCTGGAATCGGCGGCCGGGCGGGTCGGCGTGGTGCTGGAGACCGGTCGGGAGCGGCCCCGGCCGGCCAGCCTGCTGGCTCCCGGCGAGGCCAAGGAGCTGGAATCGGAACTGCTGGAGGCCCTGCCGGAGCTTGAGCCGAAAGCCCGCGGGAGCCTCGTCTACCTGTCAGCCGCCCAGTCAGAGCGGCTGGCCGGGGAAGTGATCAGCTTGCGGGAGATCGTGGATGAACGGCCCCTGGCCGTGATTGCGGGGGCCGGCCGGTACCGCGAGCTGCTGGAACTCGGCTGGGACCGGGTGGTGATCAGATCCGACGAGGCCGGACAGGATGCCCCCGAGGTCGATGCGCCGGTTTCCGGAGATGCCGTCGCCGGCCCCGGCGCCCTGACCGGGCTGGTCGTCGAAGAGGCAGGCGAGTTCGCCGATCGGGTCGAACTCGTGCGGGGCGCGGCCGGGAAACTGTGGCCCGCCGGCGGGCGGCTCCTGGGCCGGCTCCGTTCGACCGGCGGGCAGGCGACCCCGCTGGTGCTCGGTTGCGTCTTCGCACTGGTGCTGGCGACCGTGGCGGTGGTCGCGATTTCCGGGGCGGTGACCGGCAAGGCAAGGGCTCAGCGGGCAGCCGATCTCTCGGCCCTTTCCGCAGTCCGTTCGATGAAGGATGACCTGCCGCGGCTGCTTGCTCCGCCGCGCCTGCCGAACGGACTGCCGAACCCGGCCCACATGCCGAAGCAGGTCTACCTCGCGCGGGCGCGGCTGGCGGCGATCGGGGCGGCGACATCGAACGGGGCTTCGCCGCTCGCGGTTTCGGTCCGTTTTCCCGACTCCGCCTCCTATGCCCCGGTGCGGGCCCGGGTTTCGATCGCCACCTCGGTCCGGCCCGGAACCGGTGGCGGGGCACACCGGGCACCGCCGAACTGGGCCGAGGCCCGGGTCAGCGTTCCGGTCTCGATGGGGTCGGTGCCGGCGATGGCCAGCGGCGGCGGCTACTCCGGGCCGCTGGCCGAACGGCAGGGTCACGGCATGCGGCCGGACGTGGCCGCCGCCTTTGACGCGATGGTCGCGTCCGCCGCGGCAGCCGGAGTAAGCCTGACCATCAATTCGGCCTTTCGTTCGGACGCGGAACAGGCAGCCCTCTTTGCGGCCAACCCGGATCCGACCTGGGTCGCGCCGCCCGGCCAGTCGCTTCACCGCTGCGCGACCGAACTCGATCTCGGTGCCTCCGACGGCTACAGCTGGCTGGCAGCCAACGCCGGGCGTTTCGGCTTCGTCCAGAGATACAGCTGGGAAGCCTGGCATTACGGGTTCGTCGCCGGCCCGGCGCCATGCTCGGATGCGGGAAACTCGGTCGGCATGGACGGGGGCGACCGTTCGGCGGCGCTCTCGCGGGCGGTGCCGTCATTCACCCCGGGCTGGGTCCGGCCCCTGGTCCTTCGCGCAGCCATGAAGTGGAATGTCTCGGCCGCATTGCTGGCCGCGCAGCTCTTCACCGAATCGGGCTTTGACCCGAACGCCGGCAACGGGATCGCCTTCGGCATCGCGGCCTTCACGCCGGCCGCGGCGGCCGAGTATGGGCTGGATGATCCGTTTGACCCGGCGGCGGCGATCATGGCCCAGGCCCACCTGATGAGCGACCTGCTCCGGCAGTTCGGTTCGCCCGCTCTCGCCCTGGCCGCATACAACGCCGGTCCGGGCGCGGTCGGTTCCTGCGACTGCATCCCGTCCTATCCCGAAACCCAGGCCTATGTAGCGAAGATTCTCGGCATGCTCGGTGGCATGGGAGCGATCAGTCCGATCGGCATGACCATCGAACTGGTCAGGTAGCGGCAGGGAATTGTTGCCCGAGGGGCAACAGGTGCCGATAATGTTGCGCCATGGAAACTCTCGCGATTGAAGGCCCCGAGCAGGTGCAGGAACTGGTTGGCAAGACGGTCGGCCCGACCGGCTGGCGCGAAGTCACCCAGCAGATGATCGACACCTTCGCCGATCTTTCCGGTGACCATCAGTGGATCCACGTCGAGGTCGAGAGGGCAAAGAACGAAAGCCCCTTTGGCACCACGATCGCGCACGGCAACCTCACGCTCTCCCTGGTCGACGGTTTCCGGCTCGACCTGATCGAGGTCAAGTCGGGGTTCGCCCTCGGCGTGAACTACGGCTGGAACAAGGTCCGCTTTCCGGCGCCGGTCCCGGCCGGCTCGAAGGTCCGCGCCTCGGCCGAGCTGACCGAGGCGAACGACCTCGGCAACGGCTGGCTGGAACTGATCACCAGGTTCACCCTCGAGGTCCAGGCCCCCGATGGAAGCATCGGCGAGAAGCCCTGCTTCGTCGGCGAGAGCGTGACCCGCGCCCTCAAAGCCTGACCTGCCAAAAAGCCCGATGCCCGGCCCCGGCCGGCGGCTACTCGCCTTTGAATTCGGCGGTTCCGCCGGTGAGGAAGGCCTCGATCGCGTTCTTCGAGTCTTCGGTGCCCATGCCGTTGGCGATGCCGTGACGCTCCAGCTGGAGTTGCTCGGTGATGCTGTTGTCGAGACTCTGATGGACCAGGTGCTTGGCCATCTTCACGTAGTAGGGGGACTTCTTCGCCAGCTTGTCGGCCTTTTCGCGGGCCCGGTCGAGCAACTGGTCCGGTGCCACGACCTCTGAGACGAGACCGGCCTCGAGCGCGTCGGCAGGGGAGAGATTCGGGTCATTGAGCAGGATCTCGATCGCCTTCGAGGGGCCGACCACCCGGGGCAGGAAATAGGTCATGCCGCCGTCCGGCGAAACCCCGATCCGGCCGTAAGCACAGGCGAGAAAGGCGTCCTCGGAACAGATCCGGATGTCGCAGGCCAGGGCAAGCGAGAAGCCGGCCCCGGCGGTCGGGCCGTTGAGGGCGGCGATCACCGGGTAGGGGATCCGCTGCAGGTCGACGATGCCGGAATGAAGCAGCTCGGCCCCGCGCCGGACCGAGGCGACGATGTCGGTGTCCGGGTCTTCCTGGCCCTTCTTGAACCAGTTGAGGTCGCCGCCGGCGCAGAAGGCCTTGCCGGCTCCGGTGATGATCAGTCCGCGCAGCGGGGCCTGGTCGGCAAGCCAGGCGAAAGCCGTGGCCAGGTCCTCGATCAGGTCGGGACTCATAGCGTTGAAGGTCTCCGGACGGTTCAAGGTCATCGTCCCGATCTCGCCGTCGATCGCGATGTCGATGGTTTTCAGTTCCGGGGGAGTGAGCGTTTCAGCGGCCATAGGTGGCGCCAGCGTATCCCAACCCCCTTGGGTCTTACCCTTCGCTTGTGGCCGAATCCACAGGCAAACAGCAATCAAAGGAACCGGACCGCGAGGCGCGGATCGTTGCCGAGCGCCGCTCGCTGCCGGATGTGCCGGGGGTTTACCTGTTCCGCGACCGCGACGACGAAGTGATCTACGTCGGCAAGGCAGTCTCGATCCGCAAGCGCGTCGCCTCGCATTTCAGCGGCGGCAACGCCGGGATGACCAGGCTGATCGAGCGAATCGAGTTTCTCGCCACCGAATCGGAATCCGAGGCCCTGATTGCGGAACAGAGCTTCATCAAGCGCTACCGGCCCCGCTTCAACATCAAGTTGCGGGACGACAAGTCCTATCCCTATGTCGCGGTCAGCCTCGACGAGGATTACCCGCGGGTCTACTTCACCCGGGAGCGGCACCGGCCAGGCCGGGCCTACTTCGGTCCGTTTTCCTCGGCCCGCCGGGTGCGGGACACGCTCGACCTGCTCGGCAAGCTCTTCCAGTACCGGACCTGCGAAGGCAAAGAACCGGGCCGCAGGTCAGGCAGCCCCTGCCTCGACTACTTCATCAAGCGCTGTGGCGCTCCCTGCGTCGACTACATAAGCCAGGCCGACTACCGGGCCAACATCGACCGGGTGATCGACTTTCTTTCGGGCCGTTACGACCAGATCGAGCGGGACCTCGACACCCGCATGAAGGAGGCGGCGGCCGCCCAGGATTTCGAAGCTGCGGCAGTCTTTCGCGACCGGCTGGCCTCGGTCCAGTCGCTGTTCGAACGACAGCGGATCTCCGGCTCCACGGTTGGCACCGCTGATCTGATCGGCGTCGCGACCGAGGGGACCGATGCCAACGCCCAGGTCTTTCAGGTCCGCGACGGGATCCTCGCCGAGCGCCAGTCCTTCTACCTCGAGAATCCGGCCGAGCGAGGGATCGACGAGGTCACCGCCGAGTTCATCGAGCAGTACTACGGGGCCTCGCCGGCGGTGCCGAAGCGGGTCGTGCTCGGCCCCTACATGTCGGAGAAGCTGGCCGAGGTCGAGACCTTCCTGGCCGGGCGGCGGGCGAACCGGGCAACCGAGGTGAGGATCGCCGAACGGGGCGATACCCGCCGGCTTCGCGAGATGGCGGAGCGGAACGCGAAGCTGGCCCTGGACCAGGACCGGCTTCAGAGCGAGCACCGGCAGCAGCGAAGGATCGAGGCCCTGAGCCAGCTCGGCGATGCCCTGGGCATGGATGAGCTGCCGGTCAGGATCGAGGGCTTCGACATCTCGAACCTCGGCGGTCAGCACACGGTCGCCTCGATGGTGGTCTTCGAGGGGGGCCGCCCGAAGAAATCCGACTACCGCCGGTTCCGGGTGCGGGGGGAGGAGGGCCGTCCGGGCCCGGACGACTTCGCCTCGATGGAGGAGGTGCTGGGCCGGCGAATCGCGCAGTACCGGCAGCAGGCGGACCTTTCTCCGCATGACCGGGACCGCGACGAAAGCTTCGCCACGCTGCCGAGCGTGATCATGATCGACGGCGGCAAGGGTCAGCTCTCGGCCGGGGTCCGGGCCCTCCGGGAGTTCATCGATCTCGGCGTCACCGTGGTCAGCCTCGCCAAGCGCGAGGAGGAGGTCTTCACCCCGGGTTCATCCCTGCCGCTCGACCTCAAGGCCGACTCGGAAGCGAACCTGCTGCTTCAACGGGTCCGGGACGAAGCCCACCGCTTCGCGATCACCCATCACCGGGGCCGTCGCGACCGTGCCATGACGGCCTCGGTCCTGGACGGGATCCGCGGGGTCGGACCGAACCGCAAGCGATTGCTCATCAGGCATTTCGGCTCGCCCGACCGCCTGCTCGAGGCCAGCCGCGAAGAGATCGAAGCGGTGCCCGGGCTGCCCGGTAAGGTGGCCCGCGAGATTCACGACCAACTGAACAGGATCGGATAGTGCCCATGGCGGCCGCAGAGCCGGGCGAGGACCGAAGCGAAGACGAGGGTCAAAGAGAGGATCCGGTCGAGATGGTGGTGATCACCGGTCTCTCCGGGGCAGGCAAGTCGGAGGCGATCGCCGCCTTCGAGGACGCGGGCTACTTCTGCGTGGACAACCTGCCGCCCCAGATGATTGGCGCGCTCGGCGAGCTCTTCCGCCTGCCGGGCAGCGGAGTGACGAAGGCCGCCGTGGTCTCGGATGCCCGCGGCGGCGAGTACTTCGAGCAGCTGAACCAGGTCCTCGACGACCTGGAAGGCGACGGGATCAAGCCGAAGCTGATCTTCCTCGAGGCCCACGAGGAGATCCTCACCGACCGGTACAAGGAAACCCGCCGCCGCCATCCCTCGGCCCCGGAAGGCCGGATCACCGAAGGGATCGAACGCGAAAGGGAGATCCTGGCCCCGCTCCGGGCCCGGGCCGATGTGGTGATCGACACTTCCGGCGAATCGGCCTCGACCCTGCGTCGCCGGATCTCGGAGGATCTGATTGACACGGGGTCCAGTTCGCTGATGGTGGTCAACCTGCTCACTTTCGGCTTCAAGAACGGGCCGCCACGGGATGCCGACATCACCCTTGACGTCCGCTTTCTGCCGAACCCCCACTACGTGGACGATCTGAGGCCGCTGACCGGTCTCGACCAGGAAGTCCGTGACTACGTTGAAGCCGGCACCATGGCCGGCGAGTTCTACGGCCGGCTGCTGCCCCTGCTCGAGTTCCTGATCCCGGCCTATGTCGCGGAGGGCAAGAGCCACCTCACGATCGCGATCGGCTGCACGGGGGGCCGGCACCGGTCGATCACCGTGGCGGAACGGATCTGGCGCGAGTTCTCGACCCGCGACGACGTGAAGGTCCGGGTCACGCACCGGGACATTGCCTGATTCCCCAACCCCGTAGGGTTGTTGGCCGTGTCCAGTGCGGCAATAAGCATCAAGGGCCTGCGCAAGACCTACGACGATCTTGAGGCGGTCCGGGGAGTCGATCTCGAGGTCTTCCCCGAGGAGATCGTGGCCGTGCTTGGCCCGAACGGGGCCGGGAAGACGACCACGGTCGAGATCCTCGAGGGCTACCGTGACCGCGACGGGGGCGAAGTCAGTGTCCTCGGCGTGGATCCCGCCAAACCAACCCCCGCCTGGCGGGACCGGATCGGGATCGTGCTGCAGAGCACCACGCTGGAGCCGGCCCTGACGGTCAGGGAATCGCTTCAGCAATATGCCGGCTACTACCGCAATCCCCGCGAGGTCGACGAGGTGATCGGACTGGTCGGTCTCGAGGAACAGGCCGGGACGCGTGCCCGCAAACTGTCCGGCGGCCAGCAGCGCCGGCTCGACGTCGGCATCGCCCTGGTCGGCGACCCCGACCTGCTCTTTCTGGACGAGCCGACCACCGGCTTCGACCCGTCGGCCCGCCGGCAGGCCTGGGAGATGGTGGCCGGGCTCCGCGGCCTCGGCAAGACCGTGCTGCTGACCACCCATTACATGGAGGAGGCCCAGTTCCTCGCCGACCGGGTGGCGATCATGAGCGAAGGGCGGATCGTCGCCCTCGACACCCCGGAGAACCTCGGTGACCGCCGTCGCATGCCGACCACGATCTCCTTCTCGGTGCCGGCCGGAACGGACCTGGCGGGCATCGCCGGAGTCGGCCAGACCCAGTCGAGCAGCGAAGACGACACCGGCCTCCGCACGGTCAGTATCGGCACTCACGAGCCGGTCGCCGACCTCAACCGGATTACCGGCTGGGCAATTGAAAGCGACCTCGAGATCCAGCATCTCGAAGTCCGCCGGCCCAGCCTCGAGGATGTCTACCTGGAGCTGACCGACGCATGAAGCCGATCTCCCTGGCACTGCACGAGTTCCGCTTTGCCCAGAAGGTCTTCTGGCGAAACCCCGCTTCGGTCTTCTTCACGGCGCTCCTGCCGGTGCTCTTTCTGCTGATCTTCGCCACGATCTTTGGCGGCGACCAGATCGAGGAACTGGGGGGAGTCAAGGTGACCACCTATTACATCCCGGCGATCGTCACCCTCGCCGTGATCTCGGCGACCATGGTCAACCTGTCGATGAACGTCACGATCGCCCGGGAGCAGGGTCTGCTCAAGCGTGGCCGCGGAACCCCGCTGCCGCCCTGGGTCTTCATCGCCGGCCGGGTCGGCAACGCGATCGTGATCTCGGCCGTGATGCTGGTCGTGGTCACGCTGATCGGGAAGCTGCTCTATGACGCGCCGATCCCCTGGGAACGGATTCCGGCCGTGCTCGTGACCCTGGTCGTCGGCGCGACTTCGTTCTGCTGCCTCGGCCTGGCGATGACCGTGATCATTCCCTCGCGCGAAGCCGCTTCGGCGATCTCCAATGCGATCACCCTTCCGCTCTATTTCCTTTCCGGAATCTTCATCCCCGAAAACGAGATCCCCGAAGGTGTCCTCTCATTCGCCAACCACTTCCCGGTGCGGGATTTCTTCGAGGCCTTCTTCTCCGCCTACAGCCCGAAGACCGTCGGGGCGGGTTTCGAGTGGGGCGAACTCGCGGTGGTCGCCATCTGGGGCCTGGCCGGATTCCTCATCGCCTTGCGCTACTTCCGCTGGACCCCCCGGCAGTAGTCGCCCGGCGCCGCAAATCCAGGGACCGGATTTCACCGTTCCGCCCGGCCGCCCTCGACCACTCGCCAACGGTCAGGTTCCCGTTTTGTTGCATCTCCATTAGCCTGCCGTGAGTGATTCACCACATCGTCCTCGAAGTTTCCGATCTCCCTCGCGCCTCCTCGTTCTATGACGCGCTGCTCTCGCCACTCGGGTGGCGACGCCACGTGAACGAAACGAACGCGGTCGGATACGGCATTTCCCGTCCGATCCTCTTCATCACCGAACGAACCGGAGTCCGGGCCGAAGGCACGATGGTCAGCCTCGGCGCCCCCGGCATCGCGGCCGTCAAGGCCGCCTGGGAAGGCGGAACCAACTCCGGCGGCTCGAACGTCGCCCAGCCCGGCGAAACCAGCGCCCACGGATCGGGCTCCTACTCCGCCTTCCTCCGCGACCCTGACGGTCACGACATAGAGATCACCGTCTCCCAGGACTAGAGGTCCCGGCCTCGATCCGGGGCAGGTGCCTATGGATTTCGTTCATATAGACGAAATCCATAGGCACCTCCCGAAACTCGGGCCTGAACCGGACTCGGAGCCGCCACAGGTCTACGGGTGACCCCACATTCCCCCGTCAATGCCGCTGTTCACCGGCAGTGGGTCGGATAACCGGCAGCAGGGACGGAAATCCGACCCACCCCTGATTTCGGTGTTTGACCGCAGGGCACCGGGGGTGGCGGGGCCGTAGAATCCAAGGTGTAATCGGAGTTTCACCAACCCAGTTTTCCCAGGAGGCGGTAGCGAATGAGCGTCAAGGTGGCAATCAACGGTTTTGGCCGGATCGGCCGGAACGTTTTCCGGGCAGCGCACGATTCCGGTGCTGATCTGGACATCGTCGCGATCAACGACCTGGTCGACACCGAGACCCTCGCGCACCTGCTCAAGTACGACTCGATCCTCGGGCGCCTCGACGCCGAGGTGAGCGCCGGCGAGGGCTCGATCACCGTCGACGGCAAGGAGATCAAGGTCCTGGCCGAGCGTGACCCGGCCGACCTGCCCTGGGGCGACCTTGGAATCGACGTGGTTCTCGAGTCGACCGGTTTCTTCACCAAGCGCGACGACGCCGCCAAGCATCTGTCGGCAGGCGCGAAGAAGGTCATCATCTCGGCGCCGGCGACCGATCCCGACGTGACCGTGGCGCTCGGAGTCAACTTCGACGATTACGACCCCGAGAACCACAACATCATCTCGAACGCATCCTGCACCACCAACTGCCTGGCCCCCTTCGCCAAGGCGATCAATGACGCGGTCGGCATCGAGCAGGGCCTGATGACCACGATTCACGCCTACACCTCGGACCAGCGGCTTCAGGACATGCCCCACAAGGACCTGCGCCGGGCCCGTGCTGCCGCGCAGAACCTGATCCCGACCACCACCGGTGCGGCCAAGGCCGTCGGACTGGTCCTGCCCGACCTGGCCGGCAAGCTGAACGGCTTCGCGGTTCGTGCTCCGGTGATCACCGGTTCGGTCGTCGACCTGACCTTCACCCCCTCGAAGGCGACCAGCGCCGAAGAGGTCAACGCCGCGGTCAAGGCAGCGGCCGAGGGCCCGCTCAAGGGCATCCTGGCCTACACCGAGGACCCGATCGTCTCGACCGACATCGTCGGTGACCCCCATTCGTCGATCTTCGACGCAGCCCTGACCCAGGTGATCGGTGACGGCACCCTGGTCAAGGCAGTTTCCTGGTACGACAACGAGTGGGGTTACTCGAACCGCTGCGTCGAGCTGCTCGGCAAGGTCCTCTAGGACGGCTTCAGCGAGGAGCTGGAAATGGCTTTCGACAAGGCGTCGGTTCGCGACGCCGACGTCGACGGCAAGCGAGTCCTGGTCCGGGTCGACTTCAACGTTCCCCTCGACGGGGAAGAGGTCACCGATGACACCCGGATCAGGGCTGCGCTGCCAACCATCGAGTATCTGACCGGTCGCGGGGCCAGGGTCATTCTCTGTTCCCACCTGGGCCGGCCAAAGGGCCAGGTCGTGCCGGAGCTTTCGCTGGCGCCGGCGGCGAAGCGACTGTCGGAGCTGACCGGGCAGCCGGTCGGGTTGGCGGATGACGTCGCTGGCCAAGACTCCGAAGCGAAGGTCGAGGACCTTCAGCCAGGCCAGATCCTGCTGCTTGAAAACACCCGCTTCGAACCGGGCGAGACCGAGAACGCCCCGGCTCTCGCGGCCCGGCTCGCCGCGCTCGCTGACATCTATGTGAACGACGCCTTCGGTGCTGCCCACCGGGCCCACGCCAGCACCGCCGGCGTGGCCGCAGACCTGCCCGCCTACGCGGGCCTGCTGCTGGAGAAGGAAGTCGAGAACCTGACCTCGGTCGCCACCGACCCGGCCCGGCCCCTGGTCGTGGTGCTGGGCGGGGCCAAGGTTTCCGACAAGGTCGGAGTGATCGACCGCTTCCTTGAGATCGCCGACCAGATCCTGATCGGCGGCGCCATGTGCTTCCCCTTCTACAAGGCCCAGGGGCACGCGATCGGTGGCTCGCTCTGCCATGACGACGACATCCCGCTCGCCCGTGAAGCCCTGGAGAAGGCCGCCGCCGGCAATTGCGAGCTGGTCCTGCCGACCGACCTCGCGCTCGGCCGCGAGTTCTCGGCCGACACCGACACCGAGGAACTCGACGGAGTGGACGTGCCGGAAGGATGGATGGGCCTCGACATCGGTCCGAAGTCCGCAGCGGATTACGCGGCCCGGGTCGGATCGGCCGGAACCGTGCTCTGGAACGGGCCGATGGGGGCCTTCGAGCTGGGACCATTCGCCGGCGGCACCCGGACCGTGGCCGAGGCGGTGGCAGCCGCTCCCGGATACACCGTGGTCGGCGGCGGCGATTCGGTCGCCGCCCTGGTCAAGTTCGGGCTGACCGACCAGGTGAACTGGGTTTCGACCGGAGGCGGCGCTTCGCTTGAACTGCTGGAGGGCAAGGACCTCCCGGGCGTGGCCGCATTGAACGACAAGTAACAAATCGAAAGAGGCCGGACATGAGCCGTCGACCGTATGTAGCCGCCAACTGGAAAATGAACAAGACCGCGTCAGAAGCGGACGAGTTCCTCGATGCCTTCCTGCCGACCCGGTCCGCCGACGGGGCCGAGGTCGTGCTCTGCCCGCCGTGGCTGGCTCTTCAGCGGGTGGCCGAGCGCTGCGCCGGCACCCCGGTCAAGGTATGCGCCCAGAACATGTTCTACGAGGATTCCGGAGCCTTCACCGGCGAGGTCTCGGCCCCGATGCTGCTTGACATCGGCGTTGACGGCACGATCCTCGGCCACTCCGAACGGCGCCAGTTCTTCGGCGAGACCGACGAGGCGCTGGCCCGCAAGGTTCCGAGGGCGATCGAAGCCGGCCTCGAGCCGATCCTCTGCGTCGGTGAGACCCAGGCCGAGCGGGAATCGAACGACACCGAATCGGTGCTTTCGCATCAGGTCCTGACCGACCTGGCGGAGATTCACACCGACGACCTGGAGAAGGTGGTGATCGCCTACGAGCCCGTCTGGGCGATCGGCACCGGCCTCACCGCTTCCCCGGAACAGGCCCAGGATGCCTGCGAATTCATTCGCAACCTGCTGCGCTCGCGGGATCCCCACAAGGCCGAGCTGGTGCGGATCCTTTACGGCGGATCGGTCAAACCGGCCAACGCGGAAGAGCTCCTGGCGCTGCCTGACATCGACGGCGCCCTGGTTGGCGGCGCCGCCCTCGACCCGGATGACTTCGGCGCGATCGTCGCCGCCGCGCCGGCCGCGTAAGGAACCCGGGACCCATGGCGAACCTGCCCGTACCATCGGCGGCGCTGATAATCCTCGACGGCTGGGGCATCGCCCCGCCCGGCCCGGGCAACGCGATCTCGCTGGCGAACACGCCCAACTTCGACCGGCTCTGGGAGCAGTACCCGACCACGCAGCTCTCCGCCCAGGGCCCGGACGTCGGCCTGCCGGAAGGGCAGATGGGCAACTCCGAGGTCGGTCACCTCAATCTCGGCGCCGGTGCGATCGTCAAGCAGGACCTGGCCCGGATCGACACCGCAGTCGCCGACGGTTCCTTTTTCGACAACGAGGCCCTCGTCGCGGCCTGCCAGAAGGCGGTCAACGGCAACGGGCGGCTGCATCTGATCGGCCTGGTTTCCGACGGCGGGGTTCATTCCGGCTGGGAGCACCTTGAGGCCTGTGTCGAACTGACCTCCCAGGAGGGGGTGCCGGACGTGATCTTCCACGCGATTACCGACGGCCGCGACACCCTGCCGCACGGGGGCGCGAAGTACGTCGAGGAACTGGAACGCTGGCTGCGCTCGGCCGGGCGGGTCGGCACGGTCAGCGGTCGCTACTACGCGATGGACCGCGACACCCGCTGGGACCGGGTCAAACTCGCCTACGACGCGATCGTCCACGGGGCAGGTCCCGCGGCTGCCACGGCAGGCGAGGCGGTCGCCGACTCATACGAGCATGATCTGACCGACGAGTTCATCAAGCCGACCGTGATCGCCGGCTATGACGGGGCCCGCGAGGGTGACACCGCGATCTTCATCAATTTCCGCCCCGACCGGGCCCGGGAACTCACTCGCGCCCTGGCCGAACCGGACTTCGACGAGTTCGTCCGCTCGGGTGGACCGCTACTCGACCTGACCACCATGACCTCCTATCGCGAAGGCTGGCCCTACCCGGTCGCCTTCCCGGAGGAGCGGCCGAAGGTGACTATGGCCCAGGTGATTGCCGGCGACGGCGGCCGCCAGCTCCATGTCGCGGAAACCGAGAAGTATCCCCACGTGACCTACTTCTTCAACGGAGGCCGCGAGCGCGAATGGGAGGGGGAGGACCGGCGCCTGGTCGAATCCCCCCGCGACGTCCCGACCTACGATTTCAAGCCCGAGATGAGCGCCAACCAGGCGGCGGATGCCTTCGTCGCGGGGTGGGAGGAAGACGAACCGCGCTTCGGGATCATCAACTTCGCCAACCCGGACATGGTCGGACACACCGGTGTCATCCCCGCCGCGGTCCAGGCGATCGAGGCGGTTGACGCCTGCCTCGGCCGGGTGGTCAAGACCGTCCTCGACTCGGGCGGGGCCTGCCTGATCACCGCCGATCACGGCAACGCCGACAACATGCTTGAACCCGACGGCTCCCCGAACACCGCTCATTCGCTGAACCCGGTGCCGGTCATCGTCACCGCCGAGGGCTTCAACCTGGCCGACGGTGGCATCCTCGCCGACGTCGCACCGACCATCCTCCAGATGCTCGGGATTCAGCAGCCGGTAGAGATGACCGGCCGCAGCCTGATCGAGCCCGCCTGATCCGCGAGATCCCGGTTCGCGCCGCATACCGGCACAAACGGGAATCTCGCGTGGTTTTCCGGACGGATAGGGTGGCCTGATGCGCCACGACCCGGCCCGGCTGACCTTCGAGATCCACGCCCGCGATGGCGATGCCCGTCGCGGCACCCTTCTGACACCCCACGGCCCGGTCGAAACGCCGGCCTTCATCCCCCTCGCAACCAAGGGCTCGGTTCGCGGCATGTCCACGCGGGAAATCGAGGGAATGGGTTACCAGATGGTGCTGGGCAACACCTACCACCTGCTGGTCGCTCCGGGGCCGGAGCGGATCGCCGAAGCCGGCGGGCTCCACCGGTTCATGGGCTGGGAGAAGGCGATCATCACCGACTCGGGCGGCTTCCAGGTCTTCTCGCTGGCCCACGGCGGGGTGGCCGAGGAGATCAAGGGCTCGGGACGCAAGATGTACGGGCTCGCCAAAACCCTGGGGATCGAGGAGGAGGGAGTGCGATTCCGTTCCTACAAGGACGGCTCCGAGTTGATGCTTTCACCGGAGGAGTCGATGCGGGTCCAGGCCGCGCTCGCTTCCGACATCGCCCTGGTCTTCGATGAATGCACCCCCTTCCACGCCGACCGTGAGTACACCGCCCGCTCGACCGAGCGGACGCACCGCTGGCTGAAACGCTGCCTCGACTGGCACGAAGCCAATGGCCCGGCCGGGCAGGCGGTCTTCGGGATCATCCAGGGAGGCACCCACGCCGACCTGCGCAGGGAGTCCTGCGAGGCGGTCTCCTCATCTGCGGTTGACGGGATCTCGATCGGCGGCACCCTCGGCCGCGACAAGGAAGAGATGGCCGAAGTGCTCGGTTTCACGGTGCCGAACCTGCCGGTCGAGGCTCCCAAGCACCTGCTCGGGATCGGCGAAGTTGATGACCTGATGCGAGGCGTGGCGCTCGGCCTCGATGTCTTCGACTGTGCCGTTCCGACCCGGCTCGCCCGCCACGGCATGGCCCTGGCGCCGCTGCCGGAGAAGCGCTTCCGGATCGATGTCCGCAAGCCACGCGAGATCGGCAACCGCGAGCCGCTGGTCCCCGGCTGCCCCTGCGCGGCCTGTGAGCGCTACGACCGGGACTACCTCAACTACATCTCGAAGTCGGAAGAGCTGACCGCCGTCCGGCTGCTGGTCGACCACAACCTGACCTACATGGAACGGCTGATGCGTGGTGCCCGCGAGGCGATTTCGGCCGGAACCTACGCTGCCTACAGTGAGCGGATCCTGGGCGGTCTGGCGCCCTGGGAAGCCGGTTAGGATTCCGCCCGCGATGCCCGAGACGCTAATCCGGCTGGAAGGAGTGACCAAGAAGTTCGGGGCCACCGTCGCCCTGGACGACCTCTCCCTTGCGGTGCCCGAGGGGTCGGTCTGCGGGCTGCTCGGTCCAAACGGTTCCGGCAAGACGACCGCGATCAGGATCCTGCTCGGCCTGGCCGGGATGAACAGCGGAACCGCGAGCCTGCTCGGAGCCCGGCCCGGCGGCCCTGGTTTCACCGAAGCGGTTCGCCAGACGGGCTCGCTGATCGAGGGCCCGGCGCTCTACGGCCGTGCCACCGCCCGGCAGAACATGCAGATCCAGGCCGCGACGCTCGGGCTCGCGGATGCCGGGGCCGAGATCGACGACCTGCTGGAACTGGTCGACCTGGGCGATCGGGCCGACTCCAACGCCCGGACCTTTTCGCTGGGCATGAAGCAGCGCCTCGGTCTGGCGATCTCCCTGCTCGGCAAGCCCCGGCTGGTCCTGCTCGATGAGCCGACCAACGGTCTCGACCCTTCGGGGATCGTCGAGATCAGGGAATTGATCAAGCAACTTCCCGAGCGCGGCGTGACCGTGCTGGTCTCTTCCCATCTGCTCTCCGAGGTCCAGCTGATGTGCGACCGGGTCACGATCAT
Organism: Solirubrobacterales bacterium; assembly: GCA_019694145.1. GTDB lineage: Bacteria > Actinomycetota > Thermoleophilia > Solirubrobacterales > 70-9 > 67-14. Next base: position 8,947 of record JAIBCJ010000001.1, on the reverse strand, counting down.
CAACAAGGGCAGGCTGGTTGCTGACGGAACCATGGAGGAGATCCTCGCCTCGACCGGGGTCGGCGAGGGCTACAGGGTTTACGTGCGGATCTCGCAGGCCGAGGCGGCGACCGCGATCCTCCGCCGGGCGGGTCTGGAAGTCGAGGACAGGGGAGAGGGCAGCCTCGTCGCCCGGGGCGAGATCGAGGACGACTCGGAGATCACCCGCATCCTCGCCGAATCCGGCATCTGGCTGCGCGGGCTGATGCGCGAGCGTCCCGACCTCGAGAGGGTCTTCCTCTCGCTGACCGATGGAGCCGGCGATGAGAGCTGAGCTGCTCAAGCTGCGTTCGATGCCGACACCGCGCTGGACGCTGGCGATCCTGCTCGCCTTCTTCGTCGGCGGCATCGTTGCTTCGGTGATCTGGGGCGTGGGGACCGACAGTGCCGTACTCGACCTTGCGGTTGGGCTTCCGGGCCAGATCGCGGCGCTGGTCGTCGGCTCCTGGATGGCCGGGGTGGAGTTCGGGCAGAACACGCTTCGGCGGGCGCTCTCGGCTGATCCGCGGCGGCTTCGCCTGGTGCTTTCGAAGCTGGCCGTGCTCGTCCTGGCCGTGGTCGCGGTGACGGTAATCCTGATCGTCCTCGGAACCCTGATTTTCAGTCTGGCCGGCTCGGGGCATGCCACCTCGATCGAGATCGGCACCGCGGGGAAGATTCTCGGCGCCTGGCTGGTCGCCGACATTGCCTGGGCGGTGACCGCCTTCTCGCTCACCCTTCTCACCCGGTCGATGGCCGGGGGCCTGGTCCTTTCCTTCGTCTTCTTCTTCGTCCTCGACGGCTTCATTTCACTGATTCCGAAGGTCGGGGACTACACGATCGGCATCGCCCTGTCTGACATCGACATCGCGATCCGCGGCACCACCGATGACTTCTTCGGTCAAACCACGACCAATGACACCGGGATCGCGGTAATCGTCCTGGTCGGCTGGCTGGCGGTCTTCATCGCGGCGGGAATCGTCCGCACCCTCAAGACCGAAGTGAAATGACTACTGGGTGTTGTCGCGGATCTGCTGCTTCAGCTCGTTCGAGATCTTCTCGACCGAATTCCCCGTCCATTCCTTGATCTTGACCGAGGCTGCCCGGTCGGTCAGCAGGATGACTGAACCCGCGACCACCGCGGCGATCAGGACCAGGGCGAGGATGCCCAGCACGAAGCGGAAGAAAGAGCGAATGAACGAACGCTTCTGGCGGGGCCGGGGAGCGGTCTGGGGGAGGGTGTAGCGGGGCGGCGGCGGGGCCGGCCGGTGAGCGGTGCGGGCCGTGCGTTCCAGCGGCCGGGTCGCGGTCTCGGCCTGCGGGAATTCGGCCGGAGTTACCGGTTCCTCGTCCATCTGGAGAGTCACGTCCTCGCCCCGCAACCCTCGCTGGAGCCCGTCGGAAAGAGCCGCGGCGGTGTTGAAGCGGTAGGCCTTGTCACCTTCGAGCGCCCTCATCACCGCGGCGCTTACGGTTTCCGGCACGTCGGCGTTGTAGGTCCTCGGCGGCAGCGGCTTCTCGTTCTGCTGGCGCACCGCAAGCTCGGCCAGCGAGGAACCCTCGTATGGCAGGCGACCGGTCAAGAACTGGTAGAGCACGACACCCAGGGCGTAAACGTCGGTCGACGGTGTCGCCTCTTCACCCCGAACCTGTTCGGGGGCCAGGTAGGCGGCGGTCCCGACCACGGAGCCGACCTGGGTGATCCGGGTCTGCTCGGCCGCCCGGGCGATCCCGAAATCGGTCAGCTTGCAGGTCATCTCGCCGCCGCCGACCGGGCCGCCGATCACCATCAGGTTGCCCGGCTTCACGTCCCGGTGGATGATCCCGTGGCGGTGGGCGTACTCGAGGCCGGCGCAGGCCTGCACGCCGATCTCGACCGTCACCTCGGGATCGACCAGGCCTTCGGTCTTGAGGATCTGGGCGCCCGACTTGCCTTCGACGCATTCCATGACGATGAAGTGGCGGCCATGGTCGACACCGGTGTCATAGACCTGGACGATGTTCGGATGGATCAGTTTGGCGACGGCCAGGGCTTCACGCCGGAAACGGGCGACGAAGCGGTCGTCATCCGAGAGGTGTTCGGCCAGCACCTTGACCGCAACGGTCCGCTCCAGGATGCGGTCGGTCGCCCGGTACACGTTTGACATGCCGCCTGAGCCCAGCTTGTCGCGGAGCTCGTAACGGTCAGCGAGAATCGTCGGTTCGGTCATCGTGGATTACCCGGGGCCGAGCCCGCCAGAGCCAGGGCCTGTGCTCGGTGGTGTGGTCGGGGTCGTGGGGTTGGTCGGGGTCGTCGGACTGGTCGGATTGGTGACCGGCGGGGTGGGCTCGGTCTGCTGGCCGTTGTCGCCGTTCTGGGTCTGATCCGTGTTCTGGTTTTCATCGGTGGTGGTGCCCTGGGTGCCGGTGGTGGTCGTTTGGGTGTCCGTGGTGCCGGTCTCTCCGGTCGTGCCTCCGGTCCCGGTGTCGGTTTCCGGCACTTCGGTCTGGATCGGCTCTTCCGTAACGGTTCCCTCGTCGATGCAGATGTCCTGATCACTGAGCATGGTCTGGAGGGATGTCACACCGTCGATCAGTGAACGTTTCAGCTCCGGGTCGATTTTGCCGCCGAGTCCTTCGATCTCGGCCTGGGCCGAAGCCGCCACGTCACCGGCCGCAAAACACTTGTGATCGGCGGCCAGCGCCTCGGCACGGTTGATCTTGGAGATCAGCGAATTCGACGTTTCCTCAGGTATCAGGTTACTCCGATCCTCGCCACATCCGGCCAGGAGCAGGGAGAGGGCCAGGCTGGCAAACAGGGCAGGCAGAAAACCCCGGCGGGGGCGGTGTCGGGCAAAAAACGGCATTCCCGCCGAGTGTAGATGGTTGGACCGCTGGCCTTTGTGACGCATCCCGGACCTTTACTGGCCCTTAAAGAGCCGGTCACCCAGATGGGAGGGAAGACCGGCCTTTCGGATCGCTTCTGCGGCCTCTTCGACCGGGTACTGAACCCGGTGGAAACGGGCCTGGAAGCTCTCCGTGTCCAGTTCCGCCCAGGCTGACCGTGGGTCGCCGTCCCGCGGCTGCCCGGCGCTGCCCGGGTTGAGCAGCCACTTCCCGGCGCTCATCTCGAGCTCGGTGCCTTCCGGCGCCAGCACGGACGAAACCCTGGACATCTCGTCAACCCGGGTGAAGTAGAGGGCGATGTGGGAATGGCCGATCAGGGCGACCCGCTGTTCCTGGAAGTCGAGATTGTCTTCGGCCAGATCGCTGTCAACGACGTATTCCCAGATCGGATCTCGCGGCGAGGCGTGAAAAAGGCCGATCCCCTCCCGCTCGGCCGAGGTTCCATCCAGGCCACGCAGAACCTCGAAGGCGTCCTCGTCCATGTGTTCCCGGGTCCAGCGGGCAGATATCGCAGCCGAGGGGCTGAAAGTGCCGATGTCGATCTCCCGGAGCGCGGCCAGGTCGTGATTTCCGAGCAGGAAGACCGAACAGCGATCCTTCAGGGTCAGTACGCATTCGCCGGGAAAGGCGCCGTAGCCAACCGCATCCCCAAGAAACCAGATCTCCTCGATCCCGCTTTCATCGATGTCGGCGAGCACGGCGTCCAGTGCGTGCCGGTTGGCGTGGATGTCCGAGATGACGGCGACTTTCATGGTCAGGCGGCCCGCCGAATATCGTATTGAGCAATGAATTCGGGTTCGGCCGCGGGTCGGTCATTGAACGGCTACGCCCTGGCCAGGGTCGGGTTGGGCGCGGTGCTGGCGGCCTGTCTGGCGGTGCTTCTGCTCGCTCCCGATCAGGGGCCTCCGGTTCCCGATCCTGCCGCCGCAGCCCGGGTGATCGCCGACCGGTTCAGCCCGCATGAACTGGACCGGGCCGGCGACTACCGTTCCTGGGGTCGCCTGATCGGCCTCGCGTCCCTGGTCGTCCAGTTCGCCACCCTCGCCTTTCTTGCTTTCTGGCGTGGTGCCCCGATGCGGCGGCTGCTGGGCTGGCTCGGCCGCCGGCCGCTGCCCGGCGCGCTGGCCGCCGGCGCCCTCGTTTCCCTTGTTCTGGCATTGACCGGTCTGCCCTTTGACATCGCCGCCTGGCAACTCGGGCGGGACTACGGACTGGTCAATCAGGCTCTCGGTGAGCGCTTGCTCGACTGGCTGCTGGCCACCGTGGTCACGGCAATTCCTGCTGCGCTGGGCGGACTGCTGGCGATGGCACTTTGGCGAAGGCTGAAGGGCAGGTTCTGGATCGCGGCGTCGGTTCTGGTCGCGATCTGGGCGGTGATCACCGTCTGGCTCTGGCCGGTTGTCATCTCGCCGTTGTTCAACGATTTCGACCCGCTTCCCGACGGCCCGGCGCGAACCGGGGTGCTTCGGCTGGCGGACCGGGCCGGGGTGGAGGTGGGGGAGGTCTACGAGGTTGACGCAAGTCGCCGTTCCTCTACCTTGAATGCGTACGTGAACGGAATCGGCTCGACCAAACAGGTGGTCATCTATGACAACGCGATCCGGACCCTGAACCGGGGCGAGTTCACGGCCCTGGTCGGGCATGAGCTCGGGCATGTGAAGGCGGCGGACCTGAGGCGCGGGCTGCTCTTCGCCCTGCTGGTCATTCCGCTGGGGGTGCTCTTCGTCCAGCTTGCTACCGCGGCGGCCCTGCGCCGCAATGGCGACGACCCCCACAGCCCGGCGCTGATCCCGGTGATCGCCCTCTGGATGGCCCTGGCGGTCTTTGCGCTCCAGATTCCCGGCAACGCGCTGTCCCGCCAGGTCGAGGCGAAGGCGGACCGATACTCGATCGCCCTGACCGGCGATCCCCAGGGTCTGGTCGACCTCCAGGTGCGGCTCGCCAAGGCCAACCTGTCGGATGTCGATCCGCCGGCCTTCTGGCAATTCATGTTCGGTACCCATCCCTCGACCTTCGATCGGATCGCGATCGCCGAGGGTGCGAAGGGAGGCAGCCGGGATGAAGGTTGAACTGATCGCGGTGGGGAAGATCAAGCCCCCGTTTGCGGAGGCCGAGGCCCATTACCTGAAGCTGTTGAAGCCGCTGATGCCGGTCGAGGTCACCGAAACCAGGGACGACGACGCCTTGGGGCGGCAGGTGAAGTCCGCCCTGGCGACCGGCGGAAACCGGCCCGATCCGGGCACGATCGTCGCGCTTGAGGCCGGCGGACGGGACATGACCTCCGAGCGCTGGGCCGAATGGCTGGACCAGCGCCGCCACGACGGTCAGAGGCTGACCTTGCTGATCGGCGGTCCGGAAGGTTTGCCGGGGGAGGTCTCGGGGATGGCCGACCACCGGCTCTCGCTCGGTCCGCAGACCATGGCCCATCAGCTCGCCCGCGTCGTCCTGCTGGAGCAGCTCTTCCGGGCCAGCAAGATCCTCGCCGGCCAGAAGTACCACCTCTAGTGACAGCGGCCGGCCGGGCCCGCAAATAGAATCGCCGGCGTGAACAGTTCCGCCGATCCCACCGCCGCTCTGCTTGAGGCCGTTACCGTCACGGCCCGGCGGCTGGCCGGCAATGAAGAAATCAGCCCGGCCCTTGACCCGTCGCCCCGCCCCGAAATGGGCGACTACTCGACCAACGCGGCGATGATGCTGGCCAAGCCACTGGGCCGGCCACCTCGCGAGATCGCCGCGGAGCTGGCCGCCGCGATCGAGGCCGAGCTGGGCCCGACTCTCGAGAAGACCGAGATTGCCGGCCCCGGTTTCATCAACCTCTTCCTCGGTGACGCCTGGTACCGCGAAGCTACCGCCGCCATGGCCTCGACCGGAGCGGCCGAAGTGCCGCCGGTCGAAACCCCGGAACGGATCATCGTCGAGTTCGTCTCCGCCAATCCGACCGGCCCCCTGACCGCCGCTTCGGGCCGGCACGCTGCCTACGGCGACTCGCTTTCACGCCTGCTTCGAGCCACCGGCAACGGGATCACAACCGAGTACTACGTCAACGACGGTGGCACCCAGGTCCAGAACTTCGCCGCCTCGATCGCCGCCCGCATGAACGGGGAGGAGCCCCCCGAGGACGGCTACAAGGGCACCTACGTGAACGAGCTGGCCGAGCGGGCGAAGGCCGAAGGTCACGACCCGGCCGATCTCGAAGGCCTGGCCCGGACCGGGGTCGGGTGGATGGTCGAGGGCATCCGCGGTTCGCTGGCGAACTTCGGGGTCCGGATGGACGATTTCTTCTCCGAGCGCTCGCTCTATGAAGACAACCTGGTTGACCGCGGCATCGAGCGGATGCGCGAAGCGGGCCATGTCTTCGACGAGGACGGCGCGGTCTGGCTGAAGACCACCGACTTTGGCGACGACAAGGACCGGGTCCTGGTCAGGTCCACGGGCGAGGTCACCTACTTCGGGGCCGATGTGGCCTACCACGTCGACAAGATCGAGCGGGGCAACGACCGGCTGATCGACGTGCTCGGAGCCGACCACCACGGTTACGTGGCACGGATGGCCGCGGCAATGGAAGCACTCGAAGGCGGCAAGGCCGAGTTCGAAGCCCAGATCATGCAGTTGATCCACCTGATCGAGGGCGGCCAGCGGACCAAGATGAGCAAGCGGGCCGGGGACATCGTCACCCTTGACGAGCTGACCGGGGACATCGGCGTCGACGCCGCCCGCTGGTTCCTGCTTCAGCGGAGTCACAACCAGACCATTGATCTCGATCTCGACCTGGCCCGCAGCCAGTCGTCAGACAACCCGGTCTATTACGTCCAGTACGCCCACGCCCGGATCCAGAGCATCCTCCGCAAGGCGGCCGAGGAAGGTGCCGACGGGGGTGGTGATCCGCTCGCCGCTCCGGTCGATCCTTCGGAGAAAGCGCTCGTTTCGAAGCTGCTCGAGTTCCCGGCCGAGGTTCACGAAGCGGCAGAAAGGCGCGCCCCGCACCGGATCTGCGCCTATGCCAGCGAGACCGCCGCCGCCTTCCACGCCTTCTACCGCGACTGCCAGGTTGTGGGGGCTGAAGGAGAGGGGGTCGAGGCCGCCCGGATCCAGCTCTGCGGCGTCGCTGCCGAAACGATCAAACGCGCACTGGAACTGCTCGGAATCGGCGCTCCCGAGCGGATGTGAGGGTGCTGCACGGAACCGAATCGTTCCGTGTTACCCGGTGTTTTTGAGGTCATGAAGAGGCTGCTTTTCACGGCGCTTTTCGGGCTCATGCTGTTGGCCGGGCCGGCCGCTGCCAAGGCCCCGACCGCGGGAACGCTGGACCGGAGCTTTTCCGGTGACGGCGTCGTCAAACTCGGCGAGGACGGCTGGGCGGGCTGGTTCTCGGCGGTCGCCGGGACGCCGTCGGGCAAAGTGGTCGGTGCCCTTTCTCCGGGCCGGGGAACCAGGGCCGGGGCCGTGGTCAGGTACCTAAACCGCGGCGGAAAGGACCGGTCTTTCGGCAAGCGCGGATTCGCCCGACTGAGGTTTCGCTCCGGGACGATCAACCCGGTCGACGTGATCGTCGACCGGCATGGCCGCATCCTGGTCGCCGGCCTTGCCGCACCGAACGGACGCAAGGGCTTCTGGGGCGCTCTGGCAAGGCTGAAGAGAAACGGCCGGCCCGACCGGAGTTTCTCCGGCGACGGCCTGGCGATCCTGCCGGGAACTGCCGGCGTCACTCCCGAGGAGGCCTTCTTCTCCCGCGGCGGCCGGATCGTCCTCGCCGGCGAGACCAGCGAGGAATCCGCGCTGGTCATGCGCCTCAAGGCAAACGGAAGGCCGGACCGCCGGTTCTCCGGTGACGGGCGCCGGCTGGTCCGGATTGCTCCGGATCAGAGCCTGGGCGGGCTCGCAGTGACTCCGGCCGGCAAAGTCGTGCTCGGGCTTTCGGTCAGGGCGGAATCCGGTTCCGGGAGGAAGGGAAGCATCTTCGGGGTGGTTCGCCTGAAACCCGGCGGGAGCCTGGACCGGACTTTCTCGAAGGACGGAATCTCCCTCGTCAACCCGACCCTGGACGGTTACTCGGATTACCTGTCCGACCTGACTGTGGACCGTCGTGGCCGGATCGTCGCCGTGGGCGAAACCACTTCGCTTCACAGCAGCATGGTCCGGCTGCTGCCGGACGGCCGCCTTGATCTGCTCTTCGCCCAGCTCGGCCGCGAGCATCTGTCCTGGATGAACGCGCTCGGGGTCGTTGTCGACGACAAGGGGCGGATCATCACCTCCGGATACGAAACACCGGAAGGTTCCGACGGAGAGGTTCACCCGCAGAGCCCGAGCGGCCGCCTCGAACGGCTGACCACCGTTGGAGACTTCGACCGGAATTTCGCCAACGGCCAGTACTTCTACGGCCTGGGAGAATCGGTTCTGGACCGCAGGAACCGGATCCTGGTCACCGCCTCACTTGGTGATTCGGTCAGCGGAATAATCCGCGTCCGCAATCCCTGACCGACGGTCAGAGGTCGAAGCGGGCCATGTCCTCGTCAAGGCGGTCGTCCTCTTCGGGACTGGGCGCCGCTTCGGGGTTCTCGTTCCCGCGGTCGGGCCGGCGGCGGCGCCAGACGACGATCGCGGCGATAACGCCGATCAGGCCGAGGACGAGGCCGATCACCGGGACCGCGTAGGCCCAGACGTCGATGCCGCGGTTCTCCGGCAGGGCAAGAACCTGACCGCCATATTCGGCGACCAGGGCATCCTTGATCTCCTCGTCGGTCTTGCCCTCGGCGATCAATTTGCGGATGAAGACGCGTTCGCGTTCGGCGGCCGGGGAGTGGGAGAGACCGAGCAGGGTGCCACAGACCGGGCACATCACCTCGTCCTCGAGCTGCGGCAGGCTGGCCCGCGGATTCGGTTCGTCGGCGATCGCCAGGGCCGGCCCGGCAAAGGCGAACAGAATCAGCAGCAGGACCCCGAAGCGCTTCACGGGGAGGCTGCCTCTGACTTGGCTGACCCTCCCGCCGGGCCGTTTTGCCCGGTGACGCCGGCCGGGTCCACGTTCGCCTCTGACTCGAGGGCG
>JAIBCJ010000067.1 GCA_019694145.1 Solirubrobacterales bacterium | reverse complement strand
TGGGGGTTGTCCGGGACACTCCAGGACCAGCGCGGCTGAATGCCGCGCGTGCGTCCGTCCCGGCTACCCCCACCCGACCCCGCGGCGTAACCACCGGCCCCCGCGGCGTAACCACCCGATCCCACGGCGTAACCACCGGGGCCCACTCGGGCCCGCGGCGTGGTCACCAACAGGGTCAGACGGGGAGGGAGATGGCTTTCTTGTCGGCGATCTCGTCCGGCCGCAGGCCCGCTGCCTTCTCGGCCCGGCGCTGCTGCAGGATGACGGCGATCATCGCGATCACGGTGACGGCGAAGAGCATGGTCGCGATCACGTTGACCTGGACCGGGATGCCGCGCTGGTTGGCGCCGAAGATGTAGAGCGGGAAGGTCACGGTGGAGCCCGAGTTGAAGTTCGAGATCACGAAGTCGTCGATCGAGAGGGCGAAGGAAAGCAGGGCGGCCGAGATGACCCCTGGCGCGATCAGCGGCAGGGTCACCTTGCGAAAAGTCGTGAAGGCATTCGCCCCGAGGTCTGCCGCCGCTTCCTCGAGCCGTCGGTCGAATCCGATCAGACGCGACCTCACCACGATCACCACGAAGCTGATCGAGAACATGATGTGGGCGATCAGCAGCGTGCCGAACCCGAGCTTGGCGCCATAGATCAGGAACATCGAGAGCAGCGACGCACCGATCACGACCTCGGGGGTCGCCATCGGGATCACGATCAGGAGGTTCGCCGCCCGACGCCCGAAGAACTGGTACCGGACCAGGGCGATTGCGATCAGAGTGCCGAGGATCGTGGCACCGATTGCGGTGAAGAAGGCAAGCCGGATACTGACCAGCAGTGCGTCGGTCAGTTCGGTGATCGCGAAGGGCTTGCCCCAGTATTCGGTGGTGAAGCCGACCCACTCGAAGTTGTAACGGCCCTCCGGGTTGTTGAACGAGAAGACCGCGATGACGAGGATCGGGATCAGCATGTACGCGAGGGCAAGCAACCCGACGAAGAGCACCATGTGATCCTTGGTCCAGCGCCAGGCTTTCATCGTGTCTCCTCCTCTTCGCCCATCAACGCTTCCGAACCGGCGAACTTTATGTAGAACAGGAGTGCGACGAGGATGATCGCCATCAGCGTGAAGGAGAGCGCCGCCGCATCCGGATAATCGTTGACCACCAGGTACTTCGACTGGATCACGTTGCCGATCATCGCCTGGTTGGTGCCGCCGAGAAAAGTCGCGTTGACGTAGTCACCGGCCGCCGGGATGAAAGTCAAGAGGATGCCGGCGATGATGCCGGGCATGGTCAGTGGAAGGGTGATCCGCCAGAACGTCTGCGTGGCTGACGCATACAAATCCTTGCCGGCCTCAAGCAGCCGCTGGTCGAGCCGCTCGAGAGCGGTGAAGAGCGGCAGGACCATGAAGGGCAGGAAGTTGTAGGTGAGGCCGGCGATCACCGCAGCCGATGTGGCCAGGACCCGCCCGTCCTGAGGCACGAGGTGAATCGTCTTGAGGAAGCTGACTACCGGGCTGGAGTCATCAAGGATGGTCTTCCAGGCGATGGTCCGGATCAGGTAGGTGGTGAAGAAGGGTGCCACCACCGCGAAAAGCATCAGGTTCTTCCAGCGCCCCGCCTTGAAGGCGATCGCGTAAGCGAGCGGGTAGCCGATCAGAAGGCAAAAGAAAGTCGCGACGCCGGCGTACCAGAAGGCCCTGATGAACTGGGTCGAGTACTCGCTGATCGAGTCGGTGTAGTTCTCGAACGCCCAGGTGAGCTGGTATCCGGTTTCGAGCGAGCCGGTCTTCAGCGAGAGCTCCCCCATGTAATACATGGGGATCACGAAGAAGAGAACGAGCCAGATCAGGCCCGGGGCGAGCAGCCAGTAAGGAATCAGACGCCGGCGGATCGTCATCAGTTGGAACTCTTTCTCATTGATCCGCCGGCTTCTTCATCCTGATTTCTGTGCTGTTTCGTGGGGTCAGCCTGTGACCACGTCCTGGAAGGCCTGCTCGACTTCCTGCTGCGCGGCTTCGTCGCCGGGCGGTGAGACCTGCGCGAAGCAGTTCTTGGTGAACTGCTCACTGGGGAAGATCAGGTTGTTGTTGGCGATCGCAGGATCCTGCTTCTCAAGGATCTCCCTTACGCCCTTGACCGGACTTACGTAGTTCACGTACTTGGTGATCTGCGCCTGGTTTTCGGGCTCATAGACGTAGTTCATGAACTTGTAGGCCGCGGCCGGGTTGGGCGCCCCAACCGGGATCAGCATGTTGTCGGACCAGATCGAACAGCCCTGCTCGGGCTGGACGTACTCGATGTTCTCGTTGTCGGACTGGGCCTGGACCGCGTCACCGGACCAGCCGATCGCCGCGACCACATCGCCCTTGGCCAGGTCCTGGACGAAGTCGTTGCCGGTGAAGCGGCGGATCTGCCCGTTGTCGACGTTCTCCTTGATCTTGTCGATCGCGTCGAGCCAGTCCTGGGTAGTCGCCTCCTTGGGGTCGACCCCGTCGGCGGCCATGACCAGGGGCACCGTATCCCGCATCTCGGTCAGCAGGGTGACTTTGCCCTTGTACTTCGGGTCGAAGAGGTCATTGATCGATTTCACGTCCGGAGCGAGATCCTTGCGGACGACCAGGCCGGTCATGCCGGACTGCCACGGCACGCTGTACTTGCGTTCGGGGTCGAACGACGGACTCTGGAGGCTCGGGATCAGGTTCTTCTCGACGGTGGGAAGCTTGGCCTTGTCGAGATTCTGGATATAACCGAGGTTGTACATCTTCTCGGCCATCCAGTCGGTCACGACGATGATGTCGCGGCCTCCCGAGTCGCCCTGTGCGAGCTGCTGCTGGACCTTGCCGAAGAACTCGTTGTTGTCGTTGACATCCTCTGTGTAAGTCGTGTTGATGCCGGTGTCATTCTGGAAATCCTTGATCGTGGCCCCGTCGATGTAGAGGGGCCAGTTCGAAATCTTCAGTGATCCCTGCGGATCGCCGCCGGTTGCGGTGGTCACGTCAGAGTTGTCAGAGCCTTCGTCGATGCCTCCGCCGCCGCAGGCGACGAGGACCATCGAGACGGCCAGGGCCAGGACGGCCAGGGCCAGCAGTCGAACGCGTTTCACATTGCTCTCGGACATCAGTTGACTCCTTCGGTGACTTTTTCGGTGGGCGTTGGGTCGGTGGCGGCCGTGGCCGATTCGGACTCGGCCACGAGGTGCATGTGCTCGGGCAGCCAGTTGAGGCGAACCTTTGCGCCGCCGCCCGGGAGGTGCTGCCGGGCATCTTCGGACGCGTTCGGGACAAGCACGGTCATCATCACGTCCTCGGTGACCCGCACGGCCATCTGGGTGGAGGTGCCGAGGTAAAGCGAGCTTTCGACGATTCCGTCGACGCCGGGCTGGTCGGATGGCGCGTTCTCAGGGAGCGAAACCGTCAGCTTCTCCGGACGCACTACCGCAAAACACTTCTCGCCACCGGAGTACTTCGCGGCGTCGGGGGTCGGGACCAAGGGGCCGTTCACGACCTGGATTTCGTTCGATCCCTTGACTTCGGCGGGCATCAGGTTGGAAACGCCAATGAAGCCCGCCACGAAGGTTGTGGCCGGTCGGTCGTAGACCGTCTCCGGATCTGCGCATTGTTCGATGCGCCCCTCGTTCATGACCGCGATCCGGTCACTCATGGTCAGGGCTTCTTCCTGGTCATGGGTGACGTAGACGAAGGTGATGCCGACGTCGCGCTGGATCTGCTTGAGCTGGACCTGGAGGCCTTTGCGGAGTTTGAGGTCGAGAGCGCCAAGCGGCTCGTCGAGCAAGAGCACCTTGGGCAGGTTGACCAGGGCGCGGGCCAGGGCGACGCGCTGCTGCTGGCCGCCAGAGAGCTGATTCGGTTTGCGCTTCGCCTCGCGGGAAAGGCCGACCCTCTCGAGTTCGTTCGCTACACGCTGCTTGATTTCGGCCTTGGGCACCTTCTTGCGCTTGAGACCGAACCCGACGTTCTCCTCCAGGGTCATGTGGGGAAAAAGCGCGTAGGACTGGAAGACGGTGTTGGTCGGGCGCTTGTAGGCCGGTTGGCCGGCGACATCCGTGCCATCGATCAGGACCTTGCCTGTCGTCGGCTGTTCGAAGCCGGCGACCATCCGCAGGGTGGTCGTCTTGCCGCAGCCGGAGGGACCGAGCATGGTGAAGAACTCGCCGTCGGCGATGTCGAGATCCATCTCACTTACTGCCGTGAAATCACCGAACTTTTTGGTGACTCCCTCCAAGCGAACTCCCCCGCTCCCAGATCTCGCGGCGTTCCCGGCTACGGCCTCGGTCTGATCCGCATCCGGATCGATCGGCGGTAGATCTGGCGAGCCTTCCATCGAACCCCTCTCTCAGCTGGACAAGAACCGGAGTTTCAGAACGCCTCCTCCGGCAAGTTCGGTTGAACCGTATGCGAAAACGGGTGGCCTCCGCAACCACGTTTTGTCCAAACGGGACATATCGAATGTGCCCATTGTCCATATCCGCGGCTTCGCGACTGCCTCTATGCACGGCTTTCGCAGGCGCGACCGGATCGCAACTCGCGGCGGTCTCGGTGTTGGGATTAGTACCCGTGAAAACCTCTGCCGATCACAAGCTTCCCCGCCTGGCGAGATGCCTCGCCCTGCTGGCCATGCTCGTCGCCCTTGCCTGTTTCGGCGGCCGGGCTGACGCTGCGGTGACCGGTGACAATCCCTGCCCGACTTCTGCCTCGAATTCGCTTTCGTGGATGGGAGCTTCGGTCGGGCAGGACTTCACGATCCCCTCGCTTCGCCATCAGGCCGATTCCAGCCAGGTTCCGGCGACTTACCCGATGACCGTGCTCCGCCCCGCCGACACGGTGACCTATCCCGGGCCCCGCCCGGTAGTCGTCTTTCAGCACGGGCTCGGTGGCAACCGCTGTGCGCTCTGGTGGGCGGCCCAGTACCTGGCCGGTCACGGCTTCGTGACCACGGTTCACCGCTCGTTGCCGGGTAACGAGCAGACCGCCTCCGATGCCTACCGCAGCGGTGTCGACGCAGTCCGCTCGGTGATCGCGTACCTCAAAGGCCTCCAGGCCTCGGACCCGACCCTCGGGCCGATGATCGACCTGGGCCGGCTTGGACTTTCCGGACACTCGATGGGATCGATCATTTCGAGCCAGCTCCAGGGGGATCCCTCGCTGGGCATCAAGGCGATAGTCGCCTTTGACACCCTTCGCCGATACGTGCAGGGGGATCCCGGCGCGGCCCGGATCGACTGCCAGAGTGATCCCGTCCCGGCCACCCAGGTCACCCCGAGCGTTCCGGCGCTCAGCTTCGCAATGGACGAGCCCTGCGCCTACAAGCCGGACTTCAAACCGGCCGACCTGAAACTGAGCGGCCCCCGTTGGTGGTCCGAACACGGGGTTCCGAACATGCAGCTGGTCATGAAGGGTTACCCGCACGGCGGGTTCACCGATGGCGCCTCGGCCGACAAGAAACTTGATCTGGCCCACTGGGTCCTGCCCTGGTTCGAGCGCTGGCTGAACGGTGACAAGAGCCAGGAACAGCTCCTCGCCGCCCCGATCGTCAACGGCAGGCCGGTCGTGGACCTGCTCAGCAGCGAGTTCCTTTCTTCCGCCTGTCTTGACGGGATCGCGGACAGCGAGGATCTGCGGAGCTGGTTCGACGCCGGCTCGCCGGCCACGAGCGGAGCCGGTCGCTGCGATTCGCCGCCCGGCCAGTCACCGGATCCCGCCCATCCCGCTCCCGCCCTCACCAATCGCAAGCTGGTCAAGCTGGTCAGGCTGAGTTCATCCCGCGGCTGGGTCCGGGCCGGCGGCAAGGCCAGATTGAAACTGCGGATCACCGTCAAGGGCATGGGCCAGCCGGTGAAGAACCTGAACCTGCTGGTCAGCTCCTCGAACAGGCGCGTGCGCGTCGCCGGCACGAGGAAAGTTCAGCGGATCAATCCGGCCAGCACCCGTGTGGTCGTGCTGACCGTGAGGGCTGGAAGGAAAGCCCGGAACAAGGTCCGGGTCAAGGTGACCGTGGCCGGCAGAACCGTCGGCAGGACGCTGCGGATCCGGCGCTAGTTTTCCGGTCCGGCCAGGGCGACCGCCGCTCCGGCCTTGCCCTCCAGCAGCCCCGGGTCGGCGACCTCGCGGCGCCGCTTGAAGAACGGCTCTTCCTGATGGATCCGCCAGGCCAGCAGGAGCATCGCGCCGAGCAGCAGGAAGCCGACCCCGATCACCGCCGGCGGGGCGAAGCCGAACCAGGAGGCGCCGCTGTAGGAATTGGCCGGATCGGACCAGTCGACCAGCGACTTGATGAAGAGGTAGGTGAGCAGCAGGGCTCCGATCACCGGGGCGAGGCCGACGAAGAGCAGGTTCTTCACCGACTTGAAGAGCTCCCGGCGGTAGTAGAAGGCGCAGGCGTATCCGGTCATCGCGTAGTAGAAGGCGATCATCAGCGAGAGGGCCGAAAGGGAATCGAAGAGGAAGTTCTCGCTGATCAGCTTCGAGGGCAGGTACCAGAGGATCGCCAGGACGCCGATCGTCACGGTGGAAACGACCGGGGTGAAGAAGCGGCCCGAGATCTCACTGAGCGCATGGGGCATCGCTTCCGCCCGGGCCATCGAAAGCGAGGTGCGGGAGGAGGGCAGGATCGTGGTCTGGGTCGAGGCGAGTGCCGAGACCACCACCGAAAGCAGGACCAGCAGCCCGAGGGTTCCGCCCAGGACCTGCTTGGCGTAGGTGGCGAGGATCGCGGCGTTGTCATCGAACTTCCCGGCCCCGGACACGCCGCCCCAGGCGACGATCGCGAAAGCGACCCCGACGTAGGTGATCAGCAGCAGCGTGGTCGAGATCACGCCGGCCAGTCCGGGCTTGTCGACGTCCCCCTCGGTTTCCTCGTTCAGGTTCACCGCGCTTTCCCAGCCCCAGTAGATGAACACCGCGAGCAGCATCGCACCGGAAAGCGCCCCGGTCGGGATCTCGAAGGGGTTCAGCCAGGAAAGCGACGGGTCGACCGAACCGGCCGGGGCATCGCCGCTCCAGACCTTGAACAGGGCGACGACGATGAACAGGATCAGCGGCACGATCTGCACGACCATCAGAACCTTCTGGAGGTTGGCCGAAATCTCGGTCCCCCAGACGCATACCCCGGTCATCACGATCATCAGGGCGACGGCGGTGCCGGTCACTGCCGCGGTGCTGTTCATCAGGCTGTCGGCCCCGATCAGGTCGAAGAAGCTGGTTGCCGCCACGTCGGCCAGCGAGCCGACCACGAGGATGCCGGTAACGCAGATCGCCCAGCCGGTCATCCAGCCCGCCTGGGGTCCGATCGCCCGGGTCACCCAGGCGAAGCAGGTTCCGCAGTCCTGGTCGGCCTTGTTCATGTAATAGAAGGCGGCAGCGATGAAGAACATCGGCACGAAGGCGACCAGCAGGGCGGCCGGGGCCTGCAGCCCGACCAGCACGACGATCGAGCCGATGACCGCGGCCAGGGAGTAGGCCGGGGCGGTCGAGGCGAGGGCGATTGCGAGACCGTCGGCAAAACTGATCGCGTCGGCCTTGAGGTGAGGCTGGTCGCCCTGGTTGGGGACAGCAGGCTCCGGACGAGAAGAAACCTCTGGACTCTCCATGCGGGAAACCTAGTGGCAAACCCGGCGCCAGGCCGAAACTCCGACGTCCGGTAACGGAGCGGCGCTCCCTTTTTACGTTCCGTCGACTTGCCTGTGTGACTTACCCGACATAGGGTTTGTCCACACCCCCAACTTCACCATCCGGAAAAGGAGGAGCGCGTGGCCACCACAACTCCCGAATCAACTTCAATCCAGGCTCTGCAGGAACAGGCTCGCCGCCACCTCTGGATGCACTTCTCCCGCATGGGCGGTTACGACGACCAGCATGAGATTCCGATCATCGCCAGGGGCGACGGCGCCTATGTCTACGACGCCCACGGCAAGCGGTACCTCGACGGGCTTTCCGGGCTGTTCTGCGTGAACGCCGGCCACGGCCGCACCGAACTGGCCGAAGCGGCTGCCCGCCAGTACGAGGAACTCGACTTCTTCGTGATCTGGAGCTACGCCCATCCCCGGGCGATCGAGCTCGCCACGAAGATCGCCTCGATGACCCCGGGCGACCTCAACCGGGTCTTCTTCACCAGCGGCGGCGGCGAGGCGGTCGAGTCCGCTCTCAAGCTGGCCCGCAACTACCACCGCATGCGAGGCAACGGCCAGAAGGCCAAGCACATCGCCCGCGAGGTGGCCTACCACGGCACCACCCTCGGCGCGCTTTCGGCGACCGGCATCACCAACCTTCGTTCCCAGTTCGAGCCGCTGGCTCCGGGCGGATGCCACGTGCCGAACACGAACATCTACCGCTGGCCCGAGGATCGGGAGCCGATCTGGGCAGCCGATGCGATCGAGGAGCGGATCCTCTTCGAGGGCCCCGAGACCGTCTCCGCGGTGATCCTCGAACCGGTCCAGAACGCCGGCGGCTGCTTCGTGCCGCCCGACGGTTACTTCCAGCGGGTCCGCGAAATCTGCGACAAGTACGACGTGCTGCTGATCTCCGACGAAGTGATCTGCGCCTGGGGCCGGCTCGGCCACTACTTCGGCTGCGAGCGTTTCGGTTACCAGCCGGACATCATCACCTCGGCCAAGGCCCTGACCTCCTCCTACGTGCCGATGGGCGCGATGATCGCCTCCGACAAGGTCGCCGAGCCGTTCATGGAGGGCACCGCCTCCTTCGCGCACGGCTTCACCTTCGCCGGCCACCCGGTCGGCGCGGCGGTCGCCCTGGCCAACATCGAGATCTTCGAACGCGAGGACCTCTGCGGCCACGTGCTGGCAAAGGAGGGCGAATTCCGCGGCATGCTGGAATCGCTCCGGGACATCCCGATCGTCGGTGACGTGCGCGGCGCCGGTTACTTCCAGGCGATCGAGCTGGTCAAGGACCAGGAAACGAAGCAGAGCTTCAACGACGAAGAGTCAGAGAAGCTGTTGCGCGGCTTCCTTTCAGGGGCGCTCTACGAACGCGGCCTGATCTGCCGGGCCGACGACCGGGGAGACCCCGTGATCCAGTTCTCGCCGCCGCTCATCTGCGACACCGAGCAGTTCGAGGAAATTCATGATGTCCTCAGGCCGGTCCTCACCGAGGCCGCGTCCATGATGAGGAACTGATCGATTCACCCATTCACCCCGCCCGGCGGAAAAGTCACCCCAGCGGACCACCAGAGAGGACGAGGTAAGAGATGAAGGTCGGCGTCATCAAGGAGATCAAGCAGGACGAGTACCGGGTGGCGATCACGCCGGCCGGGGTGCGTGAATTCGTCGAGCACGGCCACGAGGTAATCATCGAGGACGGCGCCGGCGAAGGCAGCGCCATCCCGAATACCTCATACGAGGCGCAGGGTGCGCGGATCCTGCCCGACGCCAGTTCCGTCTTCGAGGCGGCCGAGATGATCCTGCATGTGAAGGAACTGCAGGCATCCGAGATCGAGATGCTGAAGCCCGGGCATCTGCTCTTCACCTACCTGCACCTCGCCCCCGACCCCGAGCAGACCGCCGGCCTGATGAAGTCCGGCTCGACCTGCGTCGCGTATGAGACGGTCGAAGACGCCGAGGGCCGGCTGCCGCTGCTGGCGCCGATGAGCGAGATCGCCGGCCGGATCGCAACCCAGGCCGGCGCCTTCATGCTGGAGAAGCCGCTGGGGGGCCGGGGCGTGCTGCTCGGCGGCGTGCCCGGAGTCGCGGCGGCCAACGTCGTGGTCATCGGTGGCGGCGTGGTCGGCACCAATGCCGCTTTCATCGCGATGGGCATGGCGGCGGACGTCTTCATCCTCGATCGTTCGCTCGACCGCCTGCGTGAACTTGACCTGCACTACGCCCGCGAAGCCTCGACCGTTTACTCGACCACCCTCGCGGTTGAAGAGCTCCTGCCCAAGGCCGACCTCGTGATCGGCGCTGTTCTGGTCCACGGCGCCCGCGCTCCCTGGGTGATCAAGCGCGAACAGCTGAAGCTGATGAAGCCGGGCGCGGTTCTGGTTGACGTTGCGATCGACCAGGGTGGCTGCTTCGAGACTTCCCGGCCGACCACCCACCGTGACCCGACCTACGAGGTCGACGGCATCATCCACTACTGCGTGGCGAACATGCCGGGCGCGGTGCCGATCACCTCGACCCAGGCCCTCACCAACGCGACCCTGCCCTACGCCCTGGCCCTCGCCGACAACGGCATCCAGGCGGCGGTCCAGCGGGATCCGGGCCTCCGGCCCGGGGTCAACGTGGCGGCCGGCAAGGTCACCCACGAAGGCGTCGCCGAAGGCACCGGCCAGCAGTACGTACCGGTCGAGGAAGCACTCGGCTGGGTCTGATCCCATGGCGATAACCGCGAAGCTCCGGCTTCAGAACATGATCGACGGCGAGTTCGTCGACCCGGTTGACGGCGACTCGGAGGAGGTAATCAACCCCTCGACCGGTGAAGTGATCGCCGAGTCACCCCTCTCCGGGGTCGAGGATGTAAACCGGGCGGTGGCGGCCGCCAAACGCGCCTTCGAGAACGGCTGGGCGACCACCACCCCGCGGGAGCGCTCCGACCGCCTGCTTGCCCTTGCCGATGCGATCATCGAGAACGGCGACGAGCTGACCGATCTGGAATCGGCCGATGCCGGCAAGCCGCGCCAGGCCTTCATCGACGAGGAGCTCGACACCACCGCCGACCACATTCGCTATTTCGCGACCGCCGCCCGCAACCTCGAAGGCAAGGCCGCGATGGAGTACCTGGAAGGCCACACCTCGTTCATCCGCCGCGAACCGGTGGGTCCGATCGCCCAGATCACCCCCTGGAACTACCCGCTGATGATGGCCGCCTGGAAGCTCGGCCCGGCGCTCGCGACCGGCAACACACTGGTCCTGAAGCCGGCCGAGTCGACGCCGGTCTCGACCCTGCATACGCTGGCCCGGATCTGCGCCGAGGTCTTCCCGCCCGGTGTGACCAACTTCATCGGCGGCCACGGTGATCCGGCCGGTTCGACCCTGGTTACCCATCCCGACATCAAGATGGTCTCGCTGACCGGTTCGATCGGCACCGGCAAGTGGATCGCGAAGGCCGCGGCCGACTCGCTCAAACGGGTTCACCTCGAACTCGGCGGCAAGGCCCCGGTGATCGTCTTCGACGACGCCGACCTCGACGCGGTCTATGAGACGATCGCCGGTACCGCGCTGTTCAACGCCGGCCAGGACTGCACCGCGGCAACCCGCATCCTGGCGGGGCCCAAGGTCTACGACGACGTGGTCAACGGCCTCGCCGGCGAGGCGAAGGGCTACGTGATGGGCGATCTCGATTCCGCCGAGACCACGCTCGGCCCGGTCAACTCGGCCCGGCAGCTGGAACACGTGACCGGCTTCTTCGACCGCGCGCCCTCGCATGCCCAGATCGTCACCGGTGGCAAGCAGGCCGAAGGTCTGCCCGGGTTCTTCGTCGAGCCGACCGTGGTCGCCGACCTCCGGCAGGACGACGAGATGGTCCAGAACGAGATCTTCGGGCCGGCGATGACCGTGCAGCGCTTCACCGACGAGGAAGAAGCGATCAGGTGGGCCAACGGCACCAAGTACGGCCTGGCCTCCTCGGTCTGGACCCGTGATGTCGGTCGCGCAATGCGGGTCACCAACGCGCTCCGCTTCGGTGCCGTCTGGGTGAACGACCACATCCTGATGGCGGTCGAGATGCCCCACGGGGGATACAACGAATCCGGCTACGGCAAGGACATGAGCATGTACTCCCTCGAGGACTACACCCAGATCAAGCACGTGATGATCAA